>JAANXI010000154.1 GCA_018263365.1 Fidelibacterota bacterium | reverse complement strand
CGCCGCCCATTTTACGGGCCTTTCGCACAAATTTATCGGTAAGGCTTTCCGGGAGTTCGTTGTAGTCGAACCGGGGCATCTCGATGTATTCTTTCACGGTCTTAATGAGAAATTTGATTTCGTTGTTCCGCATCTCATAGGCTTCCGAACGCGGGATATAGATGGCAGGGATGTACGATATTGACTTTCGCTCGTAACGCCCGAAATCGGAATTTTCCTGTGAAAACGAATTCCCGGGGATGCAGTTCACCATTAGCAAAACAGCAAGAAAAAGGATAAGTGGTTTTTTCATTGTCACTGTCCTGAATAAGTATTGTATACAAATACGGTCATGGTTGACCACCTCTGCTCAACAACATGCAAAAATACTACAACCTAAATTAAGCGATTTTACTCCTGCAAATGTTTTACGACACCGGAGTAATCGCTGGAAGAAATTATTCCATCTTCAATCGTCCAATACTTGATCATTGCGTCGGACGCCTCCACATACTCCACAATTTCCGGGTGACAGGTCAGCACGAAGATCTGGTTAGTTCTGGAAAGCTCTTCAATAATGTCCACGGCCTGCCGTCGATGGGCGCTATCGAAGTTCACCAGGCTGTCGTCCAGAATGATTGGCAGCGGCGGCTGAATCTCCTGGATACGGCTGAGTCGCACACTCAGGAAAAGTTGCTCCTGGGTTCCCCGGCTCAGATAATCCGTAGTATCGACTGCGTTGCCGCTGTCTGTCAGGCTTATGAAATCCGCATTTTCCAGATTATCCGGTAATGAGATCCCCTCGTAATCTCCGGAGGTCATCTGTTGGAAATAACTACTGGCTTTGCTCAGCAGTTCATCCCGTGTTCGATGCATGAACCGCTCCTGGACCTCTTCGAGAATGGCCTCAGCAATACGATTAACGGCATATTCTCTCGCCAACGGTTCCAGGCGGCTTCGCGCCTTGTCAATCTGCTCCTGGGCCTCTTCGAGTTTATCGGTGGTGGCCAAGTTATCTAAATCTACCTTCACTCGCTCCAATTCGCTTTGCATATCTGAAATTTTGCCGGCAATTTGGTTGATTTCTTCGGATGTTTCCTTCATCTTCTCCTGGATTTCCTCTTCCGACAAATAGGCTTCGAATGATACTTCCAAATACTGCAAGAATTCGTCAAATGATTCAGGTAGTGATTCGTCAGCAGAATATTCAAAGGCAGCCCGGATTCTGTCCGTAAAGCCCTTTTCCATAGAATACCGGAGCGAATCTGCTTTACTACGTTTCTCCTTCAATTCCTGGTATTTCCGCCCCTGCTCCAGGAATTCCTCTAACTGCTGTTTCGTCTCATCCGGAGCGAGTGAATCTTCCAGGGACATCTGCGATTTTTCGCTACTCAGCAACGAAAAAATCTGCACCTCGGTTTCGAGTTTTCGACTTTGAGCGCTGTCCAGTTTTTGAGCAAATTCGAGCCATTCAGCAGCAGTCCGTAATTTTTGTATGTCCGATACGGCGTTTTTGATGGTCGGGTCTTTCTCCGCGAAATCAGGAAATATCTCCGCAACAATCCCATGCAAAGTGCGCAAATTTTCTGTAATGGATTTTCGTGATTGCTCTATGGCTTTACCCGTCTGCTCCCCCTTCGCAATTCGCTTTTTCAGGTCAGCGATATCATCGTAAAATTCACGAACGGTATCCGGGTGGACATCCTGCCCCAATCCCAGTTGATTTTTATACTCGGTGATTTTCGTACTCAGCGATTCCCACTCTGCCTTGACCTCCTCCAGTTCAGCCTCACGGGATACCAATTTCGATTTACGCATACGCTTTTCGGAGCGTAACTGGTTCGCCTGCTGTTGGCCAGTCGATTGTGTCGTCTGACTCAGATAGGTTATAACGGTTGCGAGTGCACCGCCAACGGCCACGATAATTCCCAGCCAGGGTACTACCAACGCGCCGAGTAATATCCCCACAACCATAAGAAAACCACTTGCCCAGTAATATCGATTCGAGTCCGCAGATTCCGACACCTCTAACTGCTCCATCTCCTGTTCAAACGTGGAAATTTCCTCGCGCAGATCCTCTATCGCGGCTTCGATCGATTCCTTTTTCTGGGTAACATCCTTGTATTCTGATATCTCCTCCCGCAGATGCGCACGGGTGACGAAATCCGTGTCAAAGCTTTGGATTGCGGAAAAATCATCGCCCCAGTCGCTGTTGATCTGCTGCATCTCCACGATGATGGTACGGCGTTGCTCGTCATGTCTTTCCCGATCTTCTTCCAGGGATTTCAGGCGCTCCTGCAGACCGGAGAGCTGCTGAGACCACTCCCTTATTTCGCTCTGATTCTCAAGCAGTGCGGTTTTCACATCCCGCCAGTTTTCGTCCGGTACTAATTGTCGAAATTCGCCCAGAAGATTCTCGTACTCCTCCACAATGGAGGAATACGATTCTAATAATCGTTCTGCCTTAGGAATGTTCTCATCGGGAAAGTCTTCAAGCAGTATTATATTTTCGTCCTGTTTAAGCGAATCCTCCAGTTCTGAGTATTCATAAAAAGTGACATAATACTGATTAAGATATTCTAGACGGTCCCGTCTTTTCTCTAATTCGGTTTTGTCTTTTTCCAGAGATATTAGGTCATCCTCAATCTCCTGCTTTGTGGTCTGCTTTTCCCGGTATTCGTCGACTTGCCTCAAAGCTGCTTCGCGCTTTTCGATGGCTTCGTTGATATCCTGGTTGGCATCTTTGAATTCTTTGACTGATGGATTGCCGTTGACTCCACCGATATCATTCGCGTTCTTGCGGAATTCGCTTAACACGTCAGTAAGGTTGGCGGCGTCTGCCAGCCCGGCACCCAACAGGACTGATTGGAGCCGCTTGGTCTCCTTTTTCTCCACCCCAGCAGGCAGGCGATTCAGTTCGTCCAGGCTAATGGTAAATAACTGTCGATAGGTGAATTCGTCTACCGGATAAATATCCTCCAAGTTAAATTTATCTGATGATTTTAATACAGGTTCTGCAAATCCGTCTCGTTCTAATACTGTTTCTTGGCCATTCTCCAGAATGAGTGTAGCACGAATCCGTGTATATTTTGGTGATGGTATTATATCAGTCCTCGGGAATTTGTATCCCAGGTATCGCAGTACCTGCATAAATGTCGTCTTCCCGGCGCGGTTCGGGCCACCGATGATGTTCACATCCTCGCCCAGACCGGTCACGGACTGTGACTGGATAATCCCGAAATCGTTGATATGCAGATCGCGGATTCTCATGAGTTATTCCGGCGCTCCAACAGCGATTCTACGATCCGCTGCCCTGCTTCGCTGATCATGGTTTGCAGGGTTTCCTCATCCATAATAAATTTTTCGTAGTCTGGGTCCTCGTAGTCGCCATCGGTCTCCCAGATTTCTCCAAGGATGTCGTCGAACTCCGTCAATTCCTTATCGGTCTTCATCTCTTCCATTACGGATTGGATATCCCCAAAGAGTTCGCTCTGGCCTGCCAGTTCATCCAATGGCGGGACCGGCTTTCCTGTGCGGATGTGCACTGATTCCGTCCAAATGAACGGGTCCAATTCGCCGAATTCCCTCCGGAGTGTTTCAGTGATGTCTTCAGAAGCCTCGGAACGATTTTCTACAAGTTTCTCGTGGATATCGCCTTTCCCGGTCAGGTGCCAGCGGATGATCCTTCCTGCGACAGAATCCTCTGAATCTCCGGATCGTAACTTTTCTATCTCAGTTCGAAAAAGGCGCTTCAACTCGTTGAGCGTCTTGGGTGGTTCCCCATCTCCGATATTGATATTCAGTTTCCGGACATCCCATAGAATTGAGGCAGTCGGGACTAAAGTGAGCTTCGGCTGTTGATTTGGCAATAACTCAACGAGGAAACATCCCTTCTCTCCGGTTTCTCCCGTGTCACGTCCCTGCGGAATCCCCGGATAGGCGATAACCGGATTCTCTTTATGCAAAATCCGCCGATCGTGAATATGTCCCAGTGCCCAGTAATGGATATCGGATTTGGACTTTAAATCATCAATATTGCACGGCACGTAATTATTGTTCTTCGGATCGAGGGCGGTATGCAGCATCCCGATGTTCCAGACCGAGGTATCCGGCGCAGTGAAATGGCTGTACATCTTCCGGCTGTCAGATGAACTGCGGTAGGATTGACCAAGAATCCGGGCAGCGAGATCGCCATCTTTGATGAACTCGACGGTTTCGGCTTCCGTATCGAATACATGAACGTTATCGGGTAACTCTACTACGTGACCGGAATTCCGGCTTAACGGATCGTGGTTTCCGGCAATAATGTAGGCTGGGATATCTGCTTCTTTCAGTCTCGATAGTTCCTCCGCCAAAACCCGGCTGGCTCTGATACTGCGGGATTCCAAATCGTAGACATCGCCCGAGAACAGAACAAAATCTACATCATTGGAGAGCGCCGCATCGATAATGCGGCACAGTGCATCAAAAGTAGCGTTGTGCAGTTTACTCTGGAGCGTTTCGGAAACGTCCCCGATGCTCTTTAGCGGGCTGCCCAGGTGCAAATCCGCAGTGTGGATAAATGTAATTGGCTTCATTCAGGATATATTATTTAATCCGTTGGTACACTTGCGTTAAACGCTCTAAGAGTACAAAAGATACGCGCTGAAAACAAGATGAGAAATTACATCATTGGAAATGAATAACTTGTATCGTCCGGCCAGAATACAGTATGGAACATCCGCCAGTCTTTTTATATTTACCCTCACGAAAATTCGAACCGCTAACACCCGAGATTATGAAAATACAAAAAACGGTTTTCCTCCTGAGCGCTTCTCTTTTATTGCTCCACTGTTCTCCGAAAGACCAGACGAACCAAATTCCCAGTGATGCCCTGGCTTCCGCCGGTCAGCAGTATGTAATGCCCAAAGATTTAGCCTATCGGCTGGAATTTACGCCGCACCGACCTTTGCCTGGCCTCTCTCCTGCGGCAAAAAAGGAAGCCTATCTCCAACCGTTGATTGACGAAATGTTGCTTGCCGAAGCCGCAGCTGATTTACGTCTGGATACCAACAGAGTGTATCAGTTCAAGGTCAAAGAGATTGAAAAGGACGAGGTCCGGGAGGCGCTGTATTTTGCCGATGTGGAGAGCAAAACGAACATTACGGACCAGCAGTATTCCGAAGCACTCCGTCGCAGCCGCCAGGAGCTCCTGCTGAAATATATGACCTTCCAAACCCGGGAAGAGGCCGAATATATCCGTTCCCTGCTCGCGCGCGGTGAAGCGAATTTCCAAGAGGCCTTCGAAATTGTGTACAAAGCCGGACTCGAACCGCCTTCGGTCAACGTCCGCTGGGGACAGATGCAGCCGCAGATTGAAGATCGGGTGTATGGATTAGAAAAAGGTCAGGTCACTGATATCATTGAAACGCCTGAAGGCTTCATGATCATGCAGTTGGATTCTGTCAAAGATGTCACTCCGCGCAGTACGGAAAAATATGAAGAGCACAAGCGTAAAACCCGGCAGCGCCTGGAGGAACGCGTGTTGAATAAAGCGTCCAAAGAATACGTGTTGAGCGCTATGGAAGAGGTGTCCATTGATGTCAATAACGAGGGTATTTCGATACTTCACCAGTACATTAAGCAGCGGCAACCGGAAAAGCCGCAGCAGACCAATCCGGATACTCTGCGTGCTGCGCTCCCCACCCGTGAAGTGCGCTGGAAACTGGACCTCCCGCCTGAGGAAAAGAAGACAAAACTCGCAACGTTCGACAATCGGACCTGGACGGTGCAGGATTTTCTGGAAATCGCACTGGGGCGCGGACTAAAAATGCCAGATAAAAGCAAAGCTGCGCCGGTCTGGCTCAAAAACACGCTGGGCCAGTTAATCAGGGACGAAGTGCTTGCGGACATCGGATACCAACGGGGACTGGATACCACGGCGGTTGTCCGGCATAAAGTAAATCGCTGGGAGAATTACTATCGGTCAAACCTTTACGCGGAATATCTGGAATCTCAGCGCCAGGATTCCGGAGAATTTACCTCCGCCATGCGGCAAACATTGGATTCCCTGAAGACGGTCCATCCGCCGCAAATAAACGAGAAACAGTTCCAACAACTCGACCTCAACGATACTCAGATGATTGTGATGAAGCGCGGCTCGTTCAATCGGTTGGCAGTGCCGCCGTACCCGCAATCCTTTCTGAAATTGCACTACCCTGTCCAGGATTCAGTCCTCACCAACCAAAACGAGTAGTCTCAATGCCGGAGGAACCCCCATCGGGGATTTCCCGTCGAAAATTTATTAAAACTGCCCTTGGCGGCGGTGCCGGGCTTTTACTCCTCGGTCCGGCGGCCTGTACACCTGAGTTTCGCTCCAGAGACGCGGACTGGTGGTTCGTGCAAATCACGGATACGCACAACGGCGCTGAAGCGGCGCAAAAGGACCTGCAATTCGTACTGCAGGATATCGCTGAGACGTTTCCGCAAACCGAATTTGTGCTCACGACTGGTGACAATTCAGAGCATGGCTGGGCGGAAGAACTGGACGAAAACCGGGAGATTATGGAGGCCTCGGAATTCACATATTAAAATCTGATGGGGAATCACGACGCCCGCTGGAGCCGTACAGGACAGCAAGCATTTATTGAACGATTCGGTGGTCCGCATTTTGCCATAGAACACGATTATCTCAATATCCCCGCTTTAGATTCGTCTATATTACTGGAACAGTACGGCTATCTCGATCCTGCCGAATTGTCCTGGGTCGAAGAGCACCTGAAGCGCTGGCAGCCGAGGCCGACCATTCTAGGTTTCCATCACCCGCCCTCGCTTCCAAATCGATTTCTCGGTTCAGAGCATACTCTGTACGAATTAATAGCCAGTTACAACATTCCCGCGGTGCTCGCCGGCCATATTCATTCCCAGCGCAATATCCAGGTTAATGGCTGCCGCCTTATCACTGCCGGCTCGACGCATCCGCCGGAAACAGGCTATAATGTTTACAAGATTTCCCAAAATACGATCACGCTCTATTACCGGGATCCGGTGGAAAAGTCCACGAGTGAACAGGCGAGAATACCCACATTCACTTCCGGAAATGTAAATACCATCGATATTCCTGATTTAAATCCAACCAACGGGCAAATCCAAATTCCGGTCTCCGAAGTTCCGGGAAAAGACTTCGAAGTATTCGTAAACGGCAATTCACTTGAGACAGTCAAAGATGAAAATGCCGTTACCGGCGACATTTCGAATCTGGCCGATGGTGACTACGAAATCATGGTCTGCTCTCCAGGCGAAACAACAGAGGTTCAGGCGCGGAGATGGGGCCGCTTTTCCAGGGATACCGATGCCATTTCCGTGCGCTGGCAAGAACAGTTCGAGTCCGGCATCCAATGTAAACCGGCATACTTCGATGATCTGATCATCATCGGGACAGACGGCGGGGACCTGTATGGGCTTTCCAAAGATTCAGGCGACATTCGGTGGCACAAATCGCAAAACGAAGGGGCCATCCTCTCTGCTCCAGTTGTCGGCAGAGAAAGGTTTTACTACGGCACGCCTTCAGGCAATTTCTATTGCACCGATCCGGCTACCGGAAAAATCCTGTGGAAAAAATCGCTGAACGGGTCGGTGATAGCCACGGCGAAGGTGACTGACGATGCGATATTCATCGGAACTGGCGACGGAATTATGTACGCTCTCGGCCCCGATTCGGGTGATGTGCTCTGGAGTTACCGCGCTCAGAACATGGTAAAAGCGACGCCGGAGTTCGATGGGGAGAACATCTATTTTGGCGCCTGGGACGGTTATTTCTATTGTGTGGATGCCTCATCCGGCAAACTCGTTTGGAAGAAGTTCATCAACACGCCCCACTTTGCGCCCGCCACCTGTAACCCGAAAATTCACGACGGACTCCTTTATTTTGTCTCCCACGATTACCGCACGCACTGCCTGAAGTCCCAAACCGGTGAGGTCGTGTGGCAGTTTCCCGGTGCCGAGGTGGACTATCAATGGAACAGCCCGATCGTGGAGACGTGTAAGCCGAGTTATTCCTCAGCTATTTTCCACGGGAACGATGTCTTCTTCGGAAGCCTGACCGGTCATGCCATCGCCTTCAACCGGTTCACCGGTGAGCGCACAGCAGAGATCCCACTTTCCGGACCGGTATTCGATTCTTTTCCTGTGAAAGTTGGCAGCCACATGTATTTCGGAACAACCAAAGGCGCACTATGTGCAGTAAATCTCGATTCTAAAGAGGTCGACTGGGAATACAGCACTGGTTACGATTTCATTTTTGCCGGCGCCGATACTGACGGGGATTCACTGGCAATAGGTAACCTGGGCGGGAAATTGACAGTCGTTGATTTGCAAAGCTGAATTTTGCAAACAATCAGTTTTTTTCCTTCACCGGCGTGTATAAATTAGGCTGCCGAAAACTTGCGGTATTTTCCAGATTTTCACACTTAACAATTGGACCAAACATGCGAAAGCGGCTATCATCTATCGAATACCTAAATTCTATGTATGCTATTAAATATTTGCTGGTTGGGTTCCTTTTTGGAATACTCGTCATCCAACCATCGATGGAACTACAGGCCTCCCATTATCCCGATCAGCAATATATGCTGGAAGGGGCTGACTCCCTCCTCTACGAAGCCGAACAGTTAACGAATATTGTCGCGCTTTCTGAGAATGAGGGCATTGGTTTAATTGATTCAGGAACGTCCGGTTCAATAATTTTCCGGACGCAATCATCGGCAGAGCCGTTCAACCGGGCATTGCCTTCATGGAACGGCAAAGCTCCCGGCGATGACGGCGGCTTCCGGGTTTTTATTCGCGTGCCGTATAATTCCGGATGGTCCCCATGGCTGGAAGTCGGCTACTGGAAGGACAATTTGTGGTCCGGAGGGAAAAGTACCTCCTATGGTGATGGACGTATCGCCATCGATACCGGAATTTTCTACTCGTATCACACCCAATGGCAATTCAAAATAGAAATGAAACGGAATGACCTGGCAACGCCTTCCCCCGAAATCCATCTGCTTTCGATGACTGTCAGCGATTCCAGGACCACAGATGAAGCGGATTACTTTAGTATTCTGAATGATGATCCCGAACCTATTTATGTCGACACCGATCATATTTTCCAGTACAGTGTGGACGACGAAATCGGCGGCAGAATCTGCTCACCAACGTCAGCCTCAATGGTATTGTTGAGCTATGGCATCGATGTGGATCCTTACCAGTTCGCACTGGATAATCGCGACCCGTACTATGACATCTTCGGAGTATGGCCGCGGACAGTTCAAAATGCCTCGGAATATGGACTCAAAGGCACCGTGAACCGCTACCGTACCTGGAGCGAAACCCGGGAGATTCTGAATAACGGCGGACGTATTGTCATGTCAGTTGGTCTCCCAATATCCTCTGCTGGGCACCTGATCATGCTTGCAGGATTTGATGAGGACGGCGATCCCCTTGTTCATGATCCGGGCAGATCAGATGGATATGCCTACCAGCACAGCAAGTACTCACTCTCCCATTCCTGGTTTGACAAAGGGGGCGTTGCCTATACCTTTTACCTGGAAGACTCCAGCGCAGTCGGCATACAGCCTGAGGATGATCAAACACAGGCATCGGTTTTTCCTGAGTATCTGACGGTGCGGAACTATCCAAACCCGTTTAACGCTTCGACGACGTTCCAATACGATATTACAGTACCGGGCGAGGTGACGATCCAGATCGTTGATCTCTCTGGAAAGGAAGTGAGCCGATTCTCCACAAGTTATTCGGAGACCGGGAGCTATCGTCATCGCTGGGACGGTTTAAATAGCGCAGGTCAGGTAGTACCATCGGGACAATATTTTTACCGCATTACCCTGAATAATCACTATGTATCCACCGGAAAATTGACTCTCCTCAGGTAATGTGACAGCGATAATTTCAAACACTCTCTCCAAGGACCTCTCCCATGATTGAACACGGTTGGCTGGTTGTACTTCCCCCTGTTGTGGCGATTGCACTGGCAATGAAGACGCGGCAGGTAATGCTCTCATTGTTTGTCGGCATCTGGTTTGGCTGGATTATCATGAATAGCTGGAACCCACTCACCGGATTTACCGATGCGCTCGGCTCCCTGGTGACTGTCTTTGCGGACGCCGGGAGTACGCGTGTGATCCTGTTTAGCGTGCTTGTGGGCAGCCTGATTGCCCTCATGCAGCGTTCCGGCGGTGTTGATGGATTTGTGGAGTATGTGACGCGGAAAAATATCATCGGTAACCGGTTTTCCGCCCAGATGTTGGTCTGGATACTTGGCATTGTCATTTTCATTGAGAGCAGCATCAAAATTCTTGTGGCTGGCGCGATTGCCCGTCCCCTGTTTGATAAGCTGAAAATCAGCCGGGAAAAACTGGCGTATATCCTGGATTCCACCTCTGCGCCGGCCTGTATGCTGATTCCGTTGAACGCCTGGGGCGCATTTTCTATCGGACTCATCGCCGCCCAGGGCGTCGAGGATCCGGTTTCGAGCCTGCTGCTCTCGATTCCACTGAATTTCTATTCGATCGTTGCGATTGTGTTTGTTCTCATTATAGTGCTCAGCCGCAAAGATTTCGGTCCGATGCGCAGGGCCGAAAAACGCGTCCGCGAAGAAGGTAAACTACTCAGAGACGGCGCTGTACCGCTAATGGACGACAGTATCACCATGCTGGAAGCGAAGGAAAATATCCGGCATCACGCACGGAATATGATTATTCCGGTTGTGGTGATGGTGGCGATGATGCCGCTGGCGCTGTATATCACCGGAAATGGAGACATTACCCGGGGATCAGGATCAACGTCTGTATTCTGGGCGGTGGTGACTTCTATTGTGGTTGCGGGCGTGCTATACCGCAGCAAAGGCATCATGAACCTCGATGAGATAATTTCGGTCTCCACCAAGGGCGCTGGCGGGATGATCTCCCTTGGCGTCATCATGCTACTTGCCTTTTCGTTGGGAAATACCTGCAATGAACTGGGAACCGGTAAATATGTTGCGGAAATCTCCTCCGGATTCCTGACGCCGCAGTTGATTCCGGCGGTTGTGTTTGTTACGGCGGCATTTATCGCCTTTTCAACCGGGACATCCTTCGGAACATTCGCTCTGATGATGCCGCTGGCACTACCTCTGGCGATGCAGGGCGGCGTGGGCGTTCCGATTGCGGTGTCCGCCGTGCTCGGCGGCGGAGTGTTCGGCGATCATTGTTCGCCTATCTCCGACACGACGGTTGTCGCCTCGATGGCCGCCGCCTCGGATCATATCGATCACGTGAATACGCAGATCCCGTATGCGCTGGCCAGCGCCGGGGTTGCGGTGATTATCTACCTGGTTGTCGGGTTTGTGGCGTCCTAA
>JAANXI010000153.1 GCA_018263365.1 Fidelibacterota bacterium | reverse complement strand
CAGTCCGGGAACAAAAGAAGGAACCAGAACAACCTCCGGCGCCAGAACAGAACCAAAAACCAAAGACAAAACCGGAATCAAAACATACTCGCAGGCCAAAACTGAAACCTGGCCTCAAGGAACTGGAGCGATTTTTTCCGGGGTGGATAACCGTCCGATCTTTGCGGATTGCTCTCACTATAATCATCGGGATTCTTGTGGGCAGTTTTATTTCAGAGCAGGTGATAGCGATCAGCCAAATCGCCTCTCTGGAGGAAAAAATGGCGGAGCAAACCCCAGTGAATTTGCGCAGTGCTTCAGGAATAGAACGGATAGCGATGCTGTATGCACACAAGCGGTCAGGCGACATGGGAACCAAACGACTTTTGGAAATGAATCGGATGTTACAACAATTCGGTTTAGGAGACGGAAAAACAGAGAGGGATCGGCTCCGTTTTTCGCAGGGAATACCATTTTTGGACGAGAGAGCGCTAGAAAAGTTAGTGGAAAAACATACTGAGTTGCATTCCGGTTTAGAACTTTTCACATTAATGTACCGATTGATGGTACAGGAGGCTCACCAATGATTTTTGGCAAGCGAAGTCTCGTACCGGTAATCCTTTTGGCATTTTCTCTATTGTTACTGAGTTGCCGGGAAATCACCACCGTGACTACCGTAAATTCAGATGGTTCCTGTGACCGGATCGTGAAAGTGAAGAGCAAGCACAAAACTCATGATGACAGCTATTTCCCGATTCCCACCGATTCAACCTGGACGATCACGAATACGAAGAACGAACAGGATACCGCATTCTACAATTACACGGCATCCCAAACGTTTCGGGATGTTAAATCCATGCAGGCGACCTATGCTTCCTATGCTGATACCGACGAAGCCCTCCGTCTCACTGTTGAACTAAAAAAACGATTCGGGCTATTCTTCCGCTATTACCGATATCGGGAAGTCTATGATCGGTATTCGCCATACGATAAAGTCCCCGTTGAGGATTTTTTAACCAGGGATGAACTGCGCATTTACCTGTCAGATCAGGACAGCGCAGAAATCAAAGACAAAGTTGAGGAATGGCGCGCCCGCGCCATGTTTGAGGAATTGTATCAGGCGCTGGTCACCAAATCAAAATCTCTGGAAAACCCGGAAGTGACACCGGAAAAACTTCAGGCAAATAAAGATACCCTGTTCCATTCCGTGATCGAAAATGCGGACAGCACTGCGGATGTCCTGTTTGAGTTAACCAAAATTCTCCAAACCTATGATGTGACCGGCCTGAGAGATACCATTGATACGGTATTGAAGCGTATCGACCGGGACCTGGATGTAATTTTGCAGGTAGGCGCCAACGATTACACCAACAAAGTGGTAATGCCGGGATTGTTGCTGGATACCAACGCCGACGCCGTGGAAGGTAATATGGCGACATGGGATTTCAGCGGGAAAGTATTTGAATTTCGCGAGAAAGAGATGTGGGTACAATCCCGATTGATTAACTGGTGGGGGATTAGTTTCAGTGGTTTACTGCTCTTGATTTTGCTTGGAGCGCTAATTGTGGTAGCCAGACACCGTACATCCTGAACCACCCCTCTCCGCTACCATTTCGCTATTCTGCTTTATATATTTCATTTTATGCGAAAAGAATCTACACAGGAATTTGCCGTTATCTTTGATATGGATGGGGTTATTGTCGACAGTAATCCGGTCCACCGCCGGGCGCTTGTTCAGTTTTTTGACCGGCACAATATTATTCTGACCGAACAGGAGTTGCGCGAAAAAGTGTTTGGCCGGACGAACGAGGAGTGGCTTCGAGAAGCGTTCCCCGGTATTACTGAGGAGAAAATTAACCGGTATATCGAGGAGAAAGAAGCATTGTATCGTGAGTTATACGCTGATACAATCGAACCACTGCCGGGGTTACGAAATTTTCTGGATTCGCTCAGATCGCACAACATTCCCCTTGCAATTGCAACATCCGCACCAAAAGTCAATGCCGATTGGGTGCTGGATAAAACGCAGCTTGCCGGATATTTTCAGACCATCCTGACCGCCAAAAATGTGGAACTGGGAAAACCACACCCGGAAATTTATTTAAAAACGGCGTCCGCCCTGGATGTTGCTCCGGCCTCATGTATCGTGTTTGAGGATTCCCTTTCCGGAATGGAGGCAGCTGGAAGAGCCGGTGCAGTAGTGGTGGGAGTAAGCACAACCCACTCCCCTGAGGAGATGCAAGGGACGGCTATGATTATTGAAGATTTTACTGGTCTTGACTATGAAAAAGTTGTCTCTCTGCCTAATCCAAAAAGGAATCCTGCACTAATCGATTCCTGATAATCCCCGCATAATCCAATGGATAACCACACGACTATCATTTACCTCGCCACGGTTACCGTATCAGGCATACTCATCCTCTGGTGGCTGCGTCGTTATTTCTCCAGCCTGGAAAAACGCCGAATGGAACGGCTGACCCGGGTTGAAGAATTTAATGCGGTCAAGACGGGGTCTTCGGTGCGCAGCCCGGTGGGACACGCGCGGGATCATGCCCAGGAAAGTATCCAGACGCGCTACAGCGTTATCCGCCGGACGTTCCTGATCGCAGTATTTATCATCTGGATTATCGCGCTTGCTTTTCCATTTATCGGAAAAATTCCTGCAACCATTGTTTCGTTGCTTGTTGGGGCGACTGCCGTTGTAGTCGGTATCGCAACGCGACCGTTTGTGGAAAACCTGATCTCCGGTATTGTCATTTCCCTGTCCAGGCAACTCCGGACCGGGGACACGATTCTAATCGATGATACGTATGGCACAGTGGAGGATATTACGCCAACACATACTATCATCAAGATTTGGGACTGGCGGCGGCATATCCTTCCGAATAGCCGCATGTTGAGTAAGGACTTTATCAATTATTCTATCACCGATAAATATATCTGGGAGCACGTGGAGTTCTGGGTATCCTATGAGACAGACATTGAACAGGTGGAGAAAATTGCAAAAAAGGTTGTTAGAGAGAGTAAATACTGCGCAAATTACGAAGAGCCACGATTCTGGACAATGGGAACCGAAAAGGAAGGCGTTAAATGCTGGGTGACTGGCTGGACAGACAGCCCGTCTGACGCATGGAGCCTGAAAATCGATATTCGCAAGGGGCTTATCAGAGAATTTCAGAACGCCGGTATTAAGCCCCACCGGTACTGGCACAACTGGAATCCGGAGTCCGAAAATCCGTCAAAATGAACCCCATTTTACGATAAGAAATGAAAAAGTTGCCACGATTTATATCCGCTTGTCTCCTTCTGATGTTTCTTTTTCCTGGCATCGGAATTTCTCAGGAAAAGCCGCAGCCGTTTTTCGTGTTTCTGAATACAAATCCCGACCGGGACTCTCTGCCTAAATCAGTAGTTCAAAAGCTGCAGGAGGGCCACATGGCTAATATCGAACGACTGGCTGAGGCGGGTTCGCTCATAGGTGCGGGGCCGTTTCACAATGGCGGCGGAATTTTTATCATGCGGGGAGATTCCCTAAACGAGATTCATAATCTACTAGCCACGGATCCAGCCATTGGTGCAAACCGGTTTCTGATAGAGGTATTTCCGGTGACTTTGGAATACGGCGGCATCTGTGACGCGCCGGATGAATACACGATGACCTCCTACCAGTTTGTAAGATTCAGGCCAAAAAGTGATGTCAAAGAATCTTCAGGGGAGCAAGACTGGCAGGCGGTTCCGGATCACTTTCAGCGCAAAGACAGTTTGATTGCGGTAGGCCGCTTTGAGCAGGGGAGCGGCGGATTTGCGGTGTTCGATAAACAGGATAGTACATCCCTAAAGCAAAAGATAGCGCCGGGCTCGAAGAGTTTGCCCTCTGGCTATTCTGTGGAATTCAAACGACTCTGGATCGCAAGAGAGACCTTCTGTGTACCAGAAAAGTGAAAATAAATTGGTGAGAAGTTCTGTCAAATTTTGGGAAGCAGAAAAAATAAAACTATCCGGGCCATCGAATAAATCAACGGCCCGAATAGTTTGAAGAGGGAAAGTTAGTTGGCGGCCTGGGCTACCGGTTTAATTCCGAATACATTCTCGATCGCCTGGACAAAAGCATCTTTGGGAAGCGCGCCGGTGGCCATTTGCGGCTGTCCTTCCGTGGGGATGAAAAGTAACGAGGGGATGCTACGAATACCAAATACCGAGGCCAATTCCTGTTCCTCTTCCGTATTAATCTTGTACACCTTCAGTTGCCCTTCATATTCTTCTGAAAGTTCCTCTAATACCGGCGCGACGGCCTTACACGGGGCGCACCAATCGGCCCAGAAGTCGATAATGGCCGGGACGTCACCCTCGTATGACCAATCATCGTTTTCTTCGTAATTAAACACTTTTTCCAAAAAATCCTGTTTTGTCAGATGTTCAGTCATGTTGTCTCCAATGTTGTTTCTGCTGGTTCTCTGATTAAATTCCTTTCGCCCTTTTGATGCACGAAACCGACAGAGGTTACAAAAGTGAATATTTTTCGTTCAAAAACGATATCCCGGATCATCCCGGCGGTTATTTTCCCTTCCCTTGTCTTCCGGTTCCGGTGTATATTTTCTCTCCACTAAATCATTTTGGATGGTATAACTCATGTGCATTACGCTTGCGATTCTGGGAATCCCCGCTATTCTGACGACAGCGGCGACGCTACTCAAAAAGGAGGCGTAGTGGATCAGGATTTTCGATTTTCCCCGGACTCAGATAACAATCATCGCTTTAATAATTCTGGGGCTGTTTTTCTTCTGGTGTGATTCTGGAAATCTCTCCCACCATGTGTTTTTTATAATTTTAGCGCTCTCGATTCTCTATCAATTGCGACAGATTTTGCGGTATACTCCGTATTCGGATTGCAGAACCGAATGAAACGCCGGATATTTGAACACAGTTAGAGCGAAGCGCATTCCGGAAAATCTCTACTGATACGGGAAAGGTTCACGTAATATGTAAAGGTGGAAACTTGAGAAAGGAAAACCTATGTCACCGAAAATTGCGTTGATTGCCATATTGACCGATAATTTCCAGGAGCTGTTCGCATTTTACTCCGGCGTTCTCGGTTTTATTCCCAAAACGGATATGGAGCAGTATGCGGAATTCGAATCCGATGGAGTACGGTTCGCTTTATGTGACAGAGAGGTTATGTATGACGCGACGGGCGATGAGAGTTATACCATCCCGGCCAAAGGGCACGCCTTTGAACTGGCTTTTCCGGTGAATACTCCCACAGATGTCGATACTGAATACGGAAACCTCATCAGCAAAGGAGCCAGAGGCATCAAGGAGCCGGCCGATATGCCCTGGGGACAACGAACGACCTTTTTCGCCGATCCGGATGGCAACATCCACGAGATCTTTGCTGATATCGAATAGAGATCGTAGACGAAATGGCGTTATTAAATAGGGAAGGCCATGAACAACTATTTTGATGTAGTCGCCAGAGGGCAAACGTATCTCAATTTGATATATCTGCTGCTGGCGTTCCCACTGGGCCTGCTATACTTCATCGGAATCGTGGTCGGGTTCTCGCTGGGCATCGGCCTGCTGATTATCTGGATAGGTCTCGTCGTGCTCGTTGCCGTTTTTGCCGGAGCATGGGCGGCCACCCAAGTGGAACGCTACATAGCGGAGGCATTACTTGGCATACGTATAAATCGCCCTGTCAATACTCCAGCCAACTACACACGGCTATGGGAACGCATTCGCGCCCATCTGGTCAATCCGGATACCTGGAAGGGCATCATCTTTCTATTTCTGAAGTTTCCAATGGGATTGTTTTCATTCGTGGTGACGATCGCCGGGATTGCGATTTCCGGCGCCATGCTCTCAGCGCCATTTACCTACAAAAACTGGGACTTCGATTACGGCGACTGGCACGTGGATACGACGAACGAGGCGCTGTTGCTGTTTCTGCTCGGGATTATCATTGCGCCGCTGGTATTGCATATTCTGAACTGGATTGCCACCGGATACGGGGAGGTCGCGAAGGCGCTGTTGAGTCAGGGCACACAGACCAGAAAGGAAGTGAATCGTGACTGATCCTAAACATCCTATGGTCAAATATTTATTAAAGGAAATGAAAGCTGCCGCCGACCCGGAGAGTGCACCACAGATGCAATCTTACATGAACCTAAATTGAGCGATTTTATATGGCGATCTGCACCAATCTGTTGAGCGCTAAGGCACCGCGGAAATCCTCGACAGCCCCTCCGGGTATGCCTCCGGTTTCGCGAAACCTTTTCATCTCAACATCTTGGCACATTTCATCCACAACAATCACTCAATTTAGGTGTTAGTTACCTTGTTTGTGACGGCATGGGGAGCGCGGTTGTCCCTCCATATCTATCTCCGGAACCGACAAAAACAGGAAGATTTCCGATACCGGAACTGGCGGGAGAATTGGGGCAGTACTTTTGTTTTGCGAAGCTATTTCCAGGTATTTCTTTTGCAGGGATCGCTGATGATTATATTTTCGTTACCGGTCATCCTGATAAATTTTCAGGACAACCGTGGATTTTCGGTCTTTACCTGGATCGGTATGGTGATTTGGTTGTTCGGATTTCTCTGGGAAGCCATAGCCGATTACCAGCTTCGTCGGTTCAAACGAACGAGGAAACTGAGCGGCGAAATCATGACAGAAGGACTCTGGAAGTACTCCCGCCATCCAAATTATTTCGGGGAATCGGTCGCCTGGTGGGGTATCTGGATTATGGCGTTATCAGTCGCCTGGGGCTGGGTAACTTTCATCAGTCCATTGCTGCTGACGTTCTTTCTGCTAAAGGTTTCAGGTGTACCGATGTTGGAGAAGAAGTACGAGGACCATCCTGAGTATCAGAAGTACCGCAGCCGAACAAACACATTCATTCCCGGTCCACCAATTAGTGACACCGGTAAGAAGGGCTGAGCGCGCGTGGTTTTGACGTGACTCTAACACTTGAACACAAGAACACTAAAACACTGCCGTTGTGTGATCTATATCAACTTGATATGTTCTTATATCAATTGTATATGAACTCTCGTGTAACACAAGGATATTGAATGTCTATAAGATTTTGTTTAATAATAATTTAATTGAGTTTGATTTAAGACTGGCACATTGCTTGTAATAATATTGAAGGAACATCAGAATATTTATATGGGGAGAAAAATTATGAAATCTTTGTCAAAAAAATGGTTCCTGTTCAGTTTTATTGCACTCACAGGAATTATCCTAATCAACACACAGTGTTATGCCGACATTGACAGAACCGTAGAAAAAACATTTAAAGTCAACCCTGGAGGAACGCTGACAATCGACAGTGACCGGGGAGCTATAACGGTCAGCACCAAAGAGACTGATATGGTTACCATTGAAGTTGAACAGATTGCCGATGCGTCCAGTGAAAAAGCCGCGAAATCGATCTTTGAAGAGTTCAAGTTGGATTTCACCCAAGACGGTAACAATATCGTTGTGACTGGTAAGCAGGAAGAAAGTGGCCTGGGGTTGTTTAATAACTCGAATAAATTGCGTGTAAGGTTTGTTGCAACGGTGCCGGAGAAGTTCAATTTGGACCTCAAAACGGCCGGCGGAAGCATCATAGTTGATGACCTTGACGGCAAGCTGATGGCCCGAACCACCGGGGGCAGCCTTGATTTCGGACATATTTCCGGCACGGTCGATGCCAAAACGGCCGGCGGAAGTATTAAGCTGAAAGGCGCGGGAGATGATGTTACCGTAAAGACGGCTGGTGGGAGCATCTCTATGGGATCCGTGAACGGAAACGCCCAAGCGCAAACCTCCGGCGGATCAATTCGTGTCGGAGAAGTGAGTGGGACTCTTGAAGCGCACACCGCCGGTGGGAGCATCTCCATAGAGGGCGTGGCCGGGACGGTTGATGCCAAAACATCCGGTGGTTCAATACGGGCAGCGCTCACGGAGCAGCCGAAAGAGGAATGCCGATTGATTACATCAGCCGGGAATATTTCGGTCAGTCTGCCCGATAGA
>JAANXI010000152.1 GCA_018263365.1 Fidelibacterota bacterium | reverse complement strand
TGTGCTCTTCCGATCTTGGGCAAGATCGGCCGGGCCGACACCGCCACCGATCCGGCCCCGCTGACCATGATCGAGACCACCATCACGCTGAAGGATAAGGAGCACTGGCGCCCCGGCGTCACTATGGACGACCTGATCCAACAGCTGGACGACGCCATACAGTTTCCGGGGCTGACCAACGCCTGGACTATGCCTATCAAGACAAGAATCGATATGCTCACCACCGGGATAAAAACACCTGTGGGCATTAAGCTTATGGGCGAAAACCTGCAGATTCTCTCCGATATCGGTGAGGAGATCGAGGCGGTATTGCAGGACGTTCCGGGAACTGCCAGCGTCTATTCGGAACGCGTCACCGGCGGAAACTTCATCGACTTTGAGATCGATCGCGACGAAGCCGCCCGGTACGGATTGACGGTCGGCGACGTACAGGACGTGATCAAGTCTGCTATCGGCGGCATGAACGTCGGCAATACGGTCGAGGGACTGGAACGATATCCCATCAACGTGCGGTATGGCCGGGAGCTCCGGGACAACCTGACAAAGCTCCGGCGAACTCTGGTTCCAACGCCGACCGGAGCACAGATACCCATTAGCCAGGTGGCGGAAATCAAGGTCAACAAGGGGGCGCCGATGATTAAGAGCGAAAACGCCCGCCGCACCGCCTGGATTTACGTGGATCTGAATACATCTGATATCGGTGGATACGTGCAGAACGCCAGAGAAGTGGTGAACGAAAACGTGCAGTTTCCGGAGGGATACAGCCTGGTCTGGAGCGGCCAATACGAGAGCATGCAGCGGGTGAAAAAGCGGTTGCAGGTAGTTGTCCCGATTACGCTGGTTCTCATCTTTCTGTTGCTCTACTTCCACTTCAAGNACATCACCGAGAGTATTTTAGTGATGATTTCGCTGCCGCTGGCAACGGTAGGTGGATTCTGGCTTATGTGGCTGCTGGGATACAACTTCAGTATTGCGGTGGGGGTTGGGTTCATTGCGCTGGCGGGGGTGGCTGCCGAATTAGGAGTGGTTATCCTCGTGTATATGAACAATGCCTTGAAGGAAAAACCGATGATAGAGGGCGCCTATAAACCATCCGATGTCTATGATGCTGTCATCGACGGTGCGGTTCAGCGACTGCGTCCGGTGATTATGACGGTGGCGACCACTATCCTCGGACTTGTGCCGATTATGTACGGTGCCGGCACTGGTTCCCAGGTGATGAAGCGAATCGTTGCGCCGATGGTTGGCGGTCTCTTCACTGCCACGGTGCTGACGCTGCTGGTGATGCCGACGATCTTCTATCTCTGGAAACGGAATACGGTGGTGAACCTGGCGTTGGAAGAGGAATAAATGGCTTGCTCTCCCGCTTAAAGTCCGTAAAACGGGTTTAAGCGGGGGAGAAGCTGGTAAAAGAAATGAATATTGCGTACTGCGTATTACGTATCGCGTAGATAAAATTTTGGGAGTTCATTTTACGCAATACGCAGTACGTAATACTCTGGTGATAATACTGTAACACTTTAACACGATTTCCAACTTTTCCCTCTGAAGGGGTTGAACAACTGGCAATCGGAAGCGAGCAAACTTATGAAAGAAATCAAAGCCTACATCCGGACGGAAAAAGTCAACGATGTCATTGAATCGCTGGAAGCAATCGGACTCACCGGAGTGACTGTGATCGATGTGATGGCGCTGGGACCGGGACTCATCGATGAATCTAAAGCCAAGTACTCTATGGAATACGTGGAGCGGTACTCCAAAGTGGCAAAACTGGAGCTCATCTGCAGCGGGACAGCCATTGAGACCATCATTGGAATTATACGCGAGAATGCCTACACTGGCGGAGCAGGTGACGGATTAATTGTGGTGAACGATGTGGATCGGGTGGTGAAAATTCGATCAGGACGTGCCGACGAAGAAGCGTTGGACTGTATTGAGGGGTAATTAAAAAATGCCTTCTTTCTTCAATGATTCTGAGTAGGGCATTCTCACATCCTTCGACAGGCTCAGGATGACCACATAGAAAGTCACTTTGCGCTTGTCGAAAAGTGGCAAAGTAAAGGAAAGATGACATCTTTCCTGTTGATTTAATAAACACTGCGAACCAAAGGAATATCATGTACTGTACACAATGCGGTAATGAACTGAAAGCTAATGCAAAATTCTGTTCGTCCTGCGGGGCAGCAACAAAAGGAAAAGGTAAAAAACCAAAGCAGTCGCAGAAAAAATCTTCCGGGAAATCGGGCAAAAGCGGTATTACAATTCCAATTCCTGCCGCTGTTCTCGGAGTGCTGGGGATTATCGTCATCGGATTTATTTTGATGGGTGGAAATGATGCGCCCCAGCAGACGATGACATCCCCGGAGCAACAAGCCCTGCGGGCGGATGTCATCCAGGTGGCCGAAAATTTTATGTGCCCCTGCGGTGACTGTAACGATAACCTGGCTGCTTGTGACTGTGCTGCACCCGGCGGAGCCACGGAAGTGAAACGCTTTATCGCACAGGGCGTGCAGGACGGAAAAACCCAGGAGCAGATGGTGATGGCGGTCTCGCTGAAATATAATATTTCACCGATTGAATCCTCGGAATAGTACAAACGATTCCCGTCCATGGAACGAATCGTAAATTCATTGCGTTCATTGGTGTTATGTTGAATTTGCATGACCAATTTTCTCGCAGTGCGTTCGTTTTTTCAGATGTGATACAATTGTGTCGCTTTTGTGAGGATTTCATTGATAATGGTTGTTAAGATCTTCACAACATTCAAAACAAGGGAGGAATAAATGAAACGCTATATACTATCGATATTAACTCTGGGGATATTTTTGGTCTGTGGGCAACAGGTTCTGGCTCAGCACCAGGAGGATGAATCCGGGCATTCCCACACCGAAGCCATAAAGCACGAGGGTGCCGTGGTGATGACCAAGCAGCATCATTTCGAGATCGTCCCAATGATGCACGGGCTGGCGGTATTTGCCTATGATTATAACCAGAATCCCATCGATGTGCACGACGCACCGGGCGAAGTCACCATCATGCTGAAATCCGGGGAAGAACATACCTTCAAACTCAAGTCCCATGCCATGATGGAAAACGAGGAGATGGACCACGATGTGGATGACGGACAGATGGGAATGGACGACAATGAGATGGAAATGAGCGATGATGACCCCAAGGACGATGACCATGGAGAGATGATGAAGCACTCCGAGGAAATGAAAAATTCCATGCTCTGGGGGGCGTTCGATCTGTCCGAACTTGGCGGGAAAAAGGCCAAAGTCTCGGTGAAAATCTCCGGACTATCCTCTGAGAAGGAATCCACTGTCCAGTTCCGGGAGACCATTAATCTCTCCAACCTCCGGGAACAAATGGAAATGGGGCATGATGAGATGAATCAAAATGATCATCACACGGAAGATGAGGGGCATATGCACGATTAAGTGCTCCGTTGATGAGTCCGCTGACGGAGCCGATGTAAGTCAGATTACTAATGCTCTCCTTTTGGTTATTTATACTGTCGTTGAGTTATTTAACTCAGAATTCCGAAGACGAAATGAAGGAGAGTGAACCTATGAGACGATCAATGCTGCAATTTGGCAGCGTTATTTTGTTGGCCGGCTTGCTGGTTTTCGCTTGTAACGATAGTTCCACCAATTCCAACGATGATGATACCAGTGATATGCCTTTTGGTACACAGCGGGATATTGCAATGGCTGACAGTATGTGGAATGCATATTCCGATTATGCCGATAACTGGGATCAGTATCCAGGACTCGAAGGCTGGCAGGACGGGAACAGTCCGCACGGGGCGTATTTGAAATACTACATTAACGATATTGCAAAGGGAGACCTGGAGAATTTTCCGTATGGATCGGTGATCATCAAGGAAAATTACCCTGCCGAGGATGAGAGTCAACCAGGGCCAATTACGTTTATGACGCGCATCGAGGGATATGATTCCGATAATTACGACTGGTTTTACGCCAAATATCTACCTGATGGACACTCGATGAAAATGACGCCGGCGTGAAATTGGCTGGCCGCGTAGCGAAGGGTGCCGGAGAAGATGGCGCAGATGCCGCCTGCATTGGATATCACTCCATTGCTAACGGAAATGACTTCGTCTACGCAAACGATTAATCAATCGTATATTGCACCAATAATATTTGCCTCGTAGTTTTATCCCAATTGCTGCGAGGCAATTGCTTTTCTACTCTCTCCTCCTATTTGATGTGATCCATAAATAACCAGTGGAGACTATATGGTTGATCCAATAGACGATGGGGGATTACTGGACAAATCCCGGCGAAAATTTCTGCTCTACCTGTGGATCGGTGCGCAGTCGATATTGGCTGCGCTGATTGTTATCCCGGGGATTCGATACCTGCTCCAGCCGCTATACGAAAAAGTTCAATCGCAACGCGTCCAGCTTGGCGACTTTCGGGCGATTCCGGAAGGCGAACCGACAATGGTCGAGTATCAGGTGCTGCAGCGGGCGGGATATCAAATCAAACAGGACCAGGAATTTGTGTATGTCCTCAGACAGGGAGACAAGTTAAAGGTCTTCTCGCCGATCTGTACACACATGGGATGCAATGTCGCGTGGAATACGGAGGCCGGAGAGTTTCACTGTCCGTGCCACGGCGGGAAGTACAATAAAGAGGGCGAAGTCATTGCCGGTCCGCCGCCAAAGTCGTTGCGACAATATCCCAGCGAAATCGAGGACGGCAGCGTATGGATTACGCTCGGGGAGAAGAAGGCATGAGCTTCGAACAATCCAATCCGTTTGTCAATCTCGTGAACGATTTTCTCACGGAAAAGCAACCCAAAGGCGTCGGCTGGGCGCACATCTTCGGCTCCTCCCTGCTCTGGCTGTTTCTCATGCAAGTGATTACCGGCGCGCTGTTGGCCATCTATTACTCTCCAACGCCGGATACGGCCCTTGCCAGCATTAAATACATCGAAGAACAGGTCGCATTCGGGAGTTTCCTCCGTGGTCTTCACCACTGGGCCTCTTCAGCATTTGTCATTCTGATTGGCCTGCACTTACTCCGGACCTTTCTGTTCGGCGCCTACAAAAAACCCCGCCACTGGATTTGGACAGCTGGTGTCATTTTGATGGTATTAGTCCTGGGGATGGCGTTTACCGGCTATTTACTCCCCTGGGATATGAAGGGCTACTTCGCCACGAAGGTCGGCATAGAAGTCGGTGCGCTGGCTCCGATCCTCGGGGAAGCGGTGAAGCGGATATTGCAGGGCGGCGCGGAGATGGGCATCAAAACGCTCAACCGTTTTTACATCTGGCACATCCTGTGGATTCCCATCGGAATTGCGCTGCTCATTGGTCTCCACGTATATCTCGTGGTCATCAAAGGGATTACACCACCATGGAAGCGTACCGACGAATCCGGCGAACCGGACGAGCCGTTCTTCCCGCAGCAGGCGTGGAAGGATTTTACCGGCATGGCTGTGGTAACCCTCGTATTGATCGGTATGGCGGTCTGGATCGGTGCGCCTGTAGGTGAACCTGCCGATCCGAACACCACCACATTTGTTCCACGTCCGGAATGGTACTTTTTTCCCTTATATCAGCTCCTGAAAATCTTCGAAGGACAGTTGGAAATCATCGGTGGCGTGGTGCTGCCGGGCCTGCTCATCCTTGGAATGTTGCTGCTCCCATGGATTGATAAGAATTCCGAGCGTCGTTTAGATAAACGGCCGGTTGCGCTTAGTCTGGGTGTCATTGTGCCAGTAGTGATTATCGGTCTCACCGCCTGGGGCTGGCAGAGCGGTCAGGCGCTTGAGAGTGAATATGCGGAGGAAGCGCGAGGACCGGCCTGGTACCAACAGGCAGAACCGGCGAACGAGGATTTGGTTGATGCGGGCCTCTACGATGCTTATCTGCCGATGCGCTGCGGAACCTGCCATGACAAGGAGGCCAAAGGGACGAACACGCCCCCCAGTTTGTATGGCGCCGGCGATCGCTATCAGCGAACCTGGGTGAAGGAATATCTGCTCGACCCGTACAACCGGCGGTACGAGAAAAAAGGCGTTCGTCCAACCATCCGGATGCCGGATTACCGGCTGTCGCCTGCGGAATCCGAGCGGCTGGCTGCCTTTCTGAGCGAAGAAACCGGCGAAGATTCACTGATACCAAACGATGTCGACTGGACGGTGAAAGACACATCGTTGATATCCCAGGGAAAGCAGCTGTACGCAGAATATCAGTGTGGAAGCTGTCATGCTATCAATGGCGAAGGAGGAGAAATCGGACCCGCACTTGACGGGGCAGGAAGCCGCCTGAAACCGGACTGGATATACACCTTTGTCGGCGATGCGCGGCGTTTGATTCCGGAGACGCCGATGAAGAACTACGA
>JAANXI010000151.1 GCA_018263365.1 Fidelibacterota bacterium | reverse complement strand
GGCGCGGCGTGTACTATACGCCGGAGCCGGTGGTGCAATATATTGTGCGGTCGGTGCATCAAATCCTGAAAAAGGAATTCGGCAAGCCGCTGGGACTGGCGGACAGTTCGGTGACCGTGCTCGATCCGGCGGCCGGTACGCTCACGTTTATCGCGGAAGCATTGAAACTCGCCGCCGAAGAATACGAGGACAAATACGGCAGCGGCGGCGTGAACAACCTGATCCGGGAGCATCTGCTGGAACACTTTTATGCCTTCGAACTCATGATGGCGCCGTATGCCATCGGGCATCTCAAGATGGGATTTATCCTGGAGGAACTGGGATATCACCTGCCGGATGACGAGCGCTTTCAATTGTACCTCACCAATTCTCTGGAGATGGAAGACCTGGAGCAGACCGAACTGCCGGGCATGGCGAGTCTGAGCGAGGAGAGCCATGCGGCCGGGAAGATCAAGAAGGACGAGGAAGTCCTGGTTATCATTGGAAACCCGCCGTATTCGGGCAATTCGTTCAACAACAGCCAATGGATTGATGACTTGCTGAAAAAAGGCTACACCCACGAGAACGGCAACGAGGACGACGGCTATTACTCCGTGGACGGCAAGCCGCTGGGCGAGCGGAACCCGAAAATGCTGCAGGATGACTACGTAAAATTCATCCGGTTTGCCCAGTGGAAAATCGATCAGCTGGGTCACGGCATCGTGAGTATGATTACCAACCACGGTTACCTGGATAACCCGACCTTCCGCGGGATGCGCGAGTCGCTGATGCACAGTTTCGACGAAATCGCGGTGCTGGACCTCCACGGCAACGCCCGCAAAAAGGAGACCGCCCCGGACGGCTCCAAAGATGAGAACGTTTTCGACATCCAGCAGGGCGTGGCGATTCATACGATGGTGAAGAAAGACGGGAAGGAGAACACGGTACGCCGTGACGACTTGTATGGCTTGCGCCAGGAGAAATACGATTGGCTGGAGACACATGCCTTACATAGAAACAGATACGAAGAAATCAAGCCACAGAGCCCGTTTTACCTGTTTTCGAAACTGGATTATGATCTCGAAAAACATTATCAGCGTTTTATCCAAGTAACTGATCTTTTTCCAATCTATTCGAACGGAATAAAAACCCACCGTGATCATTTTGTGATTGATTTTAATGACTCCAAACTCCTGGCACGAATTGAAGCATTTGCGAATTCAAATCAAAGTGCCAAGACGATCGAGAATAGCTTTCAAGTGAATGAAACGAATCATTGGAAGATTCCGGATGCTCAATCTGCGTTGAGAAAATCTGATTTGGCAAAATATCTCCAGAAAGTACTCTACAGACCATTTGACAGACGAGAATTATTCTACCATCCTGCAGTTATTGATCGTGATAGAAAAGAAATTATGTGGCATATGGTAGCGGGAGAAAATTTGAGCATCAGTATTGGTCGGCAATGGCAGGTAGTTGGTTCTCCGATTTATGATATCGTTTTAATAAGCGATTCGATTGTAGATACGAATTTATTTCGTAGAGGTGGGAATGCTATGTTCCCGCTCTACCTCTATCCAGAAACCGACGATGAAAACGGCAACAATTCCNCCCGAAGCGGCGGCACCATGATGATGGTCTTCGAAAAAGACGTGGAGTATTCGTCCCGCCAACCGAATATCAACAAGGAGTTTTACAATCTGCTAGAAACCATATATGACAAGCGCCCCACGCCGGAGCAGATTTTGTATTACACGTACGCCGTCCTCTATGCACCCTCCTACCGGGAAACCTACGCGGAATTTCTGAAGAGCGATTTTCCACGGATACCGTTCACCAAAGATTACGATCTGTTCTGCGAATTCGCCGGTCTGGGCGAAGAGTTGACCGCGCTCCACCTGATGAAGTCGGATAAACTGAACGATCCGATCGCCAAGTTTCAGGGTGAGGGAAAGAACGTGATAGCCAAGTCCAAAGCGGTCGGCCGGGATTATCGCCCGGAGGAAGAGCGCGTGTACATCAACAAGGACGGACAGTATTTCGAGGGCATTCCAGAGGAAGTCTGGGAGTATCAGGTCGGCGGCTATCAGGTGCTGGACAAGTGGCTGTATGATCGCCGCGAACGCCGCCTAAGTAATGAGGAAATTCAGCATTATTGTCGCGTTGCTACGGCGCTGTATCACACCATCGACACCCAAAAGCGGATTGATGAGGTGTATCCGGCTGTGGAGGAGGATGTAGTGGCGTGGTATGCGGGTTAGTCATTTCGAGTTTATCAGCTATCACGACCTGCCGCAAAACATCGGTTGGATTGTGGACGATCTGGCAGAGCTCCAACAGGTAATTTTTTCCAATATAGATGAGTTTCACTATGTGGTGCAACAAAGCAAATGCCCATGACTCCATCCCAAATCCATAAGGATGACACACAGGTTGATCCTGCCGCATGGGTCGATCAATATGGGGATTACCTCTATCGCTACGCCGTGCCCCGGGTGGCAAGCGAGGAAGATGCGGAGGATCTGGTCCAGGAAACCTTTCTCAGTGCGCTGGAAGCCTTTGCTGATTTTCGCAGGGATTCGTCCGTGCGGACCTGGCTGTTCAGCATCCTGCGACGGAAGATTATCGACTATTATCGCAAGAAAGGCCATCGGGACGATCACGAAATCGATGGGGACTATAACGAGTCGGCCGACTTTTATGCTGAAGGGACCATGAAGGGGCGGTGGAAGCCGGAGGCTGCTCCCCGGGATTGGCGGCGTGACCCCGAAGCGCAGACGGAAACCGAAGGCTTTATGCAGGCGCTCCATCGCTGCATAAAACAATTATCCTCCGGATTAGCAGCCGTCTTTACCCTCAGAGAACTTGAAGAAATGGAGACCGACGCCATCTGTAAGGAATTGGAGATTACGTCGTCTAACTTATGGGTACGGTTACATCGGGCAAGGAAACAAATCCGGCATTGCCTGGAACAAAACTGGATTCATCCTGACACTGTAGAATAAATCGGACGGAACGATGAAAACAACAATTATGATGCACGTTATAAAACCTGTGATTGACACACTCACTCCCAGTTGTGAGGTCATCTCCCAACAGATCTCCCGATCCATGGATGAATCGTTAACCTTGCGGGAACGCCTTCAGGTCAAACTGCATCTCATGGCATGTAAATTTTGTTACCGGTATCGGGATCAGCTGCTGGCCATTCGGCAAAAGATCCGGGAACAGACCGAAGAGTGGGATGCCGATTCCGCCATCTCGGAATTTCGGCTCTCCCCGGACAAACGGAAGCAGATCAAAGCAAAGATGCGCGATAGTGCTTCGGATTCCTCAGAGAATTAATCACCTGGGCCTCTATCGTTTAGTATAGTTCTTACTGTCGTAATTCCCCCACTTTTCACATTTCAATAACACTTTGACCTAAATTGAGCGATTGTTGTGGATGAGATGTGCCAAGATGTTGAGATGAAAAGGGTTTTGGGAAACCGAAGGCATACCCGGAGGGTCTGTCGAGGATTTCACGGAGCCTTCGCGCTCAACCG
>JAANXI010000150.1 GCA_018263365.1 Fidelibacterota bacterium | reverse complement strand
TTTTTAATGCGACGCCGGTTTTCCTCTTCCAGTTCTTTGCGCTTCCGCTCTTCCTCTTCGATCTTCTTCCGGGCTTCCTCAAGCCGGCGCTCTTCCTCTTCTTTCTCCGCCTGCTCTTTTTCTTCTTTTTCCTGCTGACGACGCTCTTCCTCGATCTTCTGCCGTTCTTTTTCCTTCCGGTAGCGATCGACTATTACTTTTTCCTTGGCAAATTCGCTCAGGATCTTGTCGTAGATCTGCTCATTCACAGGACTCATGTGACTATTCACGTCAACGTCCTGCGATTCGAGAAACTGCAGAATCTCCTCGTGAGATATATTCAGTTCCTTCGCGATTTGATAGATGCGTCGTTTCTTCGCCATTTATTCCTCTTGCACTTCAAGTTTGGCAGGCTCTTCCTGCTCGACTTCTTCTTCGGACGGCTCTTCTGTTAATTCAGCAGAATCAGCCTTTGCTTCTTCCGCTGTCTCAATCTCCTCTTCCATTTCTTCGAGGAGTTCGCCGGTTTCCAGATCAACGAACTCGCTTAAATCCTCGCGGAAGTTCTCCAGGCTCTTTTCGCCCATTCCCTTGATTTCGAGTAATTCGTCTTCACTGGCGTTCAGAAATTCGGAGACCGTCTCGATTCCGGCTTCCATGAGTGAGCGTACGCGTCCCTGATGCAGGCCTTCCAGCTCATCCAGATACAGTACTTGTTCGCCCAGAGATTCGTATTCGCTGTACTTCACGGCGTCGATTTCATAGCCGGTCACCTGCGAGGCAAGCCGGATATTCTGTCCGTTTTTACCGATAGCAATGGCAATGTCGTCGTCATCAAAGATAGCCTGGACGTGGCGGTTCTCTTCATCGATTTCCAGCAAAAGCGGTTTCGCGGGTGACAAAGCGCGGGTCAACAGGATCTCAATTTCGGAACTGTTATCGATGACGTCGATTTTTTCGTTATTGAGCTCGCGGACAATCGCCTGAATCCGGCTGCCGTTCATGCCAACGCACGCCCCGACCGCATCCACACGGCGATCATGCGACTCCACGATTACCTTGGCGCGATCACCCGGCTCCCGGGCTATTTTCACTATTTCAACGATGTCATCGTAAATTTCCGGGACTTCCAGCTCGAACAGTCGTTTCAAAAATGCCGGATCGGCCCTTGAGATAATAATATCCGGGCCCTTCGGCGTGACCACCACATCTTTGATAATGGCTTTTACCGTCATTCCGCGCCGGTAATTCTCTGAGCGAATTTGCTCTGAACGCGGCATCTTCAGTTCGGTTTTCTCTATATTTACGAAGGCGGCATCCCGGCGCACCTGGTGGATGTCGCCCATGATGATCTCGCCGATGCGATCTTTGTAATCGTTGTAGACGTGCATCTTTTCGATATCGCGAATCTGCTGGAAAAGGTTCTGCTTCGCATTGGCAATCAGGCGTCGGCCGAAGGAAGACGGTTCCAGGATATCAACATAAAGTTCTCCGACTTCGAGATCCGGCTCGACTTTCCGGGCCTCTTCAAGGGATATCTCTTTGCCCGGATCGGTGACTTCATCCACCACGACTTTCTCATGATAGATTTCCAGTTCGCCCTTATCCATATTAACAATTACATCGAATTCGGCGTCTTCACCGTACCGTTTAATCATTAGATTTTTAAAAATACCTTCAATAATATCGCCCAACTGATTGCGATCGACGTTCTTTTCCTTTGCAATCTGTGTAAACGCATCAATAATGTCCTTATTAATCAAGGATTCTTCTCCTTCCTCGCCCCGTTACCAGTCCAACTCTAATTGTGCTTTAATAATCTGGTCATACGGGATTACCAGTTCTCCCTTTTCTTCAGTTTTTACCGTTACGTTATCGTCAGCAACCTCGATGATTGTTCCAACGATCGGCTCGCCGGGCTCAAGCATCGTGTGCTCGATCCGGACCTTCCGATCCAGTCGGCGGCGGAAATCCCGTGGGGTTTTCAGTGGGCGATCCAATCCCGGTGACGTGATCTCCAGCGTATATTTTTCGGAGAACAGATTCGTCTCATCCAGTTCCTGTTCCACCTTTTTGCTGATAGCCGTCAACTCGTCGAGGGTGATGCCTTTTTCCGTATCCGCAATTATCTCGATCTTCCGGGTTCCTCTGGCCCCTTTCAGGTTGACTTCGAGGACATAGCCCCCGATTTCCCCCAGGTATTTCTCACCGATGTCAAAAACCTCATTTTCAATTTGTTCCGCTGTCCGAAACATCACCGTTGCTCCTCTATAACGCAAAAAAAGTGGGTCTGTCAACCCACTTTCATCGCAAAAGATACTGGGTGCATCCTGCTATTGCAAGCAGAAATACACCCCGTCGCCCCTTAATGTATAGCCTGTTCCACCTCTATTGTTTTCAGCAGTTCTTTCGCTTCGGATTCGACGCCGCTTTTCAGGTCATCTGTGTCCAGCAAGTTCGCCAGAAGTGTCTTTGCTTTTTCGTACTCCCCGGATTCGAATGTGTACCGCGCCGCATCCAGACTGTATCGATGCATCATAAATTTGTACGGCGCGCGCCGCATCGCCTCCCTGTATCGTGCCGCTGACTCTCCATAATTACCTTCTTCGGCAGCAATTGCTCCGAGACTTGCCTGGGCAGAGGCTCCAAGCATAGGGTCTTCATCGTATTCGTTGAAATATTTTTCGAAGTATTGTTTTGCCTGCCCGTGATCACCCTGGCGGTAATAGGCGCTGCCGATGTAAAAGACTGCCACGCCGGCACTGTTGGTCCCGGCATACGTCTCAATAACCGGCTCCAGCTGGCTGATAACTTCGGCGTAATTCCCCTGGTCAAACGCAGTTTGCGCAGCGCCCACTGCCGCGGCAGCAGCCGTTTCGGCGTTCTGCCGGCTGTTATACATCATGCTGGCAACTATTACTACAAGGAGAATCCCTCCACCGATGTACGAGAGCACTTTCGCATTTTTCCGGACGAATTGTTCTCCCTTATATAAAAACTCCAGAAATTCGTCCTGCTTCAATTCTTTTTTTGTAATGCGTCGCTGCGGCTTTACCATAAAACTCGTTTCCGTTTTTTCAAATCGTCGTTATTTCCGAAATCTTAAAAATTTAATTGCAAACCTGTTGGATTGCAATATGTAATCAGTGCAATTGCAGGAAGGACTTATTCGCAGGTATGGTATTCAGCAAAAAAACAGCGAATTGTACCCATAGCAGGATTCGAACCTGCGACACCCGGCTTAGGAAGCCGGTGCTCTATCCGACTGAGCTATATGGGCATTACGACAGTGTTAGAGTGTTTGAGTTGGCACCTTCGCTTTCTTAATCTTACTCCTAATCTTCCTCTTAATCTTTTTGTGATTCCTTGTATGTAGTTATTGACGTCGTTGTTATAAAACCCATTTTTTGCTTTTAATCCGTTTTTTCAGTGTAATCAGTGGACAGCTATGTTGTTCTTTGCGGCTTTGCGAGAGAATGCACAGTGGTCAAGTGTTAGAGTGTTTGAGTTGGCACCTTCGCTTTCTTAATCTTACTCCTAATCTTAATCCAAATCAGTCCATGAAATGCACGGGCTCTGTAACACATTATTTAAGTAATCAGCGGATATCTGCTCAATCTGCGTCATCTGTGTGCAATTATTTTGGTGTGAAATATACACGATTCTCAATCACCTATGAAGCAAAAACTAAATCTCCAGGCCTTCCCGCACAGATTGTAGCGCTTCAATCATGTTACGGATATGCTCACTCAGTTCCAGGCCCAGGTCTTCCGCGCCGGTGTAGATATCGTCCCGATTGACAGACGCCGCAAAACTCGCCTGCTTCAGTTTTTTCTTCACCGATTTTACCTTCATATCGCCAATGCCGTTTGGGCGAACCAGCGCTACCGCAACGATAAAACCTGTCAGTTCATCTACTGCGTATAAAGTCTTTTCCATTAAAGTTTTGCGCTCCACACCTGTATAATCAGCATGGCTCAGGATCGCTCTGGTCACGTCGTCGGGGTAGCCCTTTTCCTTCAGTATTTTAACTCCGACATAGGGATGTTCGTCTTTGTCAGGATGCTGTTCGTAATCCATGTCGTGCAACAGTCCGACGATGCCCCACTTCTCCTCATTCGCCTCAAATTTCCGGGCGTACCACCGCATTGCGCCCTCAACTCCAAGCGCATGTTTTCTCAGTCCTTCCGATTGCGTGTACTCGTACAACAATTCAAGCGCGTCCTCTCGTGTAAAATCCATAAGCCCTCCTGTTACAATTTGATTCTATGAATCAAGAAATTGTGCGATTATCTTGATATATCTATTTCCGAGTTCTTCCGGGACATAATGACCGGCATTATACACCGGTTCTGTGGTTGCATCAGGAAAGGTGTGGATCCAGATATCCAATACCCTCCCATCAAACATACGGTCTTTCATACCCCAGACCAATAACTTTGGTATTTTGGATATTCGTTCCCTTGCTCCCCAGAGATGTTCGAGCATGTCAATCGACCGAAGGAGCGATCGGGGAAACATCCACGTGGCGTATCTTGAGGTGTGGCTTTGCAGCGGTTGAATGTACTGCGAGTGGATGATTTCTGATATTTCCCAGGGATGCGATAGGCCAAGAGGCATGATGTATCGGGCAAAGATGTTTTGCCTGCGGTAGAACGGAAGTTGGGACCTGTTCCCCAGTAAAATGCTGAACAACCAAAATTTGGGACTCTGTTTCACAGGCCACATCCATGTATTAAATAGCACAATTTTTTTGATCTGCGACGGGTTTTTAATCGCATATTTGAGCCCAATTGGCCCACCCCAATCATGCAGGACAAGAGTGATGATATCCGCATCGATACTTTCGATGAATTCTGCAATGACTGCACTATGATCGTCTGGCGAATACGAAAAGACCTCTGGAGCATCAGACAACCCGAATCCCAGATAATCCGGAGCAATGCAGCGAAAATCGCTACTCAGCCCTTTGATTACACTCCGATACAGAAACGACCATGTTGGATTACCGTGGAGGAAGATTACTGTCGGTCCTGTCCCCTCGTCGACATAATTTAGTGTTCCGGCGGCAGACGAAAATTTCCGCAGCTCAAACGGATACTCAGTTCTGTCCAGCCATTCTGGAAAACCGGACACCGGACCTACTTACTTCCGGAGGTATCAGAGGCCACCGAATCTTCCATGGAGAGCCACTCCAGATACTCGATATACGGGAGATTTCGCAGCGCAGATTTTTTCCGGCGCTTGAAGAAAAAGTACCATGTATTCCCTGTTCGCTCTACGTGATAACAATCCCACCGATTAGCGCCGTATCCATTGATCACAGAATCAATCCCGGATATCTCTTCGTCGGAGAGTTTTACGGTTTTGTACTCCACCGCCCAGAGTTTGGTGATTTGATCGTCAGTGAGCTGCTTTACGTCTTCCTTCAAGGGTTTGGCTTTCCTGGAGAGCTGCCCGATTTTGTCTTTCGCCTTCCGAGTGACCTTTTCGATCTGCTTTTCGGTCTGGTTTGAACAGGTACTTAGTAGCACCGGAAGAGCGAACAGGAATGCAAGAGACAAACCGAGATAAGTATGATGCCTCATCGAACTACCCGTACTTTTTCTGCAACAACTGCCCGATTTTTTTCTCATATTCCGGGAAATATTTGGAGATGGTTGGAAGCCCAAATCGTCCCAGAATTGATTCCTTCGGCTCCCGGGCGAGCAGGAATTCAAAAGACGTTTCCAGCAGCTGCTCCGGTGTGTAATCGCCGCTGGTTAATTTGTTGTAATAATCCTCTTTAATCGTAACTGAATGCGAGGATGAAGAGCTGCCTTCGGAGACTGTGACTTTGCCTGTCCAGCCCTCTCCCGATTCCTGAATATTGACTGAAATGTCTGCCATGATTACCTCAGTGTTAATGTGTTAATGTGTTCGCGTGTTTAAGTAAAAACGAACGATGATCATTTGTTAATTTATGAATTTAACAGAAGTCCGAAAGAGATATTCAACGGAGTCAGGCAAAACCTTGAAGTCTTCCCAGGCGATATATAGCGCCAAAGAACGTAGGCGAGTCTTTTGAGAATTACCGATATTTTTTCTCTCCCCCTTGCGAAGGGGAGAATCAAAGTGGGGGTTGTGTTGTTCCTAACGAACCGGACGCGATAGATCGCGTCCCTACGATTTGCTAGCCTGAATTATTCATAAGTCGAATTAAATGTACGATATGATAAGTTCAATATTTTCAGTTGGGTAGAGACGTTCCATGGAGGTTGTGTGAGAATGCAATGTCAAGAGGATTATTGTAAGGAACCATTGGATGTATTTACCAGTAGAGACGTTTCATGAAACGTCTCTACCCGAAATAATATCAATGGGTTACCCTGTATTTTATGCTACCAAAGATTTCCTGGGTTCAAGAGAAAAATTTGACTTGGCTTGGCATTCTCACACAACCTCCATGGAACGTCTCTACTTGGAACATTCCCAGCACGTGCTCTGGTTCGGAATAGCCCACTGAATATTTGTTCTATTGGATTACCGAAAAATGTGCTGCTATTTTATGAAACATTCAGGCTAGCTTTTTTCTTTTTCCTCTCTGCCCCAGAAGGAGTCCCTTCCGGGGCGTTCTCTGCGGTGAATCATTTATGGTTAAATATTCGTTTACGCCGAAAACTCCTCCCGCTGGCGCAACTCCGCTTTTGCTTTTTGGATATAATGACACCGAGCCGTATGAGCAGGATTTCCATTTCCGCTCTGGAGTTCCGGCTCTTGATTTTCACAACTGGTTCCGTCATTCAGCGGGCATCGCGGATGGAATTTGCATCCGCTGGGGAATTCAGTGGGATTCGGGACGACACCTTCGACCACCGCTAAACGCTGTTTCTTTTGGTTCAATACTGGCATGGATTTGAGCAATCCAATGGTATACGGATGCTGCGGGTCATTGAAAATCTCGTCCGTGGTGCCTTCTTCCACCACTTTCCCGGCATACATTACCATGACGCGATCGGCAACTTCAGCGATAACCCCTAAATCGTGAGTAATCATTACGACGGCCATTTCCAGGCGCTCCTGCAAATCGTTGATGAGATCGAGGATCTGCGCCTGAACGGTTACATCGAGGGCCGTGGTCGGTTCGTCGGCAATAAGCAGATTAGGATTACACGAAAGCGCCATGGCGATCATCACGCGCTGGCGCATTCCTCCTGAGAGCTGATGCGGATATTCATCCACGCGTTGCTCCGGTGCAGGGATCCCAACCAGTTTCAACATCTCGATGGCCCGCTCTCTCGCTTCCGATTTGCCAACATTCTGATGCAGGCGGATCGCCTCAATAATCTGATTGCCGCATGTGAATACGGGATTCAGCGATGTCATGGGCTCCTGGAAGATCATGGAGATTTCATTGCCCCGAATCTGGCGCATCTGGGAATCCTTCAATGCCAACACGTCCTGTCCATTAAATGTGACCGAACCGCCGGCGATCTTGCCCGGCGGATCCGGAATCAGCCGCATCACCGAGAGATTCGTAACGCTCTTCCCACAGCCGGATTCCCCGACAATGCCCAGCGTCTCTCCCTTGTCAACATAGTACGAAACGCTGTCCACGGCTTTGGAGACGCCCTCATCGGTGTAAAAGTAGGTTTGTAAATCTTCGACTTCGAGTAAATGGTCCATGGTTGTCCTGAAAAAGTGTTATCGTGTTAAGTTAATGTGTTACAGTGTTATACCTAAACTGAGCGATTTTATATGGCGATCTGCACCAATCTGTTGAGCGCGAAGGCACCGCGGAAATCCTCGACAGCCCCTCCGGGTATGCCTCCGGTTTCGCGAAACCTTTTCATCTCAACATCTTGGCACATTTCATCCACAACAATCACTCAATTTAGGGTATAGTTAAAAACGGCATGAGTCCTGTGTCCACAGTCCCCGGTTTGGGACCCCGATCTTGTTGGTTAGCTGCCTTTCTTTGTTTGTTGTTCGTAGTTCGTTGTTTGTTGCATATTAATTTATTCATTCGTGTTTCTTCGCGTATCTTAGCGGCTCATTTATTTGTTCGTCGTTTTCAGTGTGTTTGGTGTATTTCAGCGTTTAGTTTATTATCCTTTGTGTCTTTGCGCCTTTGCGAGAATTTTTTTTAGTTATCCGCGTGCTATTCATTTTTAAAATTGCTTCTTCGGATCGACTTTGCCAGTGATCGCCAGCACCACGAACGCAATTATCATTAGTATGCCGATGATAACTGTCGGAATCCAATTGACAATGCCGAACTGAGCGCGGTCGATGAACAGAGAAATACGCGCCATCACAGTATTACCATAGGAGGCGCCGAACGAAATCATCAGCAAATAAATTCCGATCTTCGAGACCACCCCAAGCGCACCTGTGTGCTCCGTTGAAAAGAAGAAATAAAAAAGCACGCAGATGACGCCGATGATGAATATCGGATTGGACAGGATATTCAGAAACGTGATGACTCCCGCTTTTTGCGTAAAGGCCTGGACGGCTTCAGTATCGATAAACGGCATAACGTTGCTGCGAATCTGGATGATGAGATCGCCGCCGCCGAACCCGAAGATCGCCAGTCCGGAGAAAATGCCGACCACCGCAGCCATGCCCCAGCGACTCATATAGCTGTATTTATCCGAGAGCCGCATAAAGAGTACGAGTCCCAGGAACAGCGGAATCACAAGCCATGGATCGGAGAATTCCCCAAACAGCGGCTGAAAAAGGTTCGGTATGAGCACATTTCGAATCTGCAGTACGACCCAATAGCCTGTTGCAACGCCCACGAACAGATGCTCCGCAAATTTATAGAACGGATTATCCCGGTAGAGGAAGCTAAAAATCGCCAGCGTCAGAAAGACCTGTATCCATATACCAAGTAATTCCCACATCAGAAGCGCCCCCCTCTGTCTCTGTTCTTATTCCGCTTATTCAGGATAAACAGCACGTTCCCGGCGATGATAAACAGAATGATTACAAGATGTCCCAGGGATTGTGCATCCATCCCACTTGTGGCGATGCCCTGCTCCTCGATGAGTGTTTCGTATTCGGCTGCGCCTTTGAGTCCTTCCAGCATCCCGGCGAGCTGCCCGGAGTTGTAATACGGATAGTATTCCGGCGCGCTGACGCCGGTAGTTCCAGAGACCATCAGCACATCGAACACCGATACCACCTGCTGCACCCATTCTTTGGTGCCCGGATAACCAGCCGAAACGTTTACCAGAATCGCAATATCGCTATAGTTTTTAATGCCCTGCATTATCGGGAGCGAATCGATAGATGTTCCAAAGAAGTCTGTCGGAAAGGTCTGCGGAATGCTCTCACCCATACTCGCCATCACGATTTCCCGGCCCTCTTTGTAGCCGAGGTTTACAAAATCCTTGCCGTATTCGGCACCGTATTGGTCAACCGCCACCTCTTCAAACGCCTTTTGGAGCAGCGGCGGACCTGCTGGAAAAAGCCCCAACCCGATAACTTTGAGGTTGCGATCTTCCTTGAAAAAGTGATGTAAAATCGCCACCGTCATCGGGTACAATTCCGCCTTCGACGCCGGATCATAATCATTGGGAAAGAGTACCACGGAACCATCCGGTATGCTTTCAATTGCTTCGTGAAAATCATCCACCTGTGGACTTACTCCTATGGGGAGACCCAGCGGCCAAATCAATGGTAAAATTATCGTGATCGCGATGGCCAGAAAGACAATCCGTCTGTCCATCCGTTCGATTTTTTCGAGGGTTGTTTCCGGTTTATCGAGTCCGTTTGGCATAATTTAATCCCTCCCGTACGGGCGTTCGATACCCAGAATAATCTTGAGACTCGTTGAAATCGCCCCGAGGGCGACTCCGATCATAATTCCACGCTTTCCAACGTTCTGCAGCGTTTCCATAATCCAGGTACGCAACTCCATTGATCCTGGCAACAGAATACCTCCGAGCGGAACCGCGCCGATCATCACAATAACTGCCGTCACCGCGAGAAGTGTCGCTTCCAGTGAGCGGACTTTAAACGCCCGGAATGCCGCCGACGCAATAAAAAACGCCAGCAGACTGTACATCGTCGCCATCATTGGAACGTACATGTTATCGAACATCCAGAGAAACGGACTGCCCCGCTCCATGCCGCCGATGGCCCAATGTTCCGGCATCAGTCCGAAGCTGAGCATCACGACCATCGTAATGATGGTGACGATGCTGAAGCGCCAGTCTTCCTCCTTGCGTTGGATTTTGTGACCATGGACGCGCATTACGTTGAGCGCACCGAGTATATATGCGAACGCCACAACGATAAGCCCCCATTCCTGCACCTGATTGGCGCGGTCGGAAAACCAACCCCACGGAACGAAATAGTTGACCACCATCATCGCTCCGAAAAAGAAGGCAATTGCCGTTGGTATTGATCGTCTTGCCATTATTATATCCTATTCTATATCAATCGTAGTCTTTTTTTCGGCGTCTACCCTTCGACAATCTTAGGATGACGCCTCCGGAAGTCACTCTAAGCCTCTCGCTCCAGGAGGAGTCTTGTCGGGAGGCATTTCTAATGAGACTGGTGAGAAAGAGCGGCTTCCAGCCCAATTCCATATTTTTCAGTTCAAGCACCGTTTATTACAAACTCATTTCTTCTGGTTCTATATTTGTAAAAGTCTGGGGAATAAGTCTATTCCAAAGGTTTCGAGAACAGCCCCAACCCCAATAAATCCGACGGCCAGGATTTTCATCCAGTCGGCGGCTTTGAGCGGTCCCAGCAATTTGGGATCTTCACTGAGATACGCCGAGGCCGCGTAAAATTCCTCACCGATGAGGGTGTAATCGCAGGCAACCACAAAGAACGGCAACTGGTGGATATTTCCGGTCCCAGCGATCTGAATCGAGCCGGTCAGGAACCCCGTTTCCGCCAGAATCAGGGATTCGGCATAAAACGATCCCAGGTAAATATTTGTCGCCGGTTTTTCCCGGAGTATCACGCCGGACACGCCTGCCGCCGCAGCAAACTGCTCATCGGAGTAATACCGCACGATGTCTTGGTTGTATAAATCAGGCCGCCCGGCGTCCATATAGCCCTGCCGAACGGTCTCCTCTGCCAGCGGGACGACAAACGCTTTCCCCACCGTCACGATCAGCGGCGTCTCGTACTCCGCCACCAGTTGGGTCACATACCGCAGGATGACCATACTGTATAATGTCTGGATATTGTTGGCCTCATCGATCCCTGGCATATAAAGAACCGGCTTGCCCATCTCCGTTGCGCGGCCTACGGACTCTTCGAGGGCTTCCAGTCCGGGCAACGTACGAATATAAATCTCTCTGCCCTTCCGCGATGCCCGGATGAAATACAGAATCAAGGCAAAGTAAATTCCCAGGATGATGAAAACATTTAGCCGTCCCCAGTTGAAAAAGGATATTTGGGGGGATACGCCCTCGCTCACCTGCGAGGTGACTTCTTCCGATCCGTTAAAAAGTCCGATCTTGTAATAATAGGTATCCTTCGGAGTTACGATGTGACCGGTTTCGTCGTCGTCGGCATCGGTGTAGGAATCTAAAACTAACGGGAAGGCATCGATCTGCCGAAACGGTCCGGAGGCGCTGGTCGACCGGTAAATCCGGATCTCAGTGATTTGTGATTTATCAAGATCATCCGGGAAATCCCAAGAGATGTTAATCTCATCGCCAGCGTCATTGGGCACATCGGAAACCTGGAGATTTTGTACCGATTGTAGGGCGCCGGAAGATGGATTCTCTGGTACAATCTGCGCTATTCCCATCATTGGAATGCACCACAATAACAACAGATATATGAAATGCGCCCGTTTCATAGGCGATCCTTTCCTGTTAGTCTTCTTCGATGATTTCGACGTTGGCGCGGGGGATGATGACTTCCTCCCCATCCGAAAATTTAGCCTTCAAAATTCTGACCTTCGCTTCAGTCGGAAGTGCTACCAGTTCGGCCGGTAGTTTGGTTACCTCACCAATTTGTCCAAAATACGGTTCGCGTATGGCTCTGATAAGTGTCCCGGCTGACATTCCCCCCGCGACAACATCCGGGGTAGCTTCAACTGGTGCATCCTCATCCGCATCACTGGGGATAATCACTTCCGGACGAATAACACCGGCGCGAATCTGCGTGGCGCCGTTAATCGATGCTTTGCGTCCTTCATTCTCTTTAAGCAGTTTGAAAGTCCGTTCCGCCATAGAAATTTCGCCAAAGCCTTCGGTGACAACAATTGCCAGCCCAATATCTTCCGACCCGGTAATGGCCACGCCGATATCATAGCCGAGAATTTCTTTCAAATCAGTATCGTGGATGCCGCCGGCGACTAACCCTTTCACGCCAAGCTCCTGTGCTTTTTCGATAGCATCCAGGGTAAGGAGGTTACCTCCGACCACAATTTTTTCGGCATGGGATTCGTCCAACAGAGTAGGTTGGAGTGGCTCGCTTTCGCTTTCCGTCACAACCTGAATTTCCCCGCTCGACTCACCGCCAATGCCAAAAATGCCCTGGATAAACGAGCAGTTTGTCTCGAGGACAACGCCTTCCTTCTCCAGGATTTCGCCGACTTTGCCGTCGACATACGCTCGTAATTCTACCGGAACAGGGTCCTGGCGTATAATGACCTGCCCGGTCACTTCAGAGACGCTTTCGAGCGTTCCGTCTACCGGCGCTTTGGCCGTACTCTTAAAGAGTCCGAAGAATGAAGATGATTCTGCGATAACCTCGTTGAATTCGACTTTTTCGCCGATCTCTTTGGTCATACAGTGTGGAGCATCTTCAGCAACAATGCCCAATTGGTTGACGATATTCAGCGGAGTTACATTGCCGGGCAGCTCTGTTCGTGCGATAATATCATCTGCAGAGACGATATCACCTACTTCAACTACTACATCACCTGTCAGCGGTAATCGCCTTGTTTTACGCAGGTTAGTTTTCGCTGATACCCGTAATCCTGGTGTATATGCATGAGCCATTCTATTCCTCTGGATAAATATTCATTGCACTGTACCACTGGTTCAGTTTGTTGATACGCATTTCCCCTTTGTCGGATAATCCAAATGGACGGCGACCCCGCGCATCAAACACGAGCCCGGCTTCTCCTCCGTGTAATTCTACTTTAACAGGATTGTTCTTTCCTTTGCCGAGGTCTAATCCGTTGAGCGGAGTTACCTCCCCGGTTGCTGTCTCCCTGAAAGTCATCGGATGCATTGACAGTTCACCGTAATTCAGTGTTTTGGACAGCGTTTCGCCGCTGGGCAGAGTTAGTTCAATTTTCATAGCTTCTTTCGGTTTCTTCATGCTGCCAAACGGCGCGACGCTTGTACCCAGTCGAATGAGGCAATCCTTTTCGAATACTTGTGTGGCTGCTTCCCGGTGGATTGTTGATAGTACGCCCAATTGCGGCATCATAAAGATGGAATCGACGGCTAATTCTGTAACGCCTTCCGGGAGAAACGCGTCGATCATCATGAGCATGGCCTGTTCTCTGCGAGGCGCGTGCGATAATACGCCACCGCTGCCTACAATTAAGTCCAATGATTCCAGGTCAACCAACGTCTCTCCCGCCATACTCTGGTCAAACGTATCGGAGATATCTCTGGCGCGCTGGACGCCCTTCAGGCTGGTGGCAAATGATTTATGCTGCTCGAACGCCAGCCTGAGCGCCTCTCGGGCAATAGCCTGCTCCAGTTTCAGTTCGACAAGTGTCTGCGGAATGGTCGTCGGACGAATCATTTTGTTGACAATCCGATTCCGTAAATCACTGCTTTCGATATCAAACGGCACCCATCTGAGGATATTTTCCAGGCCGGTTTCTGCCAGGACATTCGCTACGCTGTAACTCATACCCAGGTTGGCGCTGACAGTCCGGTTGAACGTGTCTTCGAACACGCTGAACACATCTGTTGTTGCGCCGCCAATATCTACGCCTACAACATCGATATTTTCGTCTTCGGCGATCGTCTGCATCAAATTCCCTACGGCGCCGGGTGTCGGCATAATGGGGGCGTCGGTCATGTTCATCAGTTTTTTATAGCCTGGCGCCTGGGCCATCACGTGCTCCATAAAGAGATCGTGGATTTTTTCTCTGGCCGGGCCGAGTCGTTCCTGCTCTAGGGTCGGACGCAGGTTATCCACGATCTGGAGGTCGGTTACATTGGCAAGGGTATCCTCGATCTCCTCCCTGGCTTCTTTATTCCCGGCATAGATAACCGGCAGGTTGTATCCCGATCCCAAACGCGGGCGCGGTTTTGCTGCTTCGATGAGTTCCGCAAGCTCCACCACATGTTTCACGGTTCCACCGTCGATGCCGCCGGAGAGTAAAATCATATCCGGGCGCAGGTGACGAATCCGTTCAATGCGTTCGTGCGGCAGACGGCCGTCATTGGACGCTATCACGTCCATCACAATGGCGCCTGCACCCAACGCAGCACGCTCAGCGGACTCTGCTGTCATGGATTTCACCACACCGGAGACCATCATCTGGAGCCCGCCGCCGGCGGAACTGGTTGAGATATAGATATCGACACCTTTGTCGCCGTCGACTGGTGTTTGAATTTCTCCTTCCTTTAGTATCTGACGCCCTGACAGCTCTTCCACCTCTTCAATGGCATTAATGACGCCACGTGTAACATCTTCGAATGGCGCTTCGACTGTTGTTGGGGCTTCACCCCGGACTTTCAGGCGATATTCGCCGTCGACCTTCTCAATGAGGATAGCTTTGGTTGTAGTGCTGCCGCAATCGGTGGCGAGAATTACGTTTATGTTGTCGGGAATAGTCATGTGCGTCTCAAAAATTTTCTGTTTTTTATCTAATGCCCTAAAGGGCAAAATTATTGGGTTATTCGTACCCCAAGCTGAAGCCTGGGGCCATTCAGTTTTAAATTTTTGAACCCGATTTCTTCTAGCCCCGTCCGGACGGGGTTACGAAATCTATTAGTTTTTGGGCTTTAGCCCATTATTGCGATTCCTCCATCTTTTCAAGTCTTTGTTGTTCTTCCTTTTCCTCAATCGCCCGCATGAGATATTCCATGTTTTCGCGCTTCTCCAGGAAGTTCCGGAAAGCCTCGATATCAGCAGCGTTGAAAAAGACGTGGAGAAACGGATGAAACATCGCAATTGCCTGGCTGGCAATGAAGTTCAGCGGGCGGACGGTCTCCAAGAACAGCAATACCGGAACTGTCATCCGGTACTTTACCACCTTCTCCGCGAAAGTGTCCACCAACTCCTGCTGATGCGCCGTCACTTCCGCCATCATTTGGCCTCTTTCAGATGATTTCGGAGCACTTTCACAACATCGGCCGTGTCATCATTGGAAATAATATACACGCCTCTGATTCGGTCATAGAAAGACTCGCTGGACATGCGATTCAGCTGTACGCCGTTTTTCGTGGACGTAAACGATTGAAAATCATCGTAGGTGTATTCGTAATTGCGCCAAGGTCTCGTAATCGTGACGCCTTTCTCATCTATGGAATATCGAGTTGCGAAGAAAAAACGATGGAGCGACAGCAGAAAAATCGCCAGATACAGCAGCAACCAGCCCGCGCTTCCGGTCAACAAAGCGAGGCTGTATGTCATTCCAACGATAATGATTCCAACCATTGCCGTTCGCAAGTAATTCTCCTTCATGGGATGGACAGTCCATTCCATTTTATGTTTTTCACTCGTGTTCAATTCTTTGATTAATCACGAAGCCGCGGGTCGAACGCATCGCGCAATGCATCACCCACGATATTAAACGAGACCACCGTGATCACGATGGCAAATCCCGGAAAAGTGGCTATCCACCACGCATCGATCAGATTTTTTCGTCCGAGGTCCACGATATTCCCCCAGCTCGGCGTCGGCGGTTGTACTCCCAGACCGAGAAAACTCAGTCCGGCTTCTACAAGGATGACGATTCCGATGTTCAGCGTAGCGTAGACAATTATAGGAGCTATCGCGTTCGGAATCAAATGCCGAAACAGGATTTTAAAGGTGCGGACACCGAGCGCCTTGGTCGCAAGGATGAACTCCTGCTCTTTGAGTGAGAGCACCTGTCCACGAACCAGCCTTGCAACGCCCATCCAGCCGGTCAGGCCAAGCACGGCGATTATCCAGAATATGGACGGCCCCACAAATGCGATCACTATCAATATCAGGAAGAGCCTCGGAAAGCCCAGCATCAGGTCAACCAATCGCATCAACATTCCATCGATCCAACCGCCGAAATATCCGCCGATGACCCCAATGATAGAACCAATTCCGACGGAAAGCGTCATAGAGACGAAGCCGATGAAGAGCGAAATTCGCGAACCGAATATAATCCGGCTCAGGAGATCCCTGCCAAACCCATCTGTACCAAGAAGATAGCCCGACGTAAGCGACGGCGAAAGGAACCGGACATCCAGCACATTTTTCTGGGAAATCGGATCGTGCGGTGAAATAAGCGGCGCCAGCAACGCCACACTGTAGAGGAAAATCAAAATCACCAGTCCGAACATGCCGCGATTATTCTTTTTGAACCGCCGCATTCCAACCTGCCACTCGCTGATGCCCTCTTTCTTATCCGGCGTAACGTGATCCTGCAATAATCTGATGTTCACCCAAAAGGAAGCAAGAAATAGCAAGAAGAGATAGATGCTCGCCAGATAGATATCCCAGGCCGCGCCGGTAAATACGCTGAAGATAGTTCCGGGCTGCCAAATGAAGAAAATCAGCGGAATAAGGAACATCGCAAAAACCGCTGCTCCCCGCCCCTTTCGTCCGCGAAGAATCAGACTTACGCCTGGAAACAGGTATTCCCATGCGGCGAATCGCACCTCCGATTGCTGCATAGCCAATTCCTGATTATTCACTTCCGCCTCCGCTTCCGTATCGAACCCGCGGGTCGACGGCCGCATACATAATATCCGCTATCAGATTACCCATCGTCACCATGATGTAAATAATTCCAACAACCGCAATCGCTACCGGATAATCTCTGGCGAAAATAGCAGTCAGCATCACCCGTCCCATACCGGGCCAGGCAAATACAATCTCTGTAATAATGCTTCCACTGAAGATAAACGGAATTGAGAGACCGAATAGTGTCACAACGGGCAGAATGGCGTTTCTTGTCGCATGTTTAAAATTCACCTTCCGTTCGCTTACCCCTTTTGCACGTGCAGTACGGATATAATCCTGGCGAATAATTTCGAGCATACTCCCACGCATATACCGCATGGTACTCGCTGCGGTGGCCAACCCAAGCACAAATACCGGCATTATAAGGTGCACAACTCTATCCCAGAATTGTCCCCAGGCTGACATGTATTCGTAGTTCACGGACAGCATCCCCCCGGTCGGGAGCCAGCCCAGCAGGTACGAAAAGATGAGGATCAGCATCAGGCCAAGCCAAAAACTCGGCATGGAGTAGAAAAACAGTGACGTCACCGTCATCACGTCATCAAATCTGGAATACTGTTTTATAGCGGAGAAAATGCCTAAAACCACACCGGTCAGAAGAGAAATAATCAGCGCCAGTCCGTTCAAAAGCAAGGTATTGTAAATGGCGTCATGGATAACGTCAGCCACGGGACGAGAGCGGTCAAATGATGTACCGAAATCGCCCTGAACAAAGGAGGTAAGCCACTTCCAGTACTGGATATGCAGCGGCTTATCCAGACCGAACTTTTCCATCATCAACTGTTTAACTTCCGGATCGAATTCCGGATTGATGTACTGTGTGGTAGGATCGCCCGGCGCTAACCGCATTATGAAAAAGGTTAGCGTCAATCCCAGCCAGATGAGCGGAATAGCAACGCCAATCCGCTTAATTACATACGTCAACATTACTCGGGAGCCTGCCAATCATTGGAAATTAATATTTACGCTCGTCTGCCGGGACCCACCAATCTCTCAGATTGACGTATGTACCGCGCTGATCCATAACCACATCTTTGAACCGTTTGTGCAATCCATGGCCGGACTTGGTATAGAACAACCAGGTATAGGGTTGATCTTCGATAAGGATTCTCTGTGCTTCACTCCAAAGTTCCTTCGCCTTATCGCGATCCATTTCAAATTTAGCCGCGTCATTGACCTTATCAAATTCTGGGTTGCGATAGGACGGGAAATTGTATTTATCCAGCACTGATTTGGAATGAAAGGTGGTTGTCATATCGACTTTCAATCCGACACTCCATCCGGCCAATGCCGCTTCAAACTGTTTGCTGTCCAAATTGTCAAAGAAGGTCACCCCCTCTTCCAGCCGGATCTCCATTTTCACTCCGACCTTGCTGAGCATATCCTGGATCAACGTACAGGCCTGTTCCCGGCGTTCGTTGCCGGTATTGGTTTTCATGATGAAATGAAAATCACGGCCATCTTTTTCGCGGATACCGTCACCATCCGAATCAACCCAGCCTGCTTCAGAGAGCAGTTTCCGCGATTTCTCCGGATCAAACGGAATTTTCGGGAGATTTTCATCATACGCCCACAGAATAGGCGCAATCGGCCCGCGCATTTCAGTCAGTAACCCGTATCCAATGGCTTCCCGTATTAATTCGCGGTTAATAGCCATGGTCATCGCCCGTCTTACCCTGGCATCGGCAAAGTATGGATTCGGAATTTCGTTGAAGGATTCTACGGTCGTATGGACGTCCGGATCGTACTTTTCGGGATCAATGGTATTCCAGCCGATATAATCATAAGTCCGGCCCATAAATTCATACGGTTTAATGTCCGTTTTTCCGGCTTTGTAATCCTTTTTCAGCTGTTGGAACTCTTTCATCGGTACGTTCTCCAGCAGGTCTATTTCCCCGGTTTTCATCTGGGTCAGCAACGCAGTGCGGTCTGGAACGATTTTAAATACAATCCGCTGAAGATGGGGGTTTCCGTGTTCATAGTAATCGGGATTGGCGACGACTTCAATCTGCTGCTGCTGGCGCCATTTCTTGAGTTTGAACGGTCCGTTGCCAACCGGATTCAGATTAAAATCGGCGGTCGCAATATTTTCTGGCTTGATATCGCCCAGCAGATGTTCCGGCACGATCGGACCGACGGTGGCATCCATCATCTGATACGGATAAACTTTGCTAAATGTATATTGCACGGTAGAATCGTTGATTGCCTCCACGTTCGAGATATAATCTTTCCAGCGAATGGCGCTCCACGCCACGTGCGGATCTGTGGCTAATTTGTGGGAGAAGACCACATCCTCAGCAGTCGTTTTTTCACCGTCCGTCCAGTACACATCGGTCCGAAGATGGAAGATCAACGTTTTTCGGTCATCGGAGAATTCCCAGGATTTTGCGATCCTGGGCGTATAGGTCGATAAATCCTTATTAATATCGGCCAATGTCATAAAAATCAGGCTCTCGATATTACTTGCCTGGACAGAGGTGGATATATACGGGTTCAAGGCTTTGACATCACTGATCAGTCCCACAATCAGTGTTCCGCCCTGTGGAATTTTTCTTCCATCCGGCATCGTCACATACGTCACATCTTTGGAAGCATTTCCATTGCCTCCACCGCAACTCATCAGGATAAAACTGACCAGAGCTGTGAACACTATTATTCTCTTCAACATATAATCCTCCGTTTGACTAAATCAAATTTGTTTCAATGGATAGATATACCAGCGGCGCAACAAACAGCAACGAATCAAACCGGTCCAGAACGCCCCCGTGCCCCGGTATCAGTGACGAGGAATCTTTGATATTCACAGTACGCTTCAGCCAGGATTCCGCCAGGTCGCCAAGTTGGCCAAAGATTCCGATAATCAGGGACATGACTATCGTCATCTGCAGCGTCATCTCTGGCAACAAGGGCGACACATGAATACCCAATAGCAGCGCTATGGTTCCAATTAGTCCGGCTATTGCCCCCTCAACAGATTTTTTGGGACTCACCTTCTCAAACAGGCGGTGCTTGCCGAATTTTGTCCCCCAGAAATATGCAACAGTATCACAAACCCACACCCCGACGAACATCAGGATAACGAACAGCCCGGTTGTGTTGTATTCCGGAAAGAGGCTGCTCTCGCGAATGCCGAGCAGCGCCCCCAGGAACAACCCAATATATACAATGCCAAAGAGAGTAATCGCCGCATTCTCCAGCGGGCGTTCCGTTGTCGCCAACATTTCCAGTAAGAGGACCACGATCCCGGATAAAAGCAAGAGTCCAACGATAATGTGA
>JAANXI010000015.1 GCA_018263365.1 Fidelibacterota bacterium | reverse complement strand
GCTTCCGTACACCTCATCCGTGGAGATCTGAATAAATTTTTCAATGTCATGGGATTTGGAGGCTTCCAGCAGTCGATATGCGCCGTATATATCCGTATCGATAAAATCGTCCGGCGCGCCGATGGAGCGATCCACGTGGCTTTCTGCAGCAAAGTTCGCCAGGATACCCGGCTCATGCTCTCTAAATATCTCGTCTACAAGATCCCCGTCACAGATATCGCCCTTTACAAAGTGATACCGTTCGGATTCCTCGATATCCCGGAGATTTTCCGGGTTTCCGGCATACGTGAGTTTGTCCAGGTTCACGATACGGATTTCTGGATATTTATTGTGGATAAACCGAACATAATTGCTGCCGATAAACCCGCAGCCGCCAGTAACGAGAAATGTTTGATCCGTAATCTTCATCGGTTTTTGCGCTCCCAATTGTAGGGAATTTCGTCCGTATCGTACGGCATGCGATACTCGTCCGGATCGTCATGATTGTATGGTTCACTCACAATACTTATGACCATTGATTCCTTTTCAGAGATACCCTTCCATCCGTGGCATACATACTGAGGAATACTCACGATCGTCATGTTATGTTCCCCGATAAAGTACTCGTTCACTTCCCCGTAAGTCGGACTCACTTCCCTGTTATCGTAGAGTACCAGCTTAATCATGCCGGAGACACAGCATACGGCGTCGTGACGCTGGGTTTTGTGGTAATGCCATGCTTTCACCACGCCCGGATAGTTGGTGGTCAGGTATACTTGTCCGAATTCGGTAAACATCTCATCATCGTTCCGCAGAATTTCGAACAGTCTACCCCGCTCATCCGGGATGACTTTCAGCTGCTTCGTCTGCACTCCGTCAATCATGCTAGTTCCTCGCTATACGTTTCCCGGCCGACACATGCATATTTAAAGCCGGTTTTGCGCACCGTATCGGGGTCGTACAGGTTTCTCGCATCCACCATGTTCGGCTGACGCATCAGCGTTTTCATTTTTTGCAAATCAAGACCACGGAACTCGTTCCATTCAGTCAAAATCATCACAGCATCAGCGTCGCGGACACTTTCATAAATGTCCTCAAAGTAATCCAGGTCCGGATGCCGTTTTTTCATAGAGTCCATCGCCACCGGATCAAAGGTGCGAATCGTTGCGCCAACTTCCTTCAGTTTGTCGATAATCGGCAATGCCGGGGATTCCCGCACATCGTCGGTGCGCTGTTTAAATGCCAAGCCAAGTAAGGTAACAGTTTTTCCTCCCAATTCCGGCATCATTTTTTGCAATTTGGTAAACATCCGCGACTTCTGGGCCTCGTTAACCCTGGTAACAGCATCAATCAATTGAGCATCGTAACCCGCCTCTCTGGCAATGGCGTGGAGCGCCTTCACATCCTTGGGAAAACAGGAACCGCCATATCCCGGACCGGGGTGCAGAAATTTCGGCGAAATGCGCCCGTCCATCCCCATGGTCTTGGCCACCATGTGGACGTCCGCGCCAACGCCGTCGCAGATATTGGCAATTTCATTGATAAAGGTGACTTTCGTCGCCAGAAACGCGTTCGAGGCATATTTGATGAGTTCGGCCGTCGGGACATTGGTAAACACAAACGGTGTTTCGATCAGGTAGAGCGGACGATAGATATCCTGCATCACTTCGTGGCCATCTTCGGTCTCCGTTCCGATCACGACCCGGTCCGGATGCATAAAATCGTAGACCGCCGAACCTTCTCTGAGAAATTCCGGATTGCTGATGACCTCGAAGCTGCTGCCGGGTGCCGCTTCCTCTTCGATAATTTCTCTCACCTTTTTCCCGGTGCCGACCGGCACGGTGCTTTTGGTGACGATAAACTTGTGGCCGTTGAGATTATGTCCGATCGTTCTGGCAACCTGATACACGGCGCTTAAATCAGCCTCTCCGTTATCGGCACTCGGCGTCCCAACGGCAATAAAGATCACCTCGGCATCCTGAATCTCCTGCGGGATTTCCGTGGAAAAACTTAGTCGTCCGCTTTTAACATTCTTTTGCACTAATTCGAGCAACCCGGGCTCCCAAATCGGGAGTTCGCCATCTTTCAGGATCTCAATCTTTTCTTCATCAATGTCGAGGCAGGTAACTTCGTTCCCAAAATCCGCCAGTCCGGTCCCGCTGACGAGGCCGACATAGCCGGTGCCAATGACCGCAATTTTCTTCACAGGATACTCCGATAGTTAACGATAAAATTCCCTGAATTTATAATATATTGACGAACGAAAATTATAGAAAAGTCCATCTTGAAAGTCAACAACAGAAGCGTCTTTTCCAGCCTCCACCATGAGTGTTCGGCTGCTTAAGTAGTGTTTCTTAATCTTACTCATAATCGTACTCTTAATCGGTGGTTTCAAGACCTGTGTTATTGTGTTTCCGCCGCGGCGGAGTGTTACCGTGTTATAGTTAAAAACTGTCCTGTATTTGGTGTCTCCAGTCTTGGGTAAAAAAGGCCATTATCGCTGGTAGTTCCCGCTATAGTGGATAGTTGGTCGTGATTTGTTGTTTTGGGATATTTGTTCTTGATGTTTTTTTCGCGTGCCTTCGCGGCTAAATTTTGCTTTTTTCCAAGTTTCAAGTATCAAGTGCCCAGTTCTCCGAATTCGGTTTGCATTCGTTATACGCAGTATGCAATACTTATACCCTATACCTTTCTTTCTACAACATCCCATTCCGGCGACGGAGCCACCAGTCAATTCCAAAGAGGATTACCAGAAGCGCCCAAAACCAATACGCGCGTCGCAGGGCAAAGGAGTGTTGCCTCGATTGGTATGATACTGCTCGGTCGGTGTAATCATCGATATTAAAATCGGACACAGCCTGCAAATATCTGCCACCGGATTGCTCACTTATGTTTCTAAGGACTCCCGGCCTCCCCTTCTGTTCCAACAATTCGTAGTTCAACGCTGGGATCTTGACCGGAGGTGAAGTATGTTCCAGTGTATCGTTCGCGGTAAATGCACGCGTGCGTATCCGGTAAGCTCCACCCTGCCTGGCATTGACCCGCAAAAGGTATCTGTTTTCTTCTCTGGAATACAAATTACGCTGAAGCACCGCGCCGGTTGAATCCAGCAACGCACCCCATACTTTTGCCACTTCTGCCTGGGCCAGCGAGGGCGTAAATACCTGCGCCTCAGCCTGAATCCTGTTATTTGCACCCGCGTTTACCTTAACCTGCAACCGTTGAAAATCCGTATCGCGGAGCAGCCAGAAAAACAGTTGCTCCATTACCTGCTTGAACGGGTTCGTCTGGCTACCGGAAGCACTTTCCATTGAACTCCCTGACGCGAACGACCAGCGCCAGAGGTCCCGCGCAAAGATGGAGATCGTCCGAATATCGGCTTGTGTACGGGTACTTATCACCGGGACATTATTTTGTGCAGCCGTGAGCAGAGAGGCGCCGTTTACCGATGGATCTGAATTCAGAACCCAGACCGGCGGGAGTTCACCGAACCGAACCTGGTCCCGGAGACTGCTGAGCGGGTTATCCTGACTTTCCCGAAGCGTACCCCCGGTTTCCGTCCACGATCCGTTGCCGTCTGCGGATGACTGCCGCCGGATAGCACCCTCTGCATTCACCTGATAGATAACCTTATCCAAACGGGTTCTCCCCTCGATTTCATTGAACTGAGATGGATTTCCAATGACGTAAAAGATATCCACATCCTCTTCTTTTCCTGCGACCGGCCCTGTTTCGGCAATGCTGGCAAAGGATGTTACGATCTCAAAACGATCCAGTTCCTCAATCGCATTAATGAGAAACCGAGTTTCCATTGACGGCGTTTCGCTCACAAGGAATACTGTGTATCTGCCGGGCTTCACTGATATACGCCCGTTCTCCCGGTTATTGAGTATATTCTTTTCTCCGTGAATGGAGTCGGTTATTGCGGTCAGCTGATATTCACCCGCTTCAGATACCTGGAAGGGAATACTCAGGTTTTTCGAGTAATCTCCCCGGGGGAGCGGTAAGGTCTTGTCCGTAGCGATTGATCTCCCCTGCACTTTGACAGCTATTGTATCTGCGTTTGACAAATTTTGCACATTAATAGTTATCTGCGCTGTGATGGAATCACCGGCATAGGCATAGGCTGGCACGGAAAAATCGGAGATCTTGATATCCCGGGAGGCCGTAGTATCTCCGATAAAAAGGGTGTAGACCGGCAGCCGCCAATTTTCCGGCAGCGTTTGCGGGTCGGGGCCGCTGTTATGAATACCGTCGCTTATGATCAACCCGGCGTGGATATTTTTAGCCCGCCGGTTATCTGACATGTATTGGAACGGAGAGCTAAGATCTGTCCGTGAGCCGGACAAATCCAGTTCGGAGACATTGTCTACGAACTGGACTTCATTGGAAAATCCAAACGTTGCCATCTCAATCTTCGAATCCGGTTTCTCTGCATAATCCCGAAATGCGGAAGCGGAGTCTTTCACCTGGGGTCCAAATCTTGCCACGCTCTCCGAATTATCAACAAAGACGGCTATTGTCGGCGGAATTTTCCGCCGTTCAGTCCACTGCACCTGGAAATCGGACAGGAGGAGTGCAATACCGATCAACGTCACCAGCCGGAAAATGCGAATGAGCCGAGCATGTGATTTATTCGGAATATTGCTGAGATACCGCGTCGACCACCACCAAAAGGCAATCGCCGCAATAAGCAACCCTGCGGTCAGCCAACCTGAGAACGTCTGGATTGCAAACATCAGTTCGTGAAAATGGGTGAAGAGATACTGATACGCGGGGAGGCGCTGATATTTAAATGAGACGATTTTCCATGGCGAAATCCCTCCCAGCCTGCGTAGGCGATCATGGCGCCGTTATCGATGCAGAACGACAAATCGGGGTAATACAATTCCAGTCTGTACGTTTCCTGCATATCATCCATGGTTTTCCGCAAATGTGAATTCGCCGCCACACCGCCTGCGAGCGTTACGACCTTAATTCCGGTGTCTTCTACTGCCTGCCTGATTTTCGATACCAGCGTATCCACAACAGCTGCCTGAAAACTGGCACAGATATGCGGCATTTGGTTCTTGCGCGTCCCACCATCCATTGGTTGAATCGCATAAAGCACGGCGGTCTTCAGTCCGGAAAAGCTGAAATTCAGGTTCCCGCTGTTGGATAGTCCTCTGGGGAAATCGAAGCGTTCGGCATCGCCGTCTTTGGCCTGTTTATCCACCGGCGGCCCTCCGGGATATCCTAGTTCCAGCAACCGTGCTACTTTATCAAATGCTTCGCCGGCCGCATCATCTATGGTCGTTCCGAGAATATCGTAATCGTCGTAGCCGTTGACCCGGATAATCTGCGTATGCCCCCCTGAAACCAGCAGACACAGGAACGGATACTTCAGGGTATTATTATCAATGAAATTAGCCAGCAGATGCGCTTCGATGTGGTTAATACCGATAAACGGCAAACTGTTTCGCAGCGCCAGTCCTTTGGCGAAATTCACGCCGATGAGCAGCGCACCCATCAAACCGGGGCCGGCCGTAACCGCAATACCATCAATATCCGCAAGATTGCATTCGGCGGTGTCGAGCGCCCGATGTGTAATATTGGCCAACAGTCGCTCATGCTCACGTGACGCCATCTCTGGAACGACACCACCGTATTCGGAATGGATTTGCTGCGAGGCAATGATGTTGCTGAGCACCTTCCCATCACGCACAACCCCCACGGAGGTCTCATCACAGGAGGTCTCGATACCAAGCACCGTCTGTATATTTTGATTGCCCATAAATTTATCGCCTGACCACCATGACCTCGACACGCGCCGGTGTCATATCTCTGTATCGCAACACTGATTCGGGGATTTCGACATGGGGAACATAGTTGCTCTTGTTCGGTTCCCAGTCCTCCACGTAATCAAAATAGACATCGATATCCGATGGACGCAATTCGTAGATGTATTTGGAACCGCCCTCCACAGTCAACGACACGGTGGATGGAGCGGTGGTGACCTGCAGATTGCCAGGTGCGCTCCTCGTATCCACCGGGATGTCAGTGATCCGGCGTTCGCTGATTGGCTGCACCTCAGCGGAATAACGAATGCTATTGACTGCGGCATCGATTAATTCCGGTTCGGGAAAGCGGATATCCGCCGATCCATCGATATTATTATCAACCTGGGCAAGTTCAACTTTCTCGGTGAAAACCGAATCGATCTCCCGAACCCGGGAGACCGGGCCCCGGATTCGTACGCTGTCCGGCGCAATATTTATTGATCCGACACGCGTATATCCCGGAGTCAGCTTTATCTCGATTTGTGGAACCACCTTTACCTGCTTCACCGCCATTTTATCCAGGGATATTTCAACCCGCTCCGGCGAGACAACCTCCACCAGTTCGAGATTTAATCCCCTGGGAATGATAAAATTATTCGGATGGTCTTGTACGTATTGAGGTAAATAAAACTGTTCCGCAGTGTCAATCCGGCGAACATCCAGGCGGAGTGCCATATCGGAATAGGCCAACGATAATTTGGTTTTGAAGTAGGTTATCCCGGATCCGCGCAACCGGGCGCGAACCCGATCCGGGACCTTCTCCGCCAGCGTTTTACCGGGTTGAACGTTGATCACTTCCAGCGGCACGCGCATTTCATATACATAAGTATTGGAGGTGACCACGTAGAGCCAGAGCAGGATCGCCAACAGCAACGACCCGATCTTTACGCCCCGATCTACCTGGAAAAACTCAATTAGGTCATTCCAGAATTGCTGCAGGAATTCTATCACGGTTCTTCACTCATCTGTTGTTGATTCATCTGACATATAACTGATGTTCCGAAAAATGCTCAGGAGAGCATTATGGATTCCCAAAACGAGAAAATGGGGGCCGGAACTGGCCCCCACTTCTCAGCATACAGCGATGTTTTCAGGAGGAGATGTGACACCAGTTTTTCCGGTTCAACGCTTCCTCCGGACGAATCAGAAAAGAACGTTACTCTTTTTCTTTCTCTTCGTCGTCCTCTTCATTTTCGTCTTCTTCATCGTCATCATCATCATCGTGTTCGGAGTCGTCATCAGCATCTTCGCCCGAATCGTCTTCCGCTTCTTCGCCGGAATCGGAATCATCTTTTTCTGCCTTGGGGGCTTCTTGCTCAGAGGAGTCTTCATCGTCTGAATCCGCTTTTTCTTCCTCATCACCGGCGCTGTCGTCTGTTGCCTGCGTTTCTTCGGCTACCTCTTCTGCGGATTCTTCTTCCGCCTCAGCAGAGTCCTCGGCTGGTTCCTCTGCGGATTTATCCGGCTCTTCTTCGTCGACCTGTTCGCCTTCTTCGCCCTCCTCGATTGTCCGGCGCACCTCTTCCGGAATATCGATCTTTTCAGCGACATCGCCTTCCTGCGTCTTCAGGAACATGTCAACGTCATGCTGCTCCTTATCCTGGATGAATTCATCCCTGGAGAGCACGATCTTTTTATCGTCTTCGTTGATGTCGATGACCTTCAGTTCCAATTCGTCGCCGACCTGTACATTCTGGGTCATTTGCTTGCGATCTTTCTTTGGAATGTGCGACAGCGGCACGATGCCTTCCACATCCAGGTCAAGGTTCACTATAATTCCCTTGTTCAGGATGCGCTCTACCTTACCGTTGGTCGTGGTGCCGATGGAGTATTTCTCCTTAATTTTCGGCCACGGATCCTCTTCGACCTGCTTCAGGCCGAGCGAGATCTTCCGTTCGTCCTTGGAGACGTCCAGCACCTTGACATCGACCTCTTCTCCCTTCGAGAGGAGCTCCTTCGGGTGACGGACTTTGCGTGTCCATGACATGTCGGAGACGTGAACCAATCCTTCGATACCTTTCTCCAGTTCCACAAAAGCGCCGTAATTGGTAATGCTACGCACAACGCCGGTCACAATTGAGCCCGGTTCGAACT
>JAANXI010000149.1 GCA_018263365.1 Fidelibacterota bacterium | reverse complement strand
TGCTCTTCCGATCTTCATCTTCCTCGGTGGCCATCGCCAGGACGTCGCGGTCTTCGAAGTCGCCGGTCTCCACGCGTTGCTTCTTCGCATAACTTTTCACCGCGTTGATCTGGTCACGGATGCGGGACGCTTCCTCATACTCGAATTCATCTGCCGCTTCGTTCATTCGCTCAGTGAGGTAATCGATGACGTCATCAGTGCGGCCGTTCAGGAAATCGATGACCTTGTCGATCATCGCGTTGTAGTGCTCTTTGCTTACAAGCCCCTCGCACGGCCCCTCACACTTTTTGATGTGATAATCCAGGCAGACCGACACTTTATTCTGGTTGATAGACTCCTGGTCGATATGATACCGGCAACTCCGGATCGGGAAAACCTTTTTCACCACGCGCATCGTGGATCGCAGTGATGTCACATCGGTGTATGGACCGTAGTACTTCGAGCCGTCCTTAATGACATCCCTGGTGATGAACACCCGTGGATACGGCTCGTTGGTGATGCGCACATACGGATACGATTTATCGTCCTTGAGGCGCACATTGTAGCGCGGCCGATGCTCCTTGACCAGATTGGCCTCCAGCAGCAGCGACTCGACCTCGGAATCGGTGACGATGAATTCGATATCCCGGATTTGATTGACCATCGTCTGCGTTTTCGGGTCCCTGCTGTCCGGATTCCCGCGAAAATACGACCGAACGCGATTTCGCAGCACCTTCGCTTTTCCGATGTATAGGATGACGTCCTTTTTATCCTTGAAGAGATAGACGCCCGGGGACTTCGGCGCGTTTTTCAGCAGTGATTCGATATGTTCGTTTTGTTCGGACATGCAGTATTACAAATCCATACCGGTGGAATTAGTTCCCGTTGGCATTATGAGTCGTTACCTGACGGTTCAGACAGTTCGATCAGCACACCGTGGGTGCTTTTCGGGTGTAAAAAGGCGATCTTTTTTCCTCCCACACCAATGGTCGGCTCCTCGTTGATTAGTTGTATTCCAGCAGATTTCAGATCAGACAGCATTGCTTCGATGTCGGTTACCTCAAAGCAGATGTGGTGGATGCCTTCTCCCCGCTTTTCCAGGAATTTCGCCACCGGGGAATCTGCATCGGTCGGCTCCATCACTTCAATGTGCGAATCGCCTGTCGCATAAATGTCTGTAGTAATCTTCTGGTCTTCGACGGTTTCACGGCCGGTGATTTTCATTCCCAGCAAATTGTTGAACAGTTCCTGTGCACCATCCACATCATTGGATGCTATCGCAATATGATCGATTTTTTTAATCATGTGGCCTCTGGATTTTATTCACTTGTGTGAAAATAAGATGGGGGAGGAATTTTCCAAACGGGTAATTGTTTTCAATTTGGGATAAGGGGCAACGCAATTAACAAAGACCCTTTCAGGGTCGTTTGACCCCTGAAAGAGTCAGTCAAAACTATCGCTAGTAACTTTCCTCCGTCAGCTCCACCTTTCCGCGGAAAATGTAATAAATGGTTGAGGTATATCCGATGACCAGCGGCATACCGATCCCGACGATAATGAGCATAATGGTAAGCGTTCGCTGGGAGGAGGCTGCGTTATAAATTGTCAGGCTGTGTTCGGGACTCGGAAAGGAATACACCATATTTGGGAACACACCCAACCCGAAGAGCGCCAGCAATGAAATCACCGCCGCACTGGAGGATAAAAATGCCCTGAAATCGTTATTTTTAGTGTATTCCCGCGGAATGTTTGCGATCGCCAGAACGGTTATGAGCGGTACGACAAACAGGATCGGATACGATTTAATGAGCGAGGCCATGTGCGGCACATACAGCAGGGTGAAAATCGTGGTTACCGCATAGCTCAGGATAAAGAATATGATGGTATTCTGTACCCAGCTGCGGAGTTTATCGTGCAGTTCCCCTTCCGTCTTCAGTACGCCGTAGATTGCCCCATGCATCATAAAGAGCGCAACCGTTGTAATTCCAGTGATGATGGTGTAGGGATGTAGCAGATCAAAGAATGATCCTGCAAAGACATGGTTTTCATTGAGCGGAATGCCATACGCAATATTGCCCATAGCGACACCCAGCAGAAATGCGGCCAACACGCTGCCAACGGAAAACCCAATATCCCACATCCGTCGCCACCATTCCATGGGCTGTTTACTCCGGAATTCGATGGCCACAGCCCGGAATATGAGTGCAAGCAGAAACGCCATAAATGCAATGTAAAATCCGGAAAAAACCGTCGCATAGGCTTCCGGAAATGCGGCAAACAGCGCCCCACCGCCGGTCACGAGCCAGACTTCGTTGCCGTCCCAAACCGGTCCGATGGAATTTATCATCAGGCGCCGTTCTTTATCTGTACCCGTAAAGAGGTGCAATGCTCCGATTCCCAGATCGAAGCCGTCCAGCATGGCGTATCCAGCAAATAACACGCCGACGAGAATGAACCAGATAATATTCAAATCCATATCAAATCCTATGCTCTGTGTCCTGATATTAACGATTCCTCTTCGACCGGTTCCGGTCCGTGGTGAATTTTTTCATTCAGCAAGTATACGAACACGGCGAACAGCAGAATATAAATCAGGGTAAACATGATCAGTGAGCCGATGACCATGTTCGCGGTCACTGCCTCTGACACTGCCTCTGATGTTCTCAGTAATCCGTATACGATCCAGGGTTGCCGCCCCACTTCTGCTGCTATCCATCCCACCTGATTTGCGATATGTGGTAAAAGAACAGCAAACACGAATATCCAGAGCAGCCATTTCTTTTCGAAGAGCGTATCACGCCACCAGTAAAAAATGCCAAGCAAACTCAGTAAAATAAGTGCCATTCCAATAGCCACCATCAAATGGTAAGTCTGGAATACAATATTCACCGGTGGTCGATCTTCTGGGGCAAATTGACGAAGCCCGGTTATTGGGGCTTTGGTATCTCCAGTGATAAGCCAGCTAAGCATCCCGGGGATTTCGATACCAAACCGGACTTCCTGCTGATCTTCGTTGACCCAGCCAAACAAGTACATCGGCGCAGGGGCTGAGGTCTCATAGTGGCCTTCCATTGCCGCCATTTTCGCCGGTTGATTTTCCGCGACTCCTACAGCACTTGAATGGCCGGTCACCAATTGCATAATACTGGCAACGACGGCCACGATAAGCGCAATCTTAATGGAGGATTTGGCAAAGTCTTCGTATTTCTTTTTAATCAGGTAATAGGCGCTCACACTGATAACGAGCCACGCTCCGGCCTGCCACGACCCCATAATTACGTGGGACAACCGATCGACGGTTGACGGGTTGAACACCATGGCCCAGAAATCGACTATTTCTGCCCGGGCATCCATGCCGCTGCCAACAATGTGAGATCCTGCCGGGGTCTGCTGCCACGAGTTGGCCACCACAATCCAGATGGCGCTGAAGTGCGCGCCGAATGCCACCAAAATCGTCGAGATAAAGTGCATCTTTTTACTGACCTTATCCCAGCCGAACAGCAAAATCGCCAGGAAACCGGATTCCAGGAAAAAGGCGAACACGCCTTCCGCTGCCAGCGCACTTCCAAAGACATCTCCGACATACCGGGAATAGACGGCCCAGTTGGTACCGAACTCAAATTCCATCACAATGCCGGTGGCGACACCGATTGCAAAAATAAGCCCGAAAATTTTCACCCAGAACCGGGCCATATTGTGGTACTTTTCCAGCCCGGTCTTCATGTACATCCCCTCCATCATCACGAGGATCAGGCCCAAACCGATACTCATGGGCGGATAGATATAATGAAAACCAATGGTCAGGGCGAATTGCAGGCGGGAAAGAAACAGAACGTCCATAAGCGCACTCTCAACTAGTCTTGTAAAATAATATTTTCAGAATTTAATCAAAATACTCGTTGATTAGCAAGCGAGGAAGGCTATTTCGGCTAGGTTTTTTCAAATGGATTACATACAATACCGCTGGCAGTCCATACACAGGCTGCCACGGCTCAATTTTTGGCAGGTCAATTGTATTTAATGTTGATTAAGGTGTATCATTGAAAGTGTGTGAAATCGAAGAATCAAGGAAAATTTGATGTCGGTTCAATGGGTAGAGATACGCCATGCAGGGTGTGTGAAAACGGGAAATCAAAGAGAAAATAAGGAATGTACATTGAATTATTCTCCCAATAGAGACGTTCCATGGAACGTCTCTACAC
>JAANXI010000148.1 GCA_018263365.1 Fidelibacterota bacterium | reverse complement strand
GCAATGGCGCTGTCATTGGCCATCGCCGGTAACCTTTCCCGCCGACGACCGCTCCCAGCGTCGTTGGCGGTAGTATTGCACTCATGCAAAATATTCGTCATCCCACCCAGCGATCCATTGCACTCCTTGCCATGTTTCCAACCGGAGACGATGAGTCAGCGGAATCTCCGGCGGGGCAAGCCCAAATTTTTACCCTCACGCTTGATTGGCATTACTATCCTGCCTAAATTGATTAGTTTTGAAATCCGAAAGACGGGAGCCAATTATATGCGAAAAGTTATACTAATAATTCTCGATGGGTTCGGCCTGCGCGATGAGCCGGAAGGGAACGCCATAAAAAATTCCGGTATACCGAATATCAGCAAACTGATGCAGGAGTATCCGTTAGTGCCAATCAGTGGCTCAGGAGAAGACGTGGGTCTGCCGGACGGGATTATGGGCAATTCCGAAGTCGGTCACATGAATATCGGCGCTGGGCGGGTTATTCCACAGGACGTCGTCCGGATTTCCAAGGCCGCACTGAAGGGCGAATTAGCCAAAAACGAGTTACTGCAACAACAATTTGAGTATATCAAAGAACATAACAGCGCCTGGCATCTCATCGGCCTCTTATCCGATGGTCAGGTGCACAGTTACAACAAACACGTGTATGCACTGCTGAGGGCGGCGAAAGAGTCCGGCGTGGAAGATGTGTACGTCCACTGCTTTATGGATGGCCGGGACACCTCGCCGACGAACGGCGTGAAATATCTGCGCGAATTACAGGAGCAGATGGATGATATCGGCGTCGGAGAAATTGCTTCAGTCGTTGGGCGCTATTTTGCCATGGATCGGGATAACCGCTGGGATCGCACGGAAAAAGCCTATCGTCTGTTGGTTTATGGCGAAGGAAATGAGGCGACCAATCCGATTCAGGCGGTGAAAGGCTCCTATGAAGAGGGTATCACCGACGAGTTCCTGAAACCGATTGTCGTGATGGACGGTGAACAGCCTGTTGCTACGGTAAAAGAACATGACGCCATCTTTGGCTTCAACTACCGGGCCGACCGGATGCGGCAGATCACCAAAGCGTTTACGCTGGAGCATTTCGAACCGTTCGATCGGAAGGAGATGGAGATTTCTTACGCGACAATGACTCAGTACGATGAGGAGTTCGACCTGCCCGTTGCGTTTCCGCCGATCCGGACGGAGAAGGTACTTGGTGAAATCATCGCCGAAGAGGGCCTGAAGCAGCTCCGGATCAGTGAAACGGAAAAATACGCTCATGTTACGTATTTTATGAACTGCGGCCGGGAAGAACCTTTTGAAAATGAAGATCGGATATTGTTCCCCTCACCGCAGGTATCCACTTACGATTTACAGCCGGAAATGAGTTCGCCGGAACTGACCGAACGGGTGTTGGAGTCCATTGACAACGACAAATATTCCCTGATTATCATGAACTTTCCCAATCCTGACATGGTGGGGCATAGCGGCGATATTGAGGCCACAACAAAAGCGGTGACCACCATTGATGAATACGTTGGCCGGATTGTGCAGAGGATGCTAAACCACGACGGCATTGCCCTTATCACTGCGGATCACGGAAATGCCGAACAGTTGATTGATGAACACGGCGGACTGCACACAGCGCACACAACGAATCCGGTGCCGTTTATTGTTGTAGACAAGAAAGTAAAACACACGCTCCGTGAAGGCGGCAAATTGAGTGATATTGCCCCGACGATTCTTAAATTAATGGGCATTGAGCAACCGGAAGAGATGACGGGCAAATCGCTGGTAACTGATTAGGAATTATACCCGTGGACAATTCACACTTGCAGTCAATTCTTGAGGAGTTTCACTCGAAGCGCATCGCCGTGGTCGGCGACGTGATGCTGGATATCTATCACCGGGGCAGCGTAAACCGGATTTCACCGGAGGCGCCAGTGCCGGTGGTGAGCATCGACAGTGTAGAACATCACGCCGGTGGAGCAGCGAATGTGGCGGCGAACCTGCAATCGCTGGGAGCAGGTGTTGATATTTTCGGGGTAGTGGGAGACGACCAGAACGGAAATTTCCTGGCCAGCGATTTGCAGGAGAGGCAAATCAACATCAATGGGCTGCTTAGGGACAACTCCCGGGCAACGACCGCCAAAACGCGTGTTATTGCGGGCTCTCAGCACGTCGTCCGCACGGATTTGGAAAACACGAATCCGCTAAACGAGGATTTACAGGCGGATTTGCTGAATCGCATCCGATCGCAAATCACCTCGTATGATGCAATCATCCTACAGGATTATAACAAGGGAGTGTTGCAGCCTCCGGTGATCAAAGCGATTATTCAGGAGTGCTGCGAAAATGATGTTCTCGTGACTGTCGACCCGAAGTTCATCAACTTTTACGAGTATCAGGATGCGAATCTGGTAAAGCCCAATTTAAAAGAGGTGCGGAGCATTCTGGGGCGTTCAATTACCAGTGATGAGGAGATACAATCGGCCGGACAGGAGTTACTTGAGCAACTCCGCGCTGATTATCTGTTAATCACATTGGGGGCGCAGGGGATGGAAATATTTAACCGGAACGGCGCATCAGAACGACTCCCAACCCAGGTAAAAAAGGTGGCGGATGTCTCTGGAGCAGGGGACACGGTTATTGCGACGGTCACGCTTGCGCTGGCGGCCGGAGCATCTCTGAAAGAGGCGGCCGTACTGGGGAATGTTGCCGCCGGCAGCGTCTGCGAGGAAGTCGGGATCGTTCCGATTACACTTCAGTCACTGCAGAACCGTTTGAGCTGAGCTCTCAGTATTCTTTATCCCCTCCATATTCACTCCGGCGCCGGAACTTTTTACTTTCCGCTTTGTACTTCAGGTGTTGGATACTATTTTCAATTACTTGTTGCATTTACCTAACTCTGATTGTTCATGAAAACAGCCATTAAACGAATATTTATCCTGTCCGGGGTTGTATTTTTTCTCGCATCCACCATAGAAGCGCAGACCGGTCGGCAAACGCGCTATGAGCCCGGCGATTGGGTGACGATTGCCAATTTCCATTATGTGACCAGTTTTACGGAAGGGAATCGGTTCGTCTATGTGGGAACGACCAACGGAGTGCTCCGTTTCAATCAGCTCTCACAGGAATGGGAATATCCGTATACGGTGAGCAGCGGCTTGTCGAACGGGTATGTGCTGAACTTGTACTGGAACGAATCCGCCTCCGAACTGTGGGTGTTAACCCGCGGCGGTATCGATGTCATTTCAACGGTGACCGATCGTTGGGAAAATATTTCTGACGCCGAACAGTACCTGCAAACCGCGAATCGCAGGCTCCGGATCAGAGATAGCGGAAACTCCCTGTATATCACAAATAACGGACGGAATCCGTTTCGGGTGAATAAATTTACGCATTACGTCGATCCGGTGAATTCCATACCGGATAATGTAACCAAAGCAAATCCGGAGCAGAAAATTCCGGGGAATATCCCACAGTATTTTCTGGATGGACAGTGGATTATTAATCGAAATAACAACACGTTGCAGGACGAATATTTTCGCGAGTACCGGTTCACCGTCCAATATACGGATACGCAGAAGCAAATCTGGATTGGTACCTGGGGCGCAGGATTTATTAAGGCGGACGCCGTCACGGAAACGGGGCGGGTGTATCGTTTTGGTCCGCTGGGCACCGAGGTAGGCGCTATTTTCAAAGATGCCGACCGGTTTTGGATCGGCAGCGCGCAATCACAGTTCAAGGGCCCATCGTCTATTCAGGGCGTGCCGGGGATATCTTACTGGGAGTTAGCGGATAATAATCGATGGACGCATTTTCGCCAGAGGGATGAATACAGCATCGACAACGCTACCATATATAACATCGATGGCGACAGCCTTGGCGTCTGGTTCGGCACGGAGCGGGGATTGCTGCATTACAGCACGGAAAATAATCGCTGGGAAAATATTAAAAGTTCTGCGGTATCATCCCATCAGATTTACGATGTGCTGGTGCAGGATTCCCTCGTCTGGGTAGCTGCGCGATCAGGGTTGTACCGGTTGAGTAATCCGAGGGGCACGGTGAGCAAGCATTTTGAAATCCTCGAAGAACGGGTGATTGGAGTGTACGCCCTGGCCCGGGTCGGTGACAAAATCTTTGCCGGAACAGATTATGGTCTGTTACAGTTGGATATACCAACTATGGAATTAACCTTTTACGATGATGAGGGGAAGTCGGCGCCGCCGGAAGAATTCCGGGAGTTGCGCATTTACACGCTGACAGGCAACGACCAGGCCGTCTATTATGCCAACGATTTTGGTATTTTTGAGCAGAATTTGCGGAAACAGACCGTACGCGAATTGCCGAAAGTGGGCCTGTATGCGCGCTCTATTCCCCGGAAAGTTGAATTCGGTGCGTATGGCCTCTGGGTCGGGTTTGATGACGGCGTTGGGCAATATAACCCGTCCACGCGGGAGTGGGAGTTCTTTACCAGAGAGGATGGCCTGGCATCAAATCTTGTCTATGATATTGTCCCCAATTCGGATTATATTTGGTTTGCTACCCGACAAGGTGTCACACGGTTTCGGCCAACTAAACTTCGCGTGAGATAACAATGAAACGATATATATCCCAGTTATTAATAATTGCCGTTGTACTTGGCGCCGCTGACCTGGCGAAAGGCCAATTGACACCCCGAATGCAGAAGCGGGGAACGCCGTTTTATAATACGGAAGTGGTGCGGTTTCCCACCAAACATCCCGATTCCAGCGATGTGACGGTCTATCTGAAAATCCCGTATGATAACCTGCAATTCGTCAAATACGATTCCGTGTACCGCGCGAAATACGAAGTCTCGCTGGTACTGTTTGACAAAGAAGGCATCCAGGCGGACGGCAAAATCGACCGGCATACGGTGGAGGTCAGTACGTTCGAAGAAACCAATGCCATGGATGTGTACGAGACTCCCAAATACAGGTTTCGCCTGCACAATTCGCTGTATAAACTCAGCGTCGGCCTGATGGATCTGGACACCCGGAAAACCACCTACCGGAAACATACCGTTGAGTTAGAGAAATTCACCGAAAATACCATTCAGATATCGGATCTGTTGATTATTGACGAGGTCTCCCAGTCGGCGGATACTATACAGGGTTTTACAGCGAACGTGATGAACAAACTCAATGATAAAAGGAATGAGTTTTACCTGTATTTTGCCGCCCGCGGCCCCAAGGGTCCGGCCGTGGTGGAGGCGTCCGTTTTGACGACCGATAATGAGGTGGTAAAATCAGAACAGGACTCAATTCAGCTTGGCCCGAAACCCACCAGAACTTATATCAGGATGGATACGCAGGGCCTGAACTATAACCGGTACATCTACAAGGTGAAAATCACACAGGGACAGGATCAGGCCGTTCGGCGCAAGGATTTCAGAGTCGCCTGGGTGGGCTTATCCAATTACATTGCCAACCTTGATAAGGCCATCGAGCAGATGATTTACATCCTGCCTTCCAGTAAGGTGAATGAGATGAAGGAAGCGGAGGCGGAAGAGAAGAAGCAGATGTTCACCGCCTACTGGAAAAAACGGGATCCGTCCCCGAAAACGGAAACCAATGAGTTAATGAACGAGTATTTCCGGCGCGTCAACTATGCATCGCAGCAGTTCGGATCGTCCATCAAGGAAGGATGGCGAATGGATATGGGGATGGTGTATGTTCTGTTCGGCGCACCGAATGATATCGAACGGCACCCGTTCGATTTGGGCAGCAAGCCGTACGAAATCTGGTATTATTTTGAGATAAACAGACAGTTTGTATTCGTGGATGACTCCGGTTTTGGCGATTACCGGCTGGTCACTCCACTCTACGATACCTACAACTCTACGTTTTAAGGTCAGCGCTTTTATCACAACCCTTTCCATAAGGCGCATGGAAGCGTAACATGAAAAAGAACATCGCTGTTATCCCTGGGGACGGAGTAGGCAAAGAAGTCATTCACGAAGCCGTTAAAGTCATTCGCACCTTCAATGAGCTTGAACTAGCCGATTTGACTGTCACAACCTTCGAATACGGCGCAGACCATTACCTTGAGACAGGCATCGGTCTCCCGGATGAGTTCATTCAAGAGCTCCAAAAAAACTATGATGTCCTTCTCCTGGGGCCGCTCGGCGATCCGCGCATCCCGAACATGGCCCACGCCCGCGAGATTATCCTGAAATTGCGGAACAAGTTAGATCTGTATGTAAACCACCGCTGGATCAAAGTTCTGCATCCGGATCTCTTCCCGTTGATGCACAGCAACCCGGACAAAGTAGATATCCATCTTTTCCGCGAATCGACCGAAGGGGCGTTCATTGCTGCTGGCGGCGCGACGTACGAGCATACCGCCAATGAAATTGCCGTCCAGGAGATGCTCTATACCCGCAAAGGTGTGGAGCGAATTATCCGGTACGCCTTCGAATACGCCAGGAAGCAAGGAGAAAAAAAGGTGGTGATGGCCGACAAGAGCAACGTCCTCCGCTTTACCGACGGGTTGTGGCTCCGCGTTTTTAACGAAATTAAAGAAGAATTTGAGGAGACTGCCGCAACTCACTATTATATAGACAATTTAGCACACGAATTAGTTCGGGAACCGGAACAATTTGAAGTCATCGTGACGACAAATCTTTTTGGCGATATCCTTTCAGAGATCGGCGCAGCGCTCCAGGGTGGACTGGGGTTAGCATCCTCCGGAAATTACCATCCAGGAAAATTCGGAGTCTTCAAGCCGATCCACGGCTCCGCGCCGAAACTGGCGGGGAAACATGTCGCCAATCCATTTGGCGCGATCCTATCGGTACAGCTGATTATGGAGTATTTTAAAAAGCCAAATCTTGGCAGGCTCGTAGAAGATGCCGTCAAACACTGTCTGACCCATCGCCTCGTCACCAGGGACCTAGACGGCAGCCTTGGCACTGAAGAGGTCGGTGATTATACCTGCCAGGCTATCGAGAACTTGTATTCCAAAGAGAAAAAAGAATAGTAGGGTTCCGAATGACCGCTTCAAGCGCTGCGCAGCGGGTTGAAGCGGAGGGTTTTACGCACAAAAGATGCCATCCCGTCCGGACGGGATGGCATCTTTTGTTATTGTTAACTATCTCGTTTCTGGCATTCCTGCACCTCACCCTCGTTCCCTCTCCTTCCCAAGGAGAGGGAGGCGCGTTTTCATATCCCAAATGAATAAATCCTGAGGTTTTTTAAGCCCCCCATAGTTGTAGGAGAGGGGTGTGGGGTGAGGTCATTTTTGGGATTTTCAATTTTACAATAGGCCTTCTGCCGTTGATCGCGCCCTGCGTCGATGGATGTGAAATGTGTTACACGCCTGGTAAAATTCGCCGCATCGCCCGACAATCCCTTGCATTCCTTGTCGGGTTGGCAATCCGGCCTTTGCCAGACTACTCAAGTTACGTTCTATCCCCAACCGGTGGGGATTCGAATCGATTCCCGGTAATCAAAGAACCCTGTTCGGTGTCGACCCCTGACAGGGTTCACTAGTCCTATCAACCGAGATTTCTCGACTCCATCCGGCACACTCTGATGCCAGCGCTAATCCTTAATTCGATATTGAGGGCGGGGGCGGTTCGGTAGGAAAGATTGTGGAGTATTGCCGGTTGGCCGAAATTGTACAACCCAACTCACCCCTGAGCCCCTCTCTTTCAAGAGAGGGGAAATCGTTGAGGAGACCAGTTCCCTTCCTCTTGTGAAGAGGAAGGGACAGGGATGGAGTTGGGTTTTATCAGTCCCGCCAGGGACGGACAGCAATTCGAATAGCCGGAGATGGAGTGCAACGTCCCATCAGGGACTCCTCCTGGAGGACTCTCCGGTGGGGCGCCCTCTCACCGCGAATGGCGCTGCCAGCGACCATCCGCGGCAACACCTTTCGTCATTGACCCTCTCCAGAGGTCAATGACGGTGAATCAAAGAAATTCCCTTTCCGTCTGATTCCCAAAAAAGTAAATTCAGCAGACTGTCAATTTATCATTGATTCAAACCTGGAGACAGTACATATGCGCACCTTGTTGAAATTGACGCCAGCCCTGTTTTTCTTACTGAGGATGAACTGTAGTTTTTATGGAACCCAGCGCGGTCCCAATGATTGGCACACCATCCAGAAACCCAGTTATGAGTAACCTCCCTATGTAAAATATCTTGAGGGATTAACTTTCTGCCTTGACCCGGGGCACGGTGGACAAGCCCATCTCGAAGGTTACAAGCGCGGCCCGACCGGTGTGCGCGCCGCCATCGCCAACCGGGAGCAGGTGGATGTGTTTATCTCGATCCATCACAATGCACATAGCCGTTCGGAGGTCAACTATCCATCCGTCTGGTATCACAGCGATGCGGATTACCGTCCGGTGAACCTTGACATCGCCCGCCACCTCCTGAATGCGCTCACCGAATATGCCCGTCTCCCGATGGCGCTGCCGTCGCCGCCCTCTCCGATTATCTGATGTATCCCGCCGGATTTGGAGTATTACGGCGGCTGGAGGTGCCGGGTGTGCTGCTCGAAGGTTCGTTTTTTTCCAATCCCAGAGAGGAAAAACTGCTGAGTAANCCGGAGTACAACAAACTGTTCGCCTACGCCTATTTCGTTGGACTGGCGCAGTGGGCCTACGGCGGTATCCCGGAAGCCGAAATGGTCAATCCCGAACCGGACGCGAAGCTCACAGAGAAAACGCCGCAGATTGAATTCTCCTATTCTGATGGCCTTCATGAGCGCGAATCCTGGATGCTGGAGCGACATCAGGTGTTTACCAAATCTATCAATCTGTACCTGGATGATGATGAGGAGAGAGATATTACAGTCCTCCGGAAGAAAAACCGGATTCGTTATACGCCTGAGAATCCGCTGTCCAATGGAGAGCACTCCGTCCGGGTCAGCCTGCGCAATATGTACGGGAACCATAACCTTCTCAGAGATTGGCGCTTCACCGTGCACGCCTGGGATGCCGACGGGGAGCCGGTTACCGACAGCGATACCATTAGACTCAAGACTTCCTACGGAATATTTGAGGAGTTGGCCAGACCCGCAAAGAATGGAAGAGCAGTCTTTTATCTCCATGCGGGAGAAAATCCGGCAACGGCCTCTGTCCGGGCGATGACCGGTCACGCGGCGGATTCTCTTTACATCGAATTCATCAGAGATAGTCTGAGCGTCTTCGAGGGAGAAGTAGGCAACGATACCCCAGCAATTCCGGGAGCGACGGTGAAGATCGACACTCTCGAATTAATGACTGATGACCAAGGACATTTTTTCACCGATATGCTCCATCCGGGGCAGTATCAGGTAGGAATAACACGGCGTGGTTATTTCGGAACATATCAGAATGTTAAAATCAAACCAGGTAGAGCCACCATTCTGAATACCGGGCTTGAACCAGTGGCAGCCGGAAATCCACGATACGAAGTTTACGGCGCTGGGACTCGAAACGGCGCTCATCAACAATCCCGCTGTGGATGATACGATCCTCGCCGACTGGTATCAGTGGCAAATTGCGTATCAGTTGTACGAGGGAATACTTGGCGCTGTGCTCAGAGATGATTCTCTGTTCGTCTCAGCAGAAATAGAGGTCAGGAATAGCGATTCCGGAGAGCCGGTTGTCGGGTTTCCGGTTGAAATTGCCGGGAATGTGACCCTAATGACTGATGCACAGGGGAGAATTACTGTACCATTCCTGAAAAATCACCCGTATAGGATTGAGTATTGGGACAGCGGTCAGAGGGTCAGCGATGAAATTGTTCCCGGGACGATGAATAAAATAGTAATTGTAGAAAGCAATTAACGGTATTCAGTATAAGCGCTGCCAGCCTTGTAAAGGCTGGCAGCGCTAAAACCATTAGTACGCTACAAACCC
>JAANXI010000147.1 GCA_018263365.1 Fidelibacterota bacterium | reverse complement strand
TTTTCGCGACATTTTTATCTTCCGCCAGCAAAAACTCCGCCTGATCGCCCAGCGCGTTTTCCACGGCCAGCTGATATTCATCGTCCACCTGCAGGATATCCGCAACCGTCCCAATGATGCCATCAACCTGAGCGCTTTCCCCGGTTAAATACTGCACCGCCGATGAAAACCCTTCCCGGTTTTCGATAAGTTCCTGGTAAAAATCCATCTTTGACCGAAGGACATCCTCAGCGGATTCCTTTTTCAGCAGTTTTTCCCGTGTGGAGTCGATTTGTTGCTGCAAATCGGCCTGTTGCTGCCGTAATCCCTGGACCTGTTCTTCCCGATCGACGTCGTCGGAAGTTAAGGCTTCATACTCTTCCTTCAACGAGCGCAACTCTTTTTCCTTTTCGCTGATTTCCTTGCTCAGATTCTCGATATTTTGCCGGCGTTCGTCGATTTCTTCGTTGGCGCGATCCCGGTTTTCAATCAGCCGCTCGCGCTTATTCCGCAAATCCGCCAATTCCGTGATGGAATTGATCTTTTCTTCCTGATATTCGTTTAAGGTCTCCCGTATTTGTTGATATCGGGCGTCAATTTGCTGGTACTTTTCCTGCTGTTCGTTGTACCGATTTTGCGCCTCCTCAAGTTTCGGCTGAATCTCCTCCAGCGATACTTCCAGCTCCTGAATTTGTTTTTTCGTCTGTTCCTGGCGGTTCTGCAGGTTGTTTTCTTCCTGACTTAACCGCTCGAGCGATTTTTCTGCGGCACTTTTCTGCTCCTGCCACACCAGAATATTCCGCCGGGATTCCTGGACTTGTTCATCCAGCGCGTTCAGCTGGTCGTCCAACTCCTCCACTTTGGCTTCCTGGGCTTTGATTTTCTGTTTCAGCGAATCCTGCAAAGCTTCGTCTATTTCTAACTGTTCCGCAGAGCTGCTCTGGAAATCCTTGCCCTTGTCCAACTGCTCCTGCAAGGGGACCAGTTCTCTGTCAATAGCCCACAGTCGATGTGATGCTAACTGGATTTCCTTTGTCTGCAATTCATTCTGATAGCGCTGATACCGCTCATATTTTTTCATCTGCCGCTTCAACGAGCTGACGTTTTTCTCAATCTCGTACAGGATATCGTTCAGACGGAGGAGGTCCTCTTTGGTCGCGTCCAGTTTCCGGTGTGCGGCTCTGCGTTCCTGTTTGTATTTGTTGACGCCGGCCGCCTCCTCGAACATCCGTGTGCGCTCATCTTTGGTATCACTCAGGATGTCTTCAACCATCTTGAGCTCTATAACCGAATAAGCATCGGCTCCCATCCCGGTGTCCACAAAAAGGTTCTGGATATCTTTGAGGCGGCAGACCTTTTTATTCAGCAGATACTCGCTCTGTCCATCTCTGTACAAACGCCTTGTAACCACCACATCATTAAACTCTATCGGCAGGATGCCCTTGTTATTGTGAATGGTCAGTGACACCTCGCACATGCCAAGGGGCTTCATGGACTTTGAGCCGTTGAAGATAACCTCCTGCATACTGTCGCTGCGGAGCACCGTAGTTTTCTGCTCACCCATAACCCAGCGAATTGCATCCACCACATTTGTTTTGCCGCAGCCGTTCGGCCCGACAATGCCGGTTATACCCGGGCCGAATTTCAGGGTTGTTTTCTTTGCAAACGACTTAAATCCAAAGATGTCGAGTTGTGATATATACATAAATTCAGAATTTGCCTTCTATATCAACCCGGAGGCCAGGTCAGTTGTCTTCCGCCAAGTAAATGTAAATGAATATGATAGACGTCCTGCCGGCCGTGGTCGCCATTGTTGAATACGAGCCGATAGCCGTTTTCGGCAATACCTTCCTGTTCTGCAATCTTCTTTGCCGTAAGGATTAAGTCACCCAGCAGTTCCTGATGCTCTTCATTCGCGTCGGCGATCATCGGCACATGCTCGCGGGGGATGATCAAAATATGCGTGGGCGCCTGGGGATTAATATCCCGAAAACCCACGGCGCTGTCACTCTCCCAAATGATATCACTCTCCATGTCTCCCGCACCTATTTTACAAAAGATACAATCGCTCATATCATCTCCTCCGCTTGGATTTGTTTCGATTCATATAAGAACGCAACCTGGCTTATCGCTGCAATTGCGGCTGTCTCGGTGCGCAACCGCCGCCGGCCCAGATGTACTGGCAAAACGTCGTGTTTCCGAAAGAGTTCAAATTCGGCGTCGCTCCATCCGCCTTCCGGCCCTATCAGGATTGTTATATCCTCAAAATTATGTTGAGTACAATAATTACTCAACATAGGATATTCGGGATTTTGAGAGGCATAAACAAGGTGCGATTGCGGATTGTTGGTGAGATACTCCGATAATTCAACCGGCTCAAAGATCCGGGGGAGGACGGCCCGCTCCGATTGTTTCATCGCCGCGATAATTTTCTTCTCCAGGCGATCTTTGCGAAACCCCGAACGGACAACCCGATCCGTCTGCAGTGGTTGAATCGAAGTCACACCTAACTCGGTCGCCTTTTCTGCCATCCATTCATACCGCTGATTCTTTATCAATCCAACTGCCAATGTCACCTGTATCGGTAATTCCGTATCCAGGGTATTGGCCTCCTCAGCGCGACAGGTGACAGAGTCTTTCTTCACCTCAGTGATGGTCGCATGGATTACGTCACCTGTCCCGTTCACGACTTCAATTGTATCATTAGCTGATTTCCGTAACACCTTGATAATATGGTTAAATTCAGCACCAGAAATCTGGAAAATATCACCGGAAGTCACATGAATTGGTGCGTAAAAAAGAGTACGATCGGGCATGAATACAGTTACAACCGCTCCCCAAAACTGAGCATCACGACAACGCCACTGTAATTTTGCACACCATCGACCTGAGCGGGGAAATACATAATTTCATACCCGAGAGTGACAGAAAACTGGCTTGATCGGCTATAGACAAAATCAACTCCGCCTCCGGCAAACAGGTTGGCGGTGTAACTCAGCGTGGTTTTTCCCCAGCGCTCAAAGAACCCGCCAACATTGGCAGGGTTTATGGCCAGAGCCGGCCCGCCCGTAACAAGCAAGTACGGACGCACATTCGCCGCAATCGCATCCGCCCATACCCGGTGCTGATAGCCAGTACGCATGTTTAAAAACATCACTTTTTTCGTCTGCGTATCAATCGACTGACCAGAATAATAATCATAAACAGGAATTTTATCCGAATCTCTGTAGAACAGCAGATTGAACTGCAACGGTGTGCTTTGAACCCTGTTCCAGTGATGGCGCCACGTTCCCCCCACTGAAATCCCCCGGTTTGTCAATCCCATATCGAAGGACCGAATAGACCAGCGGGACTTCCCGGAGTTGGAGTTGGGCTGCGCTAGCGCAAAATCAGTGACCAGAAACGCTCCAAGCGCAAATGCGATAATATAAAATAATTTACGCTTCATGCCGGAACCAATACTTGCGCATGACGATTTCACTTCCCGTATTGGTGGAATTGATTTCCACCTCATCCATTAACTGCCGGATAAAAAACAACCCCCTGCCGCTCGGCCGAAAAATATTTTCCGGCTGGCTTGGGTCTTCCAATTGGGATGGATCAAATCCGGTTCCTTCGTCACTCACCACCAGTTCTATCTTCGAGTCGGCGATAGTCATACGCACGGTGACATTTTTGTTGAAATTCCGCTGATTTCCATGGATAATGGCATTATTCACAGCTTCGAGGAGCGCTATTGAAACATCATCGGCAATTTCACCCGGAATACTGGCTTCTATTATTTTGCGTTCGGTGATTTCTATCAGTTCTTGAACATGCTGCGGATCGTTCGCTATTGAGATTTCTTCAGTCATTTCCACATCATGACCTTCTCTTTATTCTCTCTCTCGTGTCAATATAATACGGAAAACCGCATAACAAAAGCACAAATAGCGGTTTGTATAGCAAAGATTCTTCGGCTTATTATCAGCAGTCCTCCCGTTTCGTGACCCATCAAGGGAGAGTTAATATGTTGTTACCAAGGTAGTGGATGACATAACAAGAATTAATGAAGGAAAAATGTTGAGCCGAACTAGCGTTATCACTACAGTTTCAACGGAATAATTGGGTCACTCCGATTTGATTTCAGCCAGTTTTTCCTTTAACTGTTCCTCGAGATTAATGATGTAACTCGTATTGTAATAAGGAGTTGTAATAAATTCTTTCATCTCAGAAATGGTATTAATGACTTCCTGAATTTTTTCGGTGGTTTCCAGGCTCACTTCAATCAGGGTTTCAATATTTTCATCCGTCGGCTGCATTTCGGCAATCTGCGCCCGGCCATTGAGCGGAGTAACCGCATTATTTATATAATGGGTTACCGTGGAAATCAGGGTTTTCGCCGCATCGAGTTTGGTCGCCTGCTTTAAATAGGTCAAGTCTTTTTCAATAATACTCAATCCAATGATCCCGGTTTCATCACGCAGCAAAGTATAGGTAGCGGTCGTCGGAAAGGTTTCTCCGTTCTTCCGCTTGCGGATGACCTCATCTTCCTGATAAATACCGTCGTTTTCCTGCACCAGTTTAATGACATCATCCGCTGATCGGCTATGTTCATCAGGGTCCACCAGATCATCCACGCTCTTCCCAAGCGCTTCTTCAGTGGTATATCCGTAAATGCGCTCTGCTCCGGAATTCCAGGTAGTGATTTCTCCGCCTTTGGTGATGGCAAAGATGGCATCCCCGGAACTGTCCAATAGTTTATCGAGGTAATCTCTGGTCGACTCCAGATGTTCAAAAAGTTTTGCGTTATGTATTGCCACAGCCGCCTGTCTCGCCACCACATGCAAAAAGTTCACATCGGATTCGTCGAATGCATGTAGTTGGGTCGATTGTGCATCTAAAACCCCCAGGACTTCTTCGCCCATCCGAATGGGAACCGCCATTTCCGATTGGATGTCCTTTGCTCCGGCATCAATATACGCCTCATCTTCTGCCACATCTCCGGCAAGTTGATCCTCACCGTGACGGGCTGCGCGGCCGGTAATTCCCTTGTTCACATTGAAGGTGTATCCAATGATATCCTCATAGAATCCCTCAGCCGCCGCAATACGAAGGTTTTTACCTTCCAGTACCAATACTGCGACAGAGGAGTATCCAAAGCGCCCATGCAATTCTTCCACAAGTTTTTGCAGGACGTCATCCAGAGATGTCTGCGATGTAAATATCTCCCCCGCTTCCACGAGGCTGACCAACCGCCTGTTCTGCCGTTCGGATTCTCTGATCAATTGCCCATGTTCCAGTCCGATGCTCAAATATTTTGCGGCAGTCTGAAAATCACTGTCCGGCACTGATGCCAGGTCCGGAATAATCCATAGTCCATATAAATCCTGTCCGTGATATAACGGAATCAGTTTGTTTGACTCAGGGACAGAATCTCCGAAGAGACCTTCAGTAACATCATCAACCCGCAGGTTCTCATATCCATCAAAAACGTCCTGAAATTGCTTAGCATCAATAATTTCGGGCAGGGCGCTCTCATCCGGAAATAACCGGTGAAAATCCCCATCTGAACGCAGCCAGTAGATCACTGATTGTTTCGCTTTGTCATCCCCAAGCAATTCACTGAGGCACGAGGTCATCCTGCTGAGATTATCATGCAGATCTAACAGCGCTAACAGGTGCTGATCATTAAAAGATGACGCCATAGAATTAATCCATAAATTGGTGTCGTTATTATAATTAAGCAAGAATTGCAGAGCCACCCTCCGGATTCGAACCGGAGACCTGCTCATTACGAGTGAGCTGCTCTGGCCATCTGAGCTAGGGTGGCTTTAATTAAATTACAAAAAAATAAGTACAGATGAGGCTGATTACAAGGGGAATGGTAAGAAAATATCCTCATTCATTGAGTTCATCCGGTATGATCACTTTGGCGCTCCTGTCAAAAAACCGGTATGATGAGAGTACGCGATAGAACTGAGGGAGGGTTTGATTAAACAGCTTCTCTGTTTGGGCGCCAAACCCGACCATCACTACCATTGTCTCTTCATTGGCGTAGGCCGTAATTTTGTAAGGTTCCTTAGGTATTCCGGTAACTTTCCGCAAGAACACTTCTCTCTCATTCGATCGAATGATCGTATCGATGGTTGTTATCTTGACATTTTCGGCAATGTTGGAAAAGTAGACTGAATCTCGGCGCATCAGATCATAAATATCATGATGTCCTTCATCAGCGGCAGTATCAATGCCCGCAATACTGGCGTACATCCGTCGGTTCGCCTTATCCCATGATTTGCCCTTCGGAAGAATCACAGCAAATAGGCTTCGTTTTTGGGCCTCCTGTTCGCGGAGCTCCCAGCCTTCCGGCGCCGTCAGCGACAGCGCAAAACCCGGTCCGTAAATAATCCCGGAATCCGGCGCTGGTTCATTCTTTTGGAATAATGCGCATCCGGTTAGCAGGAGAATAAAGCCAATAAACCCGAAGGATTTCCAGAGATATCTCATACAATGTCGGTATTTCATTTGTACTCTGTTAAACAAAAAAAGGGAGCCTTTTGCTCCCTTTCCTGTGAGTGGAGCTGATCGGGATCGAACCGACGACCCCCACGTTGCGAACGTGGTGCTCTCCCAGCTGAGCTACAGCCCCATACTTTTTCATTCAGCGTCAAATATAGATTTGCTCCCGCTCCATTTCAATACAAAAATCCCGTTGAGATCTGTTACTTAGCGAACATCTTCTCCACCGGCACGATTTCGACATCATCAGCCGATATATTCAGCGGATAATCTTTGATTATTTTATCGGCTTCATAGACGTTATCATCCTTCGGGGTTCCATATTCAATCGGGCTCGGCGTTTCGTTCACCAGCGCTGATTTCAGACTATCGGCATCATTGGTCACCATTGCAATTTTCAAATCCTTATACTGCAACTGTTGTTTGATTGCAGCATTCACTTCTTCCCTGGACAGCGTCGGGATGATCGTCCGGAACTTTTCCAGGTGGCTTCCATCGATGCCGTAGAACTCATCATCGAGTGCGTAACCAAGCCGAGCCATTGTGGTTGGCGCATAATGGAGCACATATTTGCTGAAGAACTGCTGCGTCAATTCGAACTCTTCTTCGGTCAATCCGTTTTCAACGAAGTCCTCCAGTTCACGGATGGTCGTCCTGAGTACGAAATGTTTCGTTTTATTTGGCACCGGACGAATCCAGATTTCGAACATCTGCCGGCGAAGGCTCACATTCTGCATCGGCTTTGAGCGTCGTCCTCCGTTGGGATAGCGCTCAATGTAGGAATAGTCGCCGTAATTCAATCCGCGGGCTTCGCGGATCACCTGGTACAGGTGACTGCTCGAGTTCCGGTGCTCGCCAAAATAGGAGTTCGCCAGCGCAAGCGCATACCATTCACGCTCCCCGCGCAGTATATCGATTGGAAATCCGATACTTATTGCTGTGGCGTTGGCATCCTTTTCAACAATCCGGACTTCCCTGCCATCAATTTTCGCCGGCTCTGGTGTGGTAACCGTTGTTACATTTTCATTGGAGGGGAGATTACCCAGGTCCTGTTGGAGCTGATTAACGAGCTTCTTATCATATCCGCCGCCCAGTCCGATGACCACGTTCTCTTTGCAGAAGTTTTCCTTATAAAAGGCCCTCACATCCTCTACGGTGATACTCTTGACGCTTTCGACTGTCCCTTCCGGGATATGCCCGTAGGGCGTACCTTCGTACACAAAATTGTACAGCGCCGACTTACCCAGTTCCTCATCGCTGGAGTATCGCAGTGTATTCTCGAGGTAATTCAGCACCTGGCTCTTGATCCGGCTGAGGTCCTCTTCGGTAAAGGCCGGATTCAGCACGGCATCCGTGTACAGTTCGTAATACCGGTCCAGGTTATCTTTGTGAACGCGTCCGTAAAATACCGTCTGTTCCACGTGGGTGTTGGCATCATAGCTTGCCGCCAGCGGATACAAGGCGGACACAATTTCTTCGTAGGTGCGGGATTCCGTCGATCCTTCAGCCAGCATCGCCGACGTGATGTATGCCAGTCCCTCCTTGCCCTTCGGATCATCCTGCGACCCGACTTTGAACCAGAGCCGGAACGAAATGGTGGGATCCTCCTTCACAGGGACTAATACGGTATTGTCATCAGACACGGGTGTTCCTCCAAATGCCAGGGTATTTCCAATTAATATGAGTACGAGCAGCAGATTGAATTTGCGTAAATGTTTCACTATTCCGCTCCTTTGAGAACTATAGTGTTCCGGCCGTCTTCGATGAAGTAAGTTTTTGCGACTTGCTGGATGTCTTCCGGAGTTATGTTCTCCAGTGCCGTGTAATATTCGTCGACCGACTCGATGCCTCCGGTTAACGCTACGTACCGGGCTAAATTATGCGCTACACTCGATGGCGTATCCAAATCCATGAGAAATTGATATTTTTCGCGGCTTTTCAACTCTGTAAGTGTTTCCGAATCCACTGGTTTTTCCTGATATTCCGCGAGCGTTTCATTAATAAGGCCTTCAACATAGTCAATGTCCTCCGGTGATTTCACCATGCTGAAAATGTGCAGTAGGCCCGGGTCGCGGTTTTTGTCGAAACTCGGTGCGATGAACTGGACTTTCTGTTCCTGGATAACCAAACGCTTGTAAAGTTCGCTGTTTTCGCCAAACGCCAGGTCCCCAAGCAAGGAGATGGCAGCCATATCATCCTTGTTGTTCTCAAAAGCCGGCCCTTTGAATGCGATGTCGATAATTGGCAGCGTACGGCCGGAGTAATCCACTTCTTTGGAGCGCGGTTCCTCCTGTGGCGGCTCAGATTCGATCTTCGGTTTCACATAGTCGGGTTCCCACTTCCCGTAGTACTTTTTCAGGAGATTTACGGTTTCTTTTTCATTGAAATCGCCTGTTATCAGGATGACTACATTTTCAGGCCGGTAGTACCGGTTAAAGAAGGACTGACTATATTCGTACATTGTGGGCATTGCCTTAATGTCTTCCTCAAAGCCGATGGTGGTGTGTTCGTAGGTGTGGACATCATAGGCCATCTCGTGAATTTCTTCGTAGAGCACTGACCACGGACTTGTTCGTCCCTTCCGGTATTCGCCATAAACGGCCCCGGTCTCGGTCTGGAACTCCGCTTCGGAGTATTCCAGGTTCTGGAAACGATCGCTCTCCAGCATGATGACCTGTTCAAGGTCCGGCTTCGCAAATGTCATAAAGTAGCATGTATAATCATCGGTAGTGTAGGCATTACCGTCCGCGCCGATACGGGTGACCATTTCGTCGTAGACATCGCCGGGAAAGTTTTTGGTACCCCGGAACATCATGTGCTCGAAGAGGTGTGCAAATCCGGAATGCCCCGGCTCATATTCGTCCCGGCTCCCGGTACGAACTATGCTGAAATACGAGACAACTCCGGGGCTTTCCACCGGAATCAGGATGTATTTCAGCCCGTTGTCGAGTGTGTTCACTTTGTAATCATACGGAAAAATACCCGCAGAGGCGCTTTGAGTCATCATCACTCCCAGTGTTATGAGTACGAATAATCTTCCAATGATGTTACGCATTCGATTCTCCTCTTATCGTCGCAATTGGTGTAGTGAGTCCATTGGCTGGTTTGTGTCACGAAACAAAAATTTACAACAATTCTCCACAGAAAACAGGCGAAATTTATTATGCTCTTTATTGGTCCGGTGATTTCGGATACGGTCTTAATACGGAATCCGGCGCTGTAGAGACTAACAACAAGGCATTTCCCACGGGCCGCTCTCCGGAGGCATCCGATGGGGAGTTCACAATCGTGTTCCAGATGACCATGGTTGTGGAGCCGCCACCGTCCAGATTCAGAGCATTCCACATATTAAATTCCCGTTTCACGAACTGGCCCATCTCGTGGAGCGTCATTCCCGCACTCTTGTCACTTCTCCCATCAACGGTGAACAGGTAAACTTTCGATGTATCCCGGTTGATGCCGATGCCAGTGCGCGGATGTCTTTCTTCGTCCGGTTCAATCACTTTTCCGTTCCTGATAATCATCGGCCCCCCGCCAATGGCTTCAGTGACAGGTTCATCGTATGGTCCCACGTCAATTTCCACCGTGAGTGTATCGCCAATGTCAATGTTGTTATTCAGGAAGATACTTGCTACATGATGGCCGGACAGAATCGCCCCGTGCTCTGGAATCGGCATATCTCCTTTGCCAATTTCCCTGGCCCGGACAAGTACTCTGAATGGTTGGTTTACTTGCCACTCATCTATTGGAATCACACGTAATTCGGTCCCGTAGGAATTGGTTCGAGTAGACCTTCCATGGTATCGATTATACATGATGAGTTCATCGTTCCAGCGCTCCCGGTTCACTCCGCTGAGTGGATACCGCTGTCCCTTGGCAACCCGTATGTATCCCCCAATGTGAAAATCGGCAAAAAGAATACGGTCATCCGGCGTGAACGCCACGGCATCCCTGGGGATTGGGCTTGTCGCCAGTTCTCCCCGCTGCAGGTGCAGATTGACCGGTAGCCCGGATCGGTTGATATGAAAAAAATCTCCAT
>JAANXI010000146.1 GCA_018263365.1 Fidelibacterota bacterium | reverse complement strand
CGAATGTGGTCGCTGGGGAAGCTGGTGGAATTACCCAGCATATTGGCGCCTATTCCGTCGAACTGGACAACGACCGACAGGTGACTTTTCTTGATACGCCGGGACACGAGGCGTTTACCGCCATGCGTGCCCGTGGCGCTCAGATTACTGATATCGTTATTCTAATTGTGGCTGCCGATGACGCGGTGATGCCGCAGACAATTGAAGCAATCAACCATTCCAGGGCCGCAGGCGTGCCAATCGTCGTGGCAATCAATAAGATCGACCGGCCGGAAGCCGATCCCGAACGCGTGAGGCGTGAACTCTCCGAACAAGAAATATTGGTAGAAGACTGGGGCGGAAAATACCAGGCCATTGAACTGTCCGCCAAAACCGGAGAGGGCGTGGACGAACTGCTTGAATCCTTAGTGCTCGAAGCCGATCTGCTTGAACTGAAAGCCAATCCGGACACCCATGCCCGGGGCGTTGTGGTTGAATCGAATCTCGACAAAGGATTAGGTCCTGTGGCTACGGTGCTCGTTGATAAAGGGACACTCAAGGTCGGCGATAATTTCGTGTGCGGCATTCACGCCGGACGCGTCCGCGCAATGCACGATGAGCGCGGCAACGAAGTTGAGAAGGCGGGGCCAGCGCAGCCAGTGCGAGTCCTTGGATTTAACGATGTGCCACAGGCAGGCGACTCGTTTGTTGTCCTCGAAGAAGAGAAGGATGCCAAAAAGATTAGTGCTGAAAGACAAAAGCAGCGTCGCGAGCACGAACTGCGCCTCAACAAGCTTACCACGCTAGACGAAATTTCCCAACAGATCAAGGAAGGAAAGGTGCGGGAGCTCTCTGTGGTCATCAAAGGTGACGCCGATGGGTCCATCGAAGCGCTGAGCGATTCGCTCCAAGGCCTTGGCACCGGTGAAGTCGCAGTTAATGTGGTGCACAAGGGGGTTGGTATGATTAGCGAATCCGATGTGCTGTTGGCTGTGGCATCCGATGCGATTATTATCGGTTTCCATGTCGGGACTGCACCACAGGCAATTTCGCTGGCTAAGGAAGAAAATATCGAAATCAGGAATTACAAGGTCATCTACGACGCGGTCAACGACCTCCGGCTGGCGCTTGAAGGTTTGCTCGAACCAGAGGAACGAGAGAAAACTATTGGCACCATCGAGGTCAGAGATCTTTTTAAGGTGCCGAAAGCCGGAATGGTGGCAGGTTGCTACGTTAGCGACGGTAAAATTACCAGAGATGCCAGAGCTAAAGTCCATCGAAACAATGAAATTGTGTTTGACGGTGAAGTGGCCACGCTCAAGCGGTTCAAGGATGATGTGAAGGAAGTGGCTGAAGGATATGAGTGTGGCGTCTCCCTCGAAGGATTCAACGACGTGGAAGTAGGAGATGAAATTGAGGCGTATGAAATCGTCACCGTGAAGCGGACACTCGAACAATCGGCAGAGGCATCCTGATAGTGTATCATGGTTATCGGACTTCTGAGGATCGAACTGTTGCTCAACGATACCCGCAGTCTCAAGCAAAAGCGGTCGGTGATTTCGCATTTGCGAACACAGGTGCAGAAAAAGTTCAACGTCTCCTTTGCCGAAGTTGGGCTACAAGATATCTGGGGAAGAGCTGATATCGCCATGACGACCGCCAGCAACGATTCTCAAATGGTGAATAAAATGTTCAGTTCTCTGGAAAAACATATCGAACGGTTTCCGGCAGTGCGGATCATCCGGCGGGAAATGGAGGTGCTATGAGCGGAAGTCATCGCGTTCGACGCGTCGAAGAGGCCGTCCTTCGGGTGATTGGCGAAAAACTGATTACCGAAGTGGCGCTTCCACAAATTGCCAGAGTGACCGTCACCGGGGTAGATATGTCCCCGGATCTCAAGAATGCTAAAGTATTTTTCAGTATCCTGGCGACTTCAGAGAAAGAGAAGGATCAGATTTTCCACTCTGTGGTCCGGAAGAAAAAAGAAATTCGCTATATTATCGGCAGAGAACTGGATTTGCGTTTTGTCCCGGAACTCACATTTGAACTCGATGAGACCGCAGAACGCGCCGCCCGCATCGCTGAGTTGCTCGACCAGATCCACCAGGAAAAATCAGATCATGAAGTATGACCCCTGAAGGTATCGTTCTGAATATCAATAAACCTACCGGAATTACTTCATATTCGGTTGTTCGAAAGGTTAAAAAAATCACCAATGCAAAGAAAGTAGGACACGGTGGCGCGTTGGACCCGTTTGCGTCCGGTGTTCTGTTGATTTTGGGGGGTAGGGGCGCGACAAAGCGTTTTGATGAACTGAGCCGGCTGAAAAAGAAGTATCGGACGGTCTTTCGCCTTGGCCTACAAACCGATACCCACGATATCAATGGGGAAATGCAGCGCGATGAACATGTGAACGTATCTCTGGACGAAATTGAGAGCGTTATCGAAGATTATACAGGAGATATTGATCAGATCCCGCCAATGTATTCCGCTAAAAAGGTAGGCGGAAAGCGACTGTACGAATACGCCAGAGAAGGAATGGCAGTGGACCGCGAGCCCACCCAGGTAACCGTGTACGATATCGACGTGGAGAAAATGGAAGGCAGGGATATATATTTTGAGGTGACATGCTCCTCAGGAACCTATATCCGCGCGCTTGCCAGGGATATCGGGAACGGCCTCGGTACTGGGGCGGTAGTGAGTGAATTAACCCGGACGGCCGTCGGCGATTATACTATCGATGAGGCGATACCGATAGAAAATGTGGAAGGTGCATGGAATTCCATAACGGCTTAGGGAGTTTACCGGAACTCAGTGGGAGCGTGGTGACGATCGGAAGTTTTGACGGCGTGCACCGGGGACATAAACGGTTGATATCACAAGTGGAAACCCGTGCGAAAGCATTGCAGGTTCCATCGATTTTATTTACATTCTCTCCGCATCCGAAAGAGGTGTTGTTACGGGGCAAGAAAGTCCCGGTGGAGCTGTTAACAACGACGAGTGAGAAAAAGAAAATTTTCCAAAGCGAGTTTGAAATAGATCATATAGTTATCGTTCCCTTCACACAGACATTTTCCCAAATCAGGGCGTATGATTTTCTCCGGGATTATTTGGTTGATCCCTGCAATCCGGAAGAGATCATTATTGGCTGTGATCACTCCTTTGGCCAGGGGCGTGAAGGGGATGCGGCATTTTTGCATCAACATGAATCGGAATTCGGGTATCAGACGGAAGTGATCAACGAAGTACAGTTATCGGATGGAAGTACAGTAAGCAGCTCCCGTATCCGTGAATTTGTTACAGCGGGAAACACTGTAGATGCTATCCCGTATTTGACCCGCCCGTATCAGGTTGAGGGGCAGGTAAGAGCAGGGGATAAACGCGGCCAGAAGATGGATTTTCCCACTGCAAACATTACTGTACCGAACGAGCACAAACTATTCCCGCAGGACGGTGTGTATCTGGTGTACGTCACGGGCGATACTGTCGATTCGTATGGTATGTGTAACATCGGATACCGCCCGACCTTTGACGGGAAAACTCACACGCTGGAAGTGCATTTATTGACTGATCCATTGGAATCGCTCTACGGAGAGACGCTGACGGTTCACTTTTTCCATCGCCTTCGCCAGGAACAGGAATTTGAATCGGCTGACGACCTGATAGAGCAATTACAGAAAGACAAATCCCAATGCAAGAACATCATTGCGGACGGAGATCCGTGGGAACAATATCAGAAGGAGCAATGAACATGGCTTTAACCAAAGAAGAAAAACAGGAAATTCTGGATGAGTACGGGCTCAACGAAGGAGATACTGGTTCTCCCGAAGCCCAGATAGCACTCTTAACCAGTCGTATTCAGAAACTGACTCAACATCTGCAGGGCAACGAGCAGGATCATTCCAGCCGCCGCAGTTTGATGCAAATGGTTGGCAAGCGCCGCAGACTGTTGAATTACTTAATCAAAAATGATATCGATCGGTATCGTAACTTAATATCCAATCTTGGTCTCCGGAAGTAATCCGGACCAATTGAAAGTGGAGTAGGTGAAGGAGGAATCTTGAGTATTACACGTAAATCAATCGAATTAGCAGGCCGTACATTAACTGTAGAGACGGGGAAAATGGCGCGCCAGGCAGATGGAGCCGTCACCATTCAGTATGGTGATACGATGATTTTGGCCACCGCAGTCTCGGAACACAAACCCACCCATTTACCGTATTTCCCATTGATGGTGGATTACCGGGAAAAGGGATATGCCGCCGGGAAAGTTCCGGGTGGTTTTTTCAAGCGTGAGGGGCGCCCAAGTGACCATGAGGTTCTGAGCGCACGCCTGACAGACAGACCGATCTGCTCTTCCGATCTAGAAGGCTACATGTACGATACCCAGATTATGATTGCCGTGATCTCTTCAGATCAACAGAATTTTGCGAATGTACTGGGTACTGTAGGGGCCTCAACCGCACTCACCATTTCCGATATCCCGTTTGACGGGCCAATTGCTTCGGTTCGACTTGGACGCATTGATGGCGAGGTTCGCATCAATCCGACACTGGAAGAACTAGAAGACTCAGACCTCAATCTCATCGTCGCCGGTAATAAAGAGAGCGTCATGATGGTTGAAGGTGACGCGGCCCAGATCTCCGAAGATGAATTTGTAGATGCACTCAATGTCGGTCACGAGTCCATCAGGAAACTCGTCCAATTGCAGGAAGAACTGGCGGAAGAACTGGGTGTAACCAAACGTGAATTTGAAGTTGTGAAAATCGACGATGACCTCAGGAGTGCGATCGAAGCTCAGGTCGCTGATGAGAAGATCGCCGAAATCAACTCCAACACAGATAAGCAGGAACGTACGCGTCTCCGTGGGGAACTAAAGGCTGAAGTTTTCGAAGCGTTAGAAGAGGAATATCCCGAAAGTGAAAGCGATATTGGCGACATTATCGAAGATCTGTTGAAAAAAGGTGTGCGGAAGCGGATACTTGAATCTAAAGTGCGTATTGACGGCCGGAAGCCCACGGATATCCGGGACATCTCCTGTGAAGTCGGCTTGTTACCGCGGTCGCATGGTTCGTCACTGTTTACCCGTGGTGAAACACAGAGCCTGACTGGTGTGACGCTCGGAACGAAAATGGACGAGCAGATGATTGATGATCTGAACAAGGAATATTCAAAGAGCTTCATGCTCCATTATAACTTCCCGCCATTCAGTGTTGGTGAAGTGAAACCCATCCGCGGTGTCAGCCGTCGTGAAACGGGACATGGTCATCTGGCGGAACGGTCGTTCAAGTTTGTTATACCGGATTCGGAAGAGTTTGCGTATACCGTTCGTGTCGTCTCCGATATTCTGGAGTCCAACGGGTCTTCGTCAATGGCAACCATCTGTGCCGGTTCGCTGGCGATGATGGATGCCGGTGTCCCGATTGAGGCGCAGGTTAGCGGTATTGCAATGGGGCTTGTCAAAGATGGTGATCGTTACACGGTTCTGAGTGATATCCTTGGTGAAGAAGATCATTATGGTGATATGGACTTTAAGGTAGCCGGAACCACTGATGGTATCACAGCCATTCAGATGGATCTGAAGATATCGGGCATCTCCTTTGAACTGATGCGTGAAGCGCTTGAACAGGCCAAAGAAGGCCGCGCCTACATCCGTAATATTATGGATAAGACGCTGGATTCGCCCCGAAGCCAAACCTCAGAATACGCACCGAAGATCGTCTCATACAAGATTGATCCTGACAAGATCGGATCACTGATTGGTCCGGGCGGTAAAAATGTCAAGAAAATTCAGGAAGAGACCGGCGCGAACATCGAAATCGATGATGATGGCACAGTCTTCATCTCTGCTGACAATCGCGATGCAGGTGACCTGGCAATGAAAATGGCCAAGCAGTACACTGAAGTTCCGGAAGAAGGAAAGGTGTACGACGGTCTTGTAAAACGTATCGAGAATTATGGCGCTTTCGTCGAGATTCTGCCGGGTAAAGAAGGATTACTGCATATTTCAAACATTCAGGACAAGCGCACTGAAAAGGTAACTGATGTACTGAATGTTGGCGACACCGTCAGGGTGAAACTCCTGAAAATCGATGACCGGGGTCGGTTCGATCTTAGCCGGAAAGACGCGAAACAAGACGACGGATAAGCCGGTCTATGAATCCACACGGGCACATTAACAAAACGGTTCTGCCCAATGGGATAACAGTGGTCTCCGAGCACGTGGATTTCGTCCGGTCGGCGGCTGTCGGCATTTGGGTGGAAGCCGGCTCCAGAGATGAGAATCCGGAGAACAACGGTATTGCGCATTTCATGGAGCACATGGTATTCAAGGGGACCGAAGCCAGGTCCCCTTTCGAGATCGCTAACGCCATCGAGTCGTTTGGCGGTCAGATCAACGCCTTTACAGGCAAGGAGCTCACCTGTTTTTATGCCCGCGTTCTCGATGAAAACCTGCCGGATGCCATAGATGTCCTGAGCGACATCCTTCTGAATCCGGTCTTTCGTGCGGAGGACGTTGAACGAGAAAAAAGTGTTGTCCTCGAAGAGTTGTCGGATACCGAAGATACTCCCAGCGATTACATCCACGAGCTGTTTGTGCAGCAGATGTATCCCGATTATCCGCTTGGATACAACATCCTTGGAATTAGAGAATCCATCAGTAATTTTTCTCCGGAGATGATCCGCGAGTTTACCGATAGATTTTATCTTCCAGGGCGGCTGGTGGTGGCGGTCGCCGGCCACATTGACCACGATGAACTCGTACAACTCGTTGAAAAGTCCCTGGGAACGATGGAGTCATCCGTATCCAACCCGCGAAAACTAACAGAACCTCCGGAATCTGTTGTCGGCACCAAAGTGCATACCAATGGATTACAGCAGGCGCATCTGGTAACAGGCGTCCGCACATTTGCCTATAACGATCCCCGCCGATATTCATTGCTAGTGCTCAACACCGTTCTCAGTGGCGGCATGAGCGCTCGTTTGTTCCAAAACATCCGAGAGAAATACGGGTTTGTGTATTCTATTTATTCCTTTATGGATTTTTACCTGAATGACGGCCTGTTTGGCGTCTATGTGGGCACGGAGACCTCCCAGCTAGAATTTATGCAGGAAAAGATCACGGAAGAATTGCAATCTCTGAAAAATGCACCCATATTAAACGAAGAACTTCGGAAGGTCAAAACCCAGGTGAAGGGAAGTATTGTGCTGTCCCTCGAAAATATGTTTAACCGCATGAATCGCCTCGCAAAACAGGATATCTACTTCAATAAATTCCAGACCATGGATGAATTCATGGCGGAAATTGAAGCGGTGACCGTTGATGATGTTCAGAATCTGGCCAACGATATTTTTCCGCAGGAACACTTTGTAACCAGCATATTAAAGCCGGGTGACAAACATTCTAACTGAAGGAGCATACTATGATTGTTGGCGTACCCCGTGAAATTAAGAACAACGAAAACCGTGTCAGCGTCACTCCCATGGGAGCCGAATTATTAACTAAAAACGGCCATTCCGTGCTCGTTGAAACCAACGCCGGAGTCCAGAGTGGCTTTTCTAATGAGATGTATGAAACCTATGGTGCGAAAGTCCTTGACACTGTCGAAGAGGTTTTTTCCAAAGCGGACATGATCGTGAAAGTAAAAGAGCCGCAACCGTCCGAAATCGCGATGATCAGGGAAGACCAGATAGTTTTTACCTATTTCCATTTTGCCGCTTCGAAAGAACTGACCCGCGGTTTTATCGATACGAATGCCATCGGTATTGCGTATGAAACTGTGACATATTCTGACGGTTCCTTACCGTTGCTCGTTCCGATGAGCGAAGTCGCCGGCCGCATGGCAGTTCAGGAAGGCGCAAAATACCTTGAACGCCGCATGGGCGGTAAAGGTGTGCTTCTCGGCGGTGTCCCCGGAGTGGAGCCGGCGGTGGTGACTGTCCTCGGTGGTGGTGTCGTCGGCACTAATGCTGCCAAGATTGCCTCCGGTCTGGGCGCAAAAGTCTATGTGCTGGATGTCGACCTTGAACGGTTGCGCTATCTGGACGATGTGATGCCGAAGAATGTCTACACGTTGTACTCCAACCAGCACAATATCCGGAAAATGCTGGAATCCACCGATTTACTGGTCGGGGCCGTGCTGATTCCCGGGGCAAAGGCGCCACGTCTTGTGACCAGAGATATGCTTAGTCTAATGGGAGACGGTTCCGTTATCGTGGATGTGGCTGTTGATCAGGGTGGATGTATCGAAACGGTGAAACCAACGACTCATGAAGATCCAACTTTCGTAGTGGATGGCGTGATTCACTATTGTGTCGCAAATATGCCGGGAGCCGTGCCGAACACCTCTACAATTGCACTCACGAATGCCACACAGCCGTATATGGTAAAGATCGCCAACCAGGGCGTGGATACTATCCTGAAGCATGATCCGGAATTACGACCGGGACTGAACATCTATAAGGGAAAAGTCTCGCATGAAGGGGTCGCCGACGCCTTCGGTCTGGACTACGTTCCCATCGATGTTGCATTAGCCTGAGCCGATAATCTGAAATTCACTACTGGCGCGGACCCGGAACGTGAGCGGTTCGCGCCTTTTTTCTTTTGAAAAATTTAGTTGAAGAAATCATGAAACCTTCGCCGATCCTTGTATATCATAAAGTGAATGCCCGTTTTGAGTTTGGCATCACACGGGTTACACCCCACCAGTTTGAGCGACATATTGCCGGACTGATCGATGCGGGCTACCAGCCGGTAACCCTGTCTACACTGATGAATTCCCCGGATCGGGATGATCTGGTCGCCATCACGTTTGACGATGCATACGAGTCCGTTTACATCAATGCTTTTCCGATCATGGAAAAGTACGGGGCAAAGTCTACCTCTTTTGTGATTACGGATTTCATTGGGAAGATCAATCACTGGGATGTCAACCTCGGCTGGCTGCGCTTCCGCCACATGGACGCGGGACAGATGCGCGAGATGCTTGAGGCGGGTCATGAGTTCGGTAGCCATACCGTGACGCACGAGAATCTCCTTGAAATGACGGACTCAGAAGTCGATTATGAGCTCATGGTATCGAAGGAGACTCTTCAGGACATTCTGGGAACGGAAGTCAAATACGTGGCGTTTCCGTTCGGTCGCTTTGCCCGGCGAGTTGTCGAGCTCAGCGAAAAAGCCGGATATGAAGCCGGGTGCGTGTTCGCGCCGTACAACCATAAAACGCTTGAGGAGGACAACCGAATAATTTATCGGAATGGTGTGTATCTGACCGATACTGTCCGCTCAATCCTTTCAAAGATTCGTCCGGGCATGCCGTATCACTGGCATCGGTTAAAGCAGAACATCATCAATTTTGCCAACGGCGGGACCATTATGGTAAAATCCATGACCGATAAAAAATAGTTCTTGAAAAGGTCAACCGGTCGCAGTATTATATAAAGTACCAATTGAAGTGATGTTATCAACTCCCGTATATATCAATGGATAAGAAACCGATTAAAAAGTTATACTATTCTATCGGCGAAGTCGCCGAGATGACCGACCTGAAGCCTTACGTGCTTCGGTACTGGGAGACGGAGTTTCCGATTCTGAAACCGTCCAAAAACCGGGCAGGCAACAGAGTCTATCGCGACCGGGATATCGAACTTATCTTCCATATTAAAGACCTTCTGTACGATCAAAAATACACGATCGAAGGCGCCCGCCAGCAACTGGAGCATTATAACGAGGATGGCGCCGGGGATACGGAAGGCAACGGGAGTGAGATAGACGAAGCCCAACTCCGGAAAAACCTGGAGCAGATTAAACTGGGCCTCAAAGAGATCCTCGAATTACTTGACGAATAAATAATCCTTTATAAAATGACTGGAATTCCCATCCGGTTGTCCATATTTTTCCTCATGAAAATTGACATTCACGGAGCGTAGCGCAGCCCGGTGAGCGCACTACACTGGGGGTGTAGGGGTCGCTGGTTCAAATCCAGTCGCTCCGACTACTCGAAACCCGCAAGGCATAAGGCTTTGCGGGTTTCTTAGTTTTAGGAAAAATTTTGAAAATACCGTTTTGGATCACAAACGATCACATGAGAAAAAGTTTGGTGATATTAGAATTTCAGAACGACATATTTTTTAAATAAATCAATAAAAAATTCATATGCGAAAAAATATCATTTTTCATCAGTAGTGTCCGGTTGTTAAAAATTACAGATTGGTATAACCATATGCATATCATGCTGTTAGCTCCACAAAATTGCCGGGATCGACTTGAGCAGAATTTTCGCACCTTGGTGGGACCAACTCATCCACCAACCCGCGGAGATCGCTCCCATGTATTCTGGCAAATTGATGTTTTCCCAGCTGATGTCCTATCTTCCACGCAAAGCCTTCCGGCGTTGTGTCACCCGTTATCGAAGAGACTATAAAGTGCGACAGTTTTCCTGTTGGGATCAGTATTGCTGCATGGCATTCGCCCAATTGACTGGGCGGGGGAGTCTGCCCGATATTGAAGCCTGTCTTCGCGCCCAGCCGGCCAAACTGCATCATATGGGCATCCGGGGCTGGGTGTCCCGGAGTACCCTGGCCGATGAGATCGGAAGAGCAC
>JAANXI010000145.1 GCA_018263365.1 Fidelibacterota bacterium | reverse complement strand
AATTGCCGATCGGATGAGCGCGCCCCGGGGTGAAGGCAATGCCTCGCTTGTTTTGTCCTCCGTTTGGGCTTGTGCAGGAACATACCAACACATACCGATGATTATCGCAGCAAATGATCCTGCAATTAGGCGGTGGATGATGTGTCTCCCCAGTTCCCGATCACTGGCAGCGCACTCGGTACAATTTTCACGTTCACTTCCGTCGCATCCATGCGGAACACCTCCCCATCGATGTGAATCGGCAAATGCTCATCGCTGGTAATTGTCAGGTCAGGTGATTTGGACAACGTCACCTGCTCAACTGCACCGACGCGCCCATCGAGTAATTTCGAAAAATGCCGGATAATTGTCCGCTTTTTTACCTCCGCAACATGGCATACATCGAAGCAGGCATCATCCAGGACGGCATCAGGAGTCAGACGGAATCCACCCCCAACGGAGAACCCGTTGCCCAATGCAACCAAATAAGTTTTGCCGGTTTTAACCGTCCCGTTAAACTCGACTTCCATCTCAATTGACTGGTATTGGAAAAGCGAGGAGACGATCGATGCTACATAGGATGTTTTTCCTTTGAGCATTTGCATCTGCGTAGCGCGGTAATTCACTAACGCATCAAATCCTATTCCCATTCCATTAACGAAATACCGATCTTCGATCTTGCCAACATCAATGGATTTTACAGCGTGGTTCCCAAGAATATCCACCGCCGCAGAGATATCTTTGGGAATGCCCGTGCTTTTGGAAAAATCATTGCCGGAGCCACACGGGATAATCCCCAGCGGTGCCTCACCGCCGACCAGCCCATTCGCCACCTCGTTAATTGTACCGTCACCGCCAAATGCAACGATGACATCGGAGCCTTGTTGGCTCTTATTACTCGCGATTTCCGCGGCTTCCATCGGAGAATGGGTGAAGACCAATTCATATTTCAGGTGTGATTCGTTCAGATAATACTGGAGTTCGTCCAGAGCATTCAGCGTTTTGCCATTCCCGGCAGCGGGATTGGCAACAATGGTGTATCGCAGCGACGATTCCCGGGAAGTCCGCTGTTCACTCACAGGCCGCGACACATTCGATTTCGATTTTGGCGCCCTTGGGCAGAGCCGATACCTGCACAGCTGAACGCGCCGGTGGTTGGGATGGAAAATATTCCGCGAAGACTTCGTTCACTTCACCGAATTGACTCAGTTCGGTCATATAGACATTGAATTTTACGACATCATCTAATGTCAGACCGCCGCCTGCAAGCACCGCCTGGAGATTGTGGAAAATCTGCTTCACTTCGGCTTTGAAACCGGAGGTGACCATCTCCCCGGTTTTCGGATTCAGCCCTATCTGTCCCGCGGAATACAGAAAGCCGTTGGCGATTACTGCCTGACTATAGGTTCCAACCGGTTTTGGAGCATTTGCAGTTTCAATGACTTTTACACTCATAATCCCCTCACTTTGCCCGAAATTTATCTCTTTTGAATAATGTCTGAAGAGAGAAAATTTTACAACGATCCCCCTAAAATGTCAATCGCAATTCCTTTTTCCTTTGCCTTCATCGACCGAGTCAAATAGATTGCGACATGGTGTTTCCGAAACATCTTGCAGTCGGGCACTTCCTCGCCGAAGAATTGCCCGATTCCCGGCAGTTTTTGCGCAACTGGCATTCCATATTTCAGGATTACGGACATTCACATCCGACCGTCCTGGCAAACGCCGTATTCTGGGTAGAGAATACTAGCAAACCATGGATTGCCTTGAATCACCTGGATCGCTTCCTGGATTCGCTCTTTGATCCCTCTTCGCTCTTCGATTTCCTCGAACATTATCCCTCCGCCTTTGAGGTATTATGGAACGCGCTCTCGAAGACGCCGTACCTTGCGGAACTGCTCACGCGGAACCCGGAGGATTTTTATTGGCTGGTCGAAGAGGCGGCGCTCGGACAAACTGTCAGCCAGTCACAACTTCAACGCCAATTCGAGGAGACGGTCTTCACATTTGAGTCGCCGTATCGTCAGCATTCATTTTTGCACAGATTACACCGAAGACACTTCCTGCGAATTGCGCTGAGAGATCTAATGGGAATTGCATCATTCGAACACACGGTCCGTGATCTTGGCGCCCTGGCTGAGACTCTCGTCAGGATAGTCACACAAATGGTACAATCGAAATTTGAGGCAAAAGAGAGGCTCCCGGAATCCCGGTTTACTGTTATTGCTCTGGGGAAACTGGGTGGCAAAGAGCTGAACTACAGTTCGGACATCGACCTGATGTTTATCTATGACAAAGATGGAGAATTAACCAACGGAGAGACCTATAGCAGCGCTTTTCAGAGGATTGCGGAGGAGATCTGCCGGATCCTGAATGCGCAGTCCGAACACGGGATGCTCTACCGGGTCGACACCCGACTCCGGCCGGATGGCACATCCGGTATTCTGTGCCAGTCACTTTCCGCATATCTGTACTATTATGAGATGCGCGGCCGGTTGTGGGAACGACAGATGCTGCTGAAAGCCAGGCCAATCGCTGGTGACAGGGATTTTGGTGGCAAGGCGCTGGAACGGCTCGCCCCGTTTATTTTTCCCAAAACCATTCAATACCCGCTCCATGAAATCATCGGTCTCAGAGAAAAATCCGAGACACAAACCGCTCATGGCGTCAACGTGAAAACCGATCCTGGCGGTATCCGGGACATCGAATTCATTGTGCAGGCGCTCCAATTGCAATTTGGTGGACAAGCCCCGGAAATCCGGTCTGTAAATACTGTCGAGAGTTTACAGAACCTGGCGAAGGATGAGAAATATCTGAGCCAGGACGAATCCGTCACCTTGCAAAACGCCTACAAATTTCTCCGGAATATTGAGCATTCCCTGCAACTACAGGAGAACAGACAGATTCACGAATTACCGGAAAGTGAACCGGATAATCTGATGATTACCGCCGCAATTAACGCTGACAATTACCAATCATTGTATCAGAAGACCATTGAAACGATGCAGACTGTTCGCACCATCTATACGAATATATTCGAGAGACCGGCCGAAAGTGAAGACGAAAATTTCAGCAAATATTCTGAGGAAGATTGGCGGGAATATTTCGCGTCGGAAGGGTTTGCAAACCCGGAGAAGGCCGCCGGACAAATCCAGTCGCTGGCAACTGGACGCTTTCCGAATAATCATGATTCCCAAACGCGACACGCCTTCTGGGAGCTGTGTCCGGCGCTCCTCGACATCCTGCACGATTATCCCCTGCCAGCGCAAACTCTCACGGATTTTGAGCGCATCATCCGCTCCTATTCCGCCATCGGCAGCGTCTATCGGATCCTTAGTGGAAACAGAAAATTATTACGGCTTATATTGGATATCATATCGCAAACCCCCAAAATCGTACCGTGGACCATTCAGCAACCGGGGCTTCTCGATACCCTGCTCTCTTATTCACCCGATCCGATACCGGCGGAACAATTTTCCGAAATTTACAGTCCGCTTGCTCAGTTGGAATCGCCTTTTGAAGAATGGAGAAAAGAAGCACTCAACGTTCATCATACTCTGCTGACCACCATTTTTTCCCACTGGATTACAGAGACAATTGATTTGTCGGTCGCTCAGAAGTTATTTGCAAAAGCATATCGTTGTTTTCTTCAGGCTTCCCTCGATTACCGGCTGGACGAGTACCGCGATGACCTCAGCGTCATCGTCGCCGGTTCTGCCGCCACGGATACGATGCATTTTTCCTCCGATATCGATGCGATTTTTCTCATTGCCCCGGATGCCGACTACCCCACAATCCAGCAGGCTGTGGAAAAGTATATACAGGCCATGCAAGAATATACTGCTCACGGACGCCTAATTTCGTTCGACTTTCGATTGCGTCCCGAGGGAGGNTCCTCTCCCCTGATTATGCCCCTGAACGATTATCATAATTACATCAGTAACCGGATGTCCGGATGGGAATTTCAGGCCGTGCAAAAGGCGCGACATCTCTGGGGAAACTCAACTGTGTGGGAGTCAGCGGCGACAAAAATAAATGAACGCATCGATAGCCTGGTTTCCTCGCAGACGTTCTGGAAAAACCTCATCGAGTGGGAGCAATCGGTTATTCGACAAAAATCATCTCGAGCAGCACAGAGTTTCACCTATCATCCCGGTGGATATTTCCCGGTACGCAACAGCCTGGAGTGGAAAAGCCTCCTTGGTATTGAGGATGATCTAGCCGACTCAGATACTCTTCACCAAGCATACCGGTTTTTCTGGAAAATTCGGTGGCATTTATCGTTATTCATGG
>JAANXI010000144.1 GCA_018263365.1 Fidelibacterota bacterium | reverse complement strand
TCAGGCCGCGGTCTTCCAGGTAGCGGATAAATCGGGCATGGTAGATAGACTGGATCGGGGCGAGCCCCATCGACACGCTCGGAAACTCCCAGAAACCGGGCATCAGCCACGGATGCGGATACGAGGAGACTCCTCCGCCTTCCCCCAATTCTCTGCGAAAGTTCCGTAATTGTGTCTCAGAAATTCTCCCCTCCAAAAATGCCCGGGCATACATGCCTGGGGAAGCGTGTCCCTGGAAATAAATCTGGTCGCCGCCATATCCGTTTTCGGCAGCGCGAAAAAAGTGATTAAATCCAATTTCATACAGTGTTGCCGAAGATGCGTATGTTGAAATGTGCCCGCCGATACCGTCTTCCTCCTTATTGGCGCGGACGACCATTGCCATGGCATTCCAGCGGCACAAACTTTTGATACGACGCTCAATTTCGCGGCTGCCGGGAAACGGTGGCTCCTGATCAGCGGGGATCGTATTGACATAAGGTGTATTCGCGGTAAACGGGAGCCGCGCCCCTTCTTCGTAGGCGCGATTCTCCATAAGCTGGAGTAACTGTTTTACCCGCTCCGGCCCACCATATTCCAGCACATATTCCAACGATTTGAGCCATTCCCTGCGCTCGATCTCGTTATATGCCTTTGCGTCAGAATTGTTATTACTCATAAGAATCTATACCTCATCTTGTTTGAGATTTTTTGATAGTAATCAGAATCAGAAAACTGGAAAAGGGCTGAGAAAATCAAACAATCTCTGGAATAATCCTGCCTCTTTGTTGTCGTAGAAGTCATGTGAGCATAAAATGTAACTATTTTTCCAGTGAGTGGCAAACTCAGATGCGGAAATTTTTCTGCGGAATTGCGTATAATCCCCCCTCCCTATTCCGGTATCATCGAGGGGTAAATTAAATTTGGCAGCTTGCCTTTGTCCTGACGGACAACTATTATGTCAATGTAAAAAGACGCATCACTATCTCCACTTTCTTGTTAATAAATACAAAGGTAAAATAAAGGAGTCAGCGATGACTCAATCCAATATAGAGACAGTTGCAGATCCACAAACAACAGAGATTGACATCCCGATTCATGGCACTGACCATGTGGAAATGTACGTTGGGAATGCCAAGCAGGCGATGCATTTCTTTTGCAGCGGTTTCGGGTTCCGGCCCGTGGCCTACCGCGGCCCGGAGACCGGAGTGAAGGATACGGCCTCCTATGTTGTGGAGCAAGGTAAGGTACGAATTGTAATCACTTCCCCGCTGGGACCGGACAGCCCGATAGCCGATCATGTCCATCGTCACGGGGACGGCGTGAAAGACATTGCACTATGGGTTGACGATGCCGCGGCAGCGTTTGACCAGACTGTGAAGAACGGCGCTATCCCAATTGCTGAACCCACGGAAGAATACGGCGACGGCGGGAAAATCCTGAAAGCCACGGTCGGGACATACGGCGAAACCCAGCATACCTTCATTCAGCGGGACGAATTCGAAGGCACCTTTCTGCCGGGATACGAAGAGTACGGTTTGGAGGACTGGAAAATCAACGAAACCAACCTGGAGTTCGTTGATCACATCGTTGGCAACGTGGAAGACGGCAAGATGAACGACTGGGCCGAGTACTACGAATCCTGCTTTGGATTTCACGTGCTCCAGAACTTCGACGAAAAGGACATTAGCACGAAATATTCGTCGTTGCGCAGCCGGGTGATGAAGAATGCCAACGGGCGGATCAAACTGCCCATCAACGAACCGGCGGAAGGGCTGAAAAAGTCACAAATCCAGGAATACCTGGACTATTATAAATCGCCTGGGGTACAACACGTTGCGCTGCACACGAACGACATAATCCAGGCTGTCGATCGCCTGCGAACAAACGGAATCAAGTTTTTGCAGGTGCCGGATTCCTACTATGAGAACCTTCTGGACCGGGTTGGCGATATCGATGAGGATATCGAGGTTCTCAAAGACCTGCATGTGCTGGTCGACAGGGATGAGCAGGGATACTTGCTGCAACTGTTCACCAAGCCGGTTGAGGACCGTCCGACCCTTTTCTTCGAAGTGATTCAGCGAAAAGGCAGCCAGGGATTCGGCAAAGGGAACTTTAAAGCGCTGTTCGAGGCGATTGAATACGAGCAGCAGAAACGTGGTAATCTCTAAATAAGGAAGCGTTCACATGAAGTATATCTCCTACCAAAGGGAAGGATTGCATTCGATAGGTATCTGGCACGACGATCGGATTTTCGATATTCCCGGAGCCGCCCGATCGTTCGGGAACACGAAAATGCCCAATGACATGCTTGATTTTCTACAGGATTTCGAATACAACCACCGGCTGGTGACGGAGATGTTTGAGCAATCTTCACCAACCACGCGACCGGAATTGTTTTTTCCCGATGGTCAGGCCGAGATACTGGCGCCTGTACCTTTTCCGCGATCGCTCCGCGATTTTTATGCCTTCGAGAACCATGTCAAGACTGCCAGAGCCAATCGGGGACTGGACATGATCGATGAATGGTACGACATCCCGGTTTTCTACTTCAGCAATCACCAGGCGGTGTACGGCCCGAATACGGAAATTCCGTACCCGCAAAGTAGTGAAGCGCTGGATTTCGAACTGGAAATTGCGGCAATTATCGGTCGCAAAGGACGGGATATTTCCGCTGAGGACGCGGAAGAATATATCGCGGGCTATGCAATTATGAATGACTGGAGCGCCAGAGATGTCCAGAGGGAGGAGATGCAGGTCGGTCTTGGCCCGGCGAAAGGAAAAGACTTCGCAACATCCCTGGGACCGTATCTCGTGACACAGGAAGAGTTATCTACTGCCGAAGACGGTGAAAACTACAACATTACCATGACCGCCACCGTAAATGGCGAACAATACTCATCCGGGAACTGGAATACGCTCTATCACAGCTTCGCCAGGATGATCGAACGCGCCAGTGCGGACTGTACGCTGTACCCAGGCGATGTGATCGGATCCGGCACGGTCGGAACCGGGTGCATCCTGGAGCTGGGCGCAGATGAATACGGCTGGTTGCAGCCCGGCGATACGGTATCTCTGGCTATTGAACGCTTAGGAACGCTTACCAATACAATCGGAGCAAAAAAAGGATAAACAGACGCTATGCCTTTATACCATCAACTTGGGGATATCCCCCACAAGCGACATACGCAGTTCCGCGATGAGGAGGGAAACCTCTACCGCGAGGAACTGAAAAGCACCTACGGGTTTAATAATATCACCTCTCTTCTCTATCACATCCATGCCCCGACAGTGAGTACAAAAGTTGAGGGCGAAGTGCTGCCGGAACCGGAAGCATGGGATGAAAAAATAAGACATCATCATCTGAGGACGGAGGACATTCCCGTTCACGGTGATATCACGTCCGGACGAATTCCGCTGATGTTTAACCAGGATGTGACGATTTCGGTGTGCAGGCCCGAGCAATCGATGGATGATTTTTATCGGAACGGCGATTGCGATGAGGTGATATTTGTCCACGACGGGTCAGGCGAACTCAAATCACCGTACGGGAAACTGGAATTTCACAAGGGCGATTACATAGTAATTCCCCGGGGTATCACCTACAACATGTCGCTCAACAGCGATAATTCCCGCTTGTTAATTTTCGAATCCCAGTGGCCGATCAACACACCGAAGCGATATCGGAACGAACATGGACAACTCCTGGAGCATTCGCCGTTCTGTGAGCGGGACCTCAGGCGACCGAAATATATGGAGCCCAGAGTTGAAACCGGCGAATTTCACATCAGGGTGAAAGCCCGGAACCGGATCACGACCTTTGTGCTCGATCATCATCCGTTCGATGTGGTGGGTTGGGACGGCTATTTCTATCCCTGGATATTCAATATCGATGACTTTGAGCCGATCACCGGACGAATTCACCAGCCACCACCGGTGCATCAGACATTTGAAACGGAGCAGTTTGTCATCTGCTCTTTCGTGCCGCGGCTGTTCGATTATCACCCCAAATCCATTCCGGCGCCGTATTTTCACCACAACGTCGACAGCGATGAGATCATCTACTACGTCGAGGGGGACTTTATGAGCCGCGAAGGAGTTGAACGGAGCTCCATCACCTACCATCCGGGAAATGTCCCGCACGGACCGCAGCCGGGCAAGACAGAGGCCAGTATAGGCAAAGAACGAACGGATGAACTTGCAGTAATGCTGGATACGTTTCGACCGTTATACCTAACCAAACAATCACAGGAGCTCGATGATCCTGACTATCCATATTCTTGGGTAGATTAGACCGACAGAGACGATAACGATTTACACACTGGCAAGGAAATCACCTGATGGAAATCGATCCGCACTCGCAACCTTTTCGCGATAACTACAAACTGTTGATTGGTTCGGTGGTACCGAGGCCGATCGCCTTTGTCTCCAGTCAAAATGCTGACGGACGGCTAAATCTCGCGCCATTCAGTTTTTTTAACGCAGTGTGCCCCAATCCGCCAACGATTATGTTTGCGCCGGTCAATCGGAGTGCGGACGGCACCCGAAAAGACACCTTATTGAATATCCTGGAGACCGAAGAATTTGTAGTGAATATTGTCACTGAGGATATTGCGGAGAACATGAATATTGCGGCGACAGAATATCCGAAGCAATACAACGAATTTGAGGAGGCTGGGCTGACTCCTGCCCCATCGGTCAAAATTACTCCGCCACGGGTGAAGGAATCACCGATCAATTTTGAATGCAAATTGACAAAGCATGTTTCAATCGGTGAAGACGGAACGCCCGGCAGCGGAAATGTCATCATTGGAGAAGTCGTCTATTTTCATGTAGCAGATGATTTGTACCATGAGGGACGCATTGATCTTGAAAAACTAAAACCGATTGCCCGTCTCGCCGGTGATGATTACTGCCGGGTGACGGACCTGTTTGCTATGCCGCGCATTCCCTACGAAACAAAATAGCGGCGCACACTCACGCGACTTCCGCGTTTTACATACTTTTTTGATTTAATCTACGCAGCAAGCCATAAGTGCAATCAATGGAGGTATAATTCGCACCAATGGAACAACATATAAATCAACATATAAATTCATCAGAGACTCAACAAAACCTGCTCAGAGCGCAGACGGTGCGGGAGATTCCACCGGGAGACCGGCTTGTACCTTATACCGGAATCCACGATCTCCTGACCAAACAGGCAGAGCGATACGGAGAGAAGCCGTATCTTGTCTATTATGACGAATCGGGCGCCCGTTCACAGTATTCATACAGAGAATTCAGTGAACAAGTCAATCAAACCGCAAATTATCTGAGCAACACCGGTATTTCCCGGGGTGATCGTATAGCCACAATCGCACATAATCACAGCGATACGGTCATTCAGTACCTGGCAGCCATGTCGATTGGCGCGAGTGTAGTCCCTATCAATGTGGGTGAAGACGATGAGCGCATACAGTACATTCTAGAAAACTCCAAGGTAAAACTGGCATTTGCCCGGGCGGAGTATCTGGAGCGAATCATTTCCCTGAATTCGCAGTTGCCATTGCTGCAACAGATTATAGTCACCGGCGAGAATTCGGAAAATCTGCCGGTATTTCCTGATGTCGTCCATGAATATCCGGTTGAACTCGATTCCCCGATCGAAAATACATTGGACGAGAAAGCGTTCATCGTCTACACCTCTGGCACAACAGGAAAACCCAAGGGCGTGGTACTGCAGCAGTATAATCTGCTGGTGGATGCCAAGGCCATCGCCGAATGGCATGAGATGGACGATCCCCAGCGAATGATGTGTGTCCTTCCGATTCACCATGTCAACGGGACGGTCGTTACCCTGTTAACTCCGCTGTATTTCGGCGGTACTACCGTCCTGAACCGCAGGTTCCAGACCAGCACCTTTTTTCCAAGGATTCAAGAAGAGGGCGTCCAGGTCGTGAGCGTTGTGCCGACGCTCCTCCAGATTCTGCTCCAGACGGATATCTCCGGAGAAGAACTTGACCTGGGCGGATTCCGGCATATTATCTGTGGCGCAGGTCCGCTGACGGTCGAATTGGGCCGACAGTTCGAGGAACGGTTCGGGATTCCGATTATGCACGGGTACGGATTATCTGAGACTACCTGCTATTCGTGTTTTCTGCCACTGGATTTATCCGAAGAGGAGCACCGCCACTGGATGCAAGATTACGGTTACCCGTCGATTGGCGCGCCGATTCCACCGAACGAAATGGACATCCACGACGAGGACGGGAACTCACTGGAACCCGGTGAGCGCGGAGAAATCGTCATCCGTGGCCACAATGTTATGAAATACTATTTCCAGTACCCTGACGCCAATTCAGATACGTTTAAACACGGCTGGTTCCGTTCCGGCGACGAAGGCTTTTATGAGGTGGATGAGCATGGGCGGCAGTTTTTCTTTATCACCGGACGGCTGAAAGAGTTGATTATCCGCGGTGGTGTGAATATCGCCCCCCTGGAAATCGACGAAGTATTGATGCACATCGACGGTGTGAAAGCCGGAATCGCCGTTGGGTTCGAAAATGACTGGTATGGCGAAGAAGTTGGTGCGTATATTCAGACGGAAGACGGAGCCGCACTGACAGAAGAGGATATCCTGTCGGAATGCCGGGCTCATCTCCCGTTTCACAAACAGCCCAAAGTCGTGGTGTTTGGCGATGAAATGCCCGTGACATCCACCGGGAAATACCAGCGATATAAAGTGGCGCATCTGTTTCAGAAGTGGAAGAAGGAACAATTTCGTCAGTAATGCCACCTCCCTGTAGAAAATATATCGCCACCTGACGACGAACAAACGCTGATGTTAAACGCTGAAAGGAGTATCTTGTGAGCAGTACATGGGATCTGACGGTTAACCTCAAAGATGTTGTCATTGATTTTGGCCTGCTGAGTATGTTTTTGGTCATCGCGACTATTCTCCGGCGATACGTGAAATTTTTCCAGCGATTTCTGATTCCGAACAATATAGTCGCCGGATTTCTGGCGCTGATTCTGGGACCTCAGCTGTTGGGTATAACCAGCATCACCTCGGACCGGCTCGGTGTGTACGTCTACCATCTGCTGGCACTCACCTTTATCGCTATCGGTTTGCGTGAGGAGAAAACCGATTGGGGCAAAGGGCCCATCAGCACCGGACTGGCGTTTGTCTCCAATTATTTGATCCAGGGCATCATCGGATTAACGATCGCCCTGATTCTTATCTATACTGTGATGCCGGACCTGTTTGCCGGTATGGGCCTCCTCCTGCCGCTGGGATTCGGGATGGGCCCGGGTGTGGCATACACCATGGGACACAGCTGGGAGAGTTTTGGATTTGCCGGCGGTGGGAATGTTGGCCTTACATTTGCGGCCATCGGATATCTCATCGCGTACTTCTCCGGGATTTGGCTCATCCAACTCGGCATCAAGCGGCGCGAGACCAAACTCATCGATGGCATGGAAGGCATTTCCAGAGATATGCGTATCGGTGTGGTCAAGGAAAAGGAGCCGGAAGTCGCCGGCCGGTTAACGCTCTCCACTGAAGCCATTGAACCGTATGCCTTTCAACTGGGACTGATCGGTTTTCTCTACCTCATCACCTACGGCGTGGTGGCGTTCCTCGCTAATCTGATGGAATCAGCGGGGCTGCACGATTTTGTCAGCACGCTCTGGTCGTTTCACTTCGTGCTGGGAAGTCTTATCGCCATCGGCGTGCGGAAACTCTTTGATATCTCTGGCAGGTCCTATCTCATCGATCCGGGACTCATGACCCGTTCCGCCGGTGTATTCGTCGATTATCTTGTTGTTGGAGCCATAGCGGCGATCTCCCTTGTCATCGTTGGCCAATATTGGCTCCCGCTCGCATTGATGAGTGTAGTTGGTGGCATCGGAAGTTATTTCCTCTGTCGCTGGTTGCAGTACAGGGCCTTCGACAACAATCACTTCGAACGGTTTATCGGCATCTTTGGTGAGATGACCGGAACGATCAATTCCGGGCTGGTCCTGGTACGCGTCACCGATCCGGAGTTCAAAACGCCGGTAGCAGAAGATCTTGTCTATGGAAGCGGCGTTGCGCTGGTATTCGGGTTTCCGCTTTTAGTCGTGCTGAATGTCCCGATGAACTTCTTTGGTAATTCCCTGTTTGGCTACTGGGTTACACTTGGGATTCTGGTGGGGTATCTTTTTCTGCTTTGGGGGTTCTGGCGATTGATTGGGTTTTTACGGTTTAAGAAACCAGAGGAATAACGCTTTACACCAAAGATGCCATCCCGCCAGCGCGGGATGGCATCTCCAGATTTTGGGAATTCAAATAATGTACAACAGCTAACTCAACAATCCTTTAGTCTTCTCAACTACATTCTCCGCTGTAAACCCGTAGTGTTCGAACACTTCATTTCCGGGGGCGGATGCGCCAAAGGTCTCCATGGTGATGTAGGCGGCATTCGTGGTACCGCCATATCGCTCCCAGCCGGTTCGTCGCCCTGCCTCAATGACGACGCGATTCTGAATGGCAGCCGGTAAAACGGCGTCTTTGTACTCTGGCGACTGCTCTTCAAACAGTTCCCACGAGCACATATTGACGACTCTCGATTCAATTCCCTGCGAAGCAAGATCATTCTGCGCGGCGAGTGCCAGCGCCACTTCGGAGCCGGAGGCCAGTAGAATCACTTCGGGACTCTCTCCGGAGTCCCGCAAAACGTATCCGCCCTTCGCTACATTTGAGGCTGCGGCGACCTGAGTCCGGTCAAAAATCGGTAATCCCTGTCGTGTTAAAATAAGTGCGGTCGGTCTATCGGTTTGCTGCAAGGCAATCTTCCAGCACTCGACCACTTCGTTAGCATCGGCGGGACGCAGGGTAAGAAAATTCGGAATAGCCCGCAAGGAAGCCAATTGCTCAATCGGCTGGTGGGTCGGGCCGTCCTCACCCAGACCAATGGAATCGTGCGTGTAGATGTAAATATTCGTGAGGCCCATCATGGCGGCGAGACGTAGCGTTGGACGCATATAATCCGAAAATATCAGGAAAGTCCCACCATACGGCCGTACTCCCTTTTGCAACGACATCCCATTGAGGATACCGCCCATGGCGTGTTCCCGGACTCCAAAGTGGATATTGCGCTGGTCGCAGGCGTCTTTAGCGAAGTTCTTGTCCGTATCGATATAGGTCTTGTTGGACGGCTCCAGGTCAGCCGATCCGCCAATCAATTCAGGGATATTGGCCGCCAGTTTTTGGATTGCCGCGCCGGAAGCTTTCCGCGTCGCCATTTTGCCATTTTCGGGCTTAAATACAGGAAGATCAGTATCCCAATTCTCCGGCAGTTTTTCTGCCATCCGACGTTTATAATCCGTCGCCAGCTCCGGATATTCTTCGCGGTACGATTCAAACAGATTATCCCACTCCGCTTTCGCCTGCTTCCGCTCATTTGCCTTAGTAGTCAGATGGCCCCGCACTTCGTCCGGGACATAAAACTTTTTCTCCGGATCCCAGCCGAGATTTTCCTTGGTCAGCCGGACTTCCTCCTCTCCAAGGGGCGCTCCATGAGCGTCCGATGTATTCTGTTTGTTCGGACTCCCGTATCCGATGTGGGTCTTCACAGAGATCAGGTGCGGCTTGCCCCTCACATCTTTGGCAGTCCGGATGGCGTTTTCCAGCGCATCCAAATCGTTGGCATCATCCACTGTCTGGACATGCCAGTCATAAGCCTCAAAACGTTCTGGGACATCTTCAGAAAAAGCCAAACTCGTGTTACCATCGATGGTAATATTGTTATCATCGTAGAGAAAAATAATATTATCCAAACCAAGATGTCCGGCGAGCGAGGCGGCTTCCGAAGAGATGCCCTCCATAATATCACCGTCGCTGCAAATCGCATAGATGTTGTGATCTACGATAGGATATCCTGGCTTGTTGAACACAGCGGCCAGGTGCTTTCCAGCCAGCGCCATCCCCACACCGTTGCTGAATCCCTGGCCCAGCGGACCGGTGGTAGTCTCGATACCCGGCGCTTCCCAGTATTCCGGATGCCCGGCGGTTTTGCTGCCAAACTGACGAAAGTTCTTCAGTTCTTCCATCGGGAGATCATACCCGGTCAGATGCAACATGCTGTAAAGCAACATAGAGCCGTGTCCGGCGGAGAGGACAAACCGATCCCGGTTCGGCCACGCCGGATCGTCCGGCGAGTAATTCATAAATTTCGTCCAGAGCGTATACGCAATCGGGGCACAGCCCATCGGCATCCCGGGATGGCCGGAATTGGCCTCTTGCACGCCATCTATGGCAAGTGTTCGTATTGTGTTTATACTCAGAGTCGATAAATCAATTGCAGCCATACTACACTCCTTTGATTAGTTCGATAGTGTTTCCCGGAAGGGACTCCTCCCGGAGCAGGTGTTCAAGTTAGTAAAACCGTGTTATAGTGTTACGGTGTTATCGTGTTAATGTTAAAACCGTCATGTCTCTAGCGTTCCCGGTCTGATATCCGGCTGGTCTAATAAAACCTATACGAACGTGGTTGTTTTTCCACTCTTGTTCTTTCACTTGTTCTTAACTTTCCCTTCGCATACTTCTTAACCCGTTGTGTGAAATGGCCCAAATGTCAATTCCTCGCCCCCCTCTTTATCGCAATTTAATAAGTCACCAAGGTGTGTTTCTATTGCCTATTCACACCTGCTTCATACTCAAACTGATGCGTTTCCTGTCTACATCGACGTTTAACACTTTGACTTTGATGACCTGCCCGACCTTCATTTCCTCGTGCGGGTCTTTCACAAATTTATCGGCTATTTCGGAAATATGCACTAATCCATCCTGGTGGACGCCGATATCCACGAATCCGCCGAAGTGAGTCACGTTTGTCACAGTTCCTTCAAGGAGCATTCCTTCTTTCAGGTCTTCGATTTCATTGATGCCTTCTTTGAATGATGCCGCTTCGAATTCATCTCTGGGATCCCGGCCGGGTCGTTTCAATTCCTTCAGAATGTCCTGGATGGTCGGTAATCCTTTGTTCTCGTCCACATACTTTTTGGGGTCGACATCTATTCCCCTTCCGATAACCTCTTCCAGAGATTTCCCGACGTCCTGCACCATCTTCTCAACGATGTAGTACGACTCCGGATGCACGTTACTGTTATCCAGCGGGTTGTCACCGCCGGGGATCTTCAGAAATCCGGCGCACTGTTCGTAGGTGACGTCACCAATGCCGGCGACATCCCGAATTTCCTGTCGGTTACTGAAGATGCCGTCGCTCTCCCGCTGCTCCACAATCGCGGCGGCGGTGGAGGAAGTAAGCCCGGAAACGTGGGTCAGAAGCTGCTTTGATGCCGTGTTGATATCCACGCCGACCGCGTTCACACAACTCGACACCACCGAATCCAGTTCCTCCTTCAGTTTCGTCTGGTTTACATCGTGCTGATACTGCCCCACCCCAATACTTTTGGGGTCAATCTTCACCAATTCCGCCAGGGGATCCTGCAGGCGACGCCCAATGGATATCGCACCGCGCACTGTCACGTCGAGATCCGGGAATTCCTCGACAGCGACTTCCGAAGCCGAGTACACTGACGCGCCGGATTCGTTTACCATCACCGGGGTGGCGGATATATCATTGTTTCGAAGCAACTCTTGCACGAATGTCTGAGTCTCTCGTCCAGCCGTGCCGTTGCCGATGGCGATGAGTTCGATATCGTACTTCCCCACAAGAAATTTTACTAATTGGCCCGCTTCTTTCCGCTTCGCCTGCGGTGGATGGGGGTAGATAGTCTCGTTCTGCAGGAATTGCCCTGTTTCATTCAATCCGGCGATTTTACAGCCGGTACGGAAGCCAGGATCGATTGCGAGCGTATTCCGGTGCCCCGCCGGAGCGGCCATGAGCAGATCCCGCACATTCTTTGAGAATACTTCTATGGCCTCTTCTTCCGACGCTTCTCTGACTTCCGCGAGGATTCCCGAACTGATTGAGAGCGACAGCAGTCTTTGATAAGCATCTGCAATCACTTCTTCGAGGAATTCCGTGTACGGACTCTCATCAGTGATGCATTTTCCGGCGATGTAGTCCAGGACGGGCTCGGCATCCACATCGATGGAGTAATTCAGGATGTCTTCGGATGCTCCCCGACGAATTGCCAGAAATCGATGCCCGGCAATGCTCTTCACCGGTTCGGAAAAATCATAATACATCTCGAACTTGGACGGTTGGTCCTTCCATTCCTTTTTCACCGAGGCGGTCAGCAGTCCGTTCTCGTACATGTATCCGCGCAGCCACTGCCGGATATCCGCATCATCGGCAATGCGCTCAGCAATGATGTCGTGGGCTCCGGCCAAGGCATCTTCGACGGTTTCCACATCTTCGGTCAGGAATTCCTCTGCCATGGTTTCCAGTGACTCGCCGTCTGCCGGTTGCTCCCAGATTTGGTCTGCCAGCGGCTCCAGTCCTTTCTCCCTGGCTTTCTGTGCGCGCGTACGACGTTTGGGTTTGTACGGCGCGTACAAATCTTCCAGTTTCGTTTTTTCGCGACACTGGAGGATCTGCACTTTTAACTCATCGGTGAGTTTGCCCTGCTTTTCGATCGTGCCGAGGACGGTCTCCTTGCGATCTTCCAGTTCTTCGTAATAATCATACTTGTCCGAGATATCCTTCAATTCTATCTCGTTCAGTTCGCCGGTCGCTTCCTTTCTGTAACGTGCTACAAACGGGATTGTCGCCCTGTTGATGAGTAATGCCAGCGCGGACCGCATTTGGTTGCGCTTGTACGGAAGATCCTCATTGAGGAATTCCAGAATACGTGTGGAAACTTGTTTCTCAGTGTCTGCCATCAGATGATAACACTCCTCATTTTAAAAACCATTCTTCTGAAAATAGTTCTAACCTTATTCACAAACTAAGATATTAAAAAGTCCATATCCGGAATAAGGATAATAAAATCTGGCCAGTAAAACTGCGCCACGCTTGCACCGTGAAATTTTTAAAACTATTTCATGGGGATTCCCCATCCGTATTCCTCTTTTTGCGAAAGGGAATGTGGGCGGCATTCATTTACTGCCTAGTCCAACCGGCGCTGGCGGAACGGTTACTGGACCGTCGCCAACACCACACACTCCCAGGCCGAGCCCCGCACCGCAGGCCACGTCCCTATATCCCCTTTGAAGGGGGACAGGGTGAGGCCAGTAATGTCGAGGGGGGACGGCCCAACATGTCAATCTCCCTTCGCGTTTCTTCGCGGCTCAATTAAAACTGCCTCGTTGCATTAATAATTTCCAATATGTCCTTCCGGGTTTGCCAGGCGGCGCGCCGATTTTCCGGTGCAGGATCATCCTTATCATACGAGTGCTCTAATCCGGGGAACTCTCGGTAGTGATGGATCCCGGGAATATCCACGAGTTCTCTTTGAAATGACCGAACATCCGTATAAAAGTCATCGTTGGTCCCGATAAATATTGCAGTATTGACCACACGGCTTTCCTGTAGATATTCTGAACGGCGTAACAGGTGTCCGGCGGCGGGATAGACGCCGATAAGGTTGAGACGTGGCGGCCGGAGTTCCGCCGGAATCCGGGCGAACGGGGATTCCATGGTGTGCAGGATGTTTGCGCCATCCCGGTAATCCGGCGCCATTGAAAAGCGTAGTATTGTTTCTGCTCCCTGGCTCCACCCAATGATGTAAATATTGTTCAAATCCGGATAAATCATGCTTGAATCAGTCTTTCCGGCTTTCTTGCTGCGGTATGCCAGATATGCCACAGCTCTGCGGATATCTTCCAGGCGAGTCGGGATATACGTTGCGTGTTTTTCTTCCAGCGTATCGTAACAGGAAATAACCCGGTCGTTGAATTCCACCAGGTGATTTTCACGCGGTCCGTTGCTGTCTACCACATACGGAATTATACCGTGATTCCCGAAGAAATTAGCATACGTGTTCAGGTAGGTATGAATGCCTCCATCATTTGTATATCGTCCAGAATCATCAGGAGTTATTTGAGTTGGCGGTTCCGGGTAAAATCCGCCCACGCCCCCGCAGCCGTGTGCCATAATAGCCACTGGATGCGGCCCTGTTTCATTTGTATCACCGAAATAAAATTGACTCCGCTGATAAAACCGCTCGTAATCCTGCCACGGAAGCGGTTTGAATTCATCGTACGTCGGAGATTCAACCTGCTCAAGGATGGATTCCGCATTTGTTTTGGAGGGGGAATTCCTCTGAAAAAGCAAAGAGCATCCGATCAGCATCAATGGAATTATAATGATGCCAGGTAACCAGCGAAAATTGAAGAATGACAGCATGAACTATCCAATAACCGAAATTTTTGTTGGGGTTAACATAGCACAAAAGATAAAATTTCTGGGGTACCTATCCAAATTCTATTCGCCCGGCGGTCAGGTCGGTAAGTCGCTCAGTGAATTGATTCGCAAGGGACTTGCGCACGGCCACCTGCAGGGTAATATCTGCACCGTAATCCTGGCTGAGGATTTTCCCCTCGACTTCGTCCAGGCTCCGCATCACCTGACTGATATCATCGTAAGTAGTGCGGACAGTCAATTTCTCCGCGAGCCGTTTCGTGATGATCTTTGTGGCTTCGATCGCTTGTGTTGCTGCTTTGCTGTACGCGCGAATCAGTCCGCCAGTCCCGAGTTTGGTGCCGCCGAAATACCTCGTGACCACAATCAACACATCGGTGAGATCGGCGTCGGTAATCGCCTGGTAAATAGGCTGACCTGCCGTTCCGGAGGGCTCGCCGTCATCATCGTAATGGTAGACAGCATCGTCTCCGATTCCTACTTTAAACGCCGAACAATTATGCGTAGCATCGTAGTATTCTTTCTTGACCTCAGCGAGTTTTTGCTCCGCCTCTTCCCTGGATTGTACAGGAAAAACCTGCGCGATGAATTTGGAGCCCTTCTCCTTAAATTCCGCCGAGGCCGGAGACTGGATAGTCTTATACTGATCAGTCATTGGATGAGGACGAATTTTGTTGATTGCCGCGAATTTCCCGCTTCGAGCCGCAGGAAATACACCCCGCTGCTCAAAGTTCCGAGCGTAGCAGCATCCAATGGAATAGTCAGGGTTTGTGGTCCGCTTTCGAACTCAGTGTGACCAAAGTTGTAGGTGTACATTTTTTGACCACGAATATTATACATATGGAGCGTTATAGCCGACTTTTCGGTAAGGACGGTGTACAGTTTCAGCACCGAATGCTCGCCCCGCACGAACGGATTCGGATACGGCCTGAGGATTTTGACAATTTGGTCTATCTTCAGGGCTTTAAACTGTTCTCCCCCGTTTGCGAGTGCAACTAAGCCAGTATAATCCGGATGGTTCAGGTCTATTCCCAACGACTGACCGGCATCGAATTCCCGCAGGATTTCGGTATCGTCAGAGAGCGCAAATACTCCTTTGAGGAACGCCCCGTCTCCGGAAAAATCCATCTGGTAAAATTGAGGCTCATTTCCGTTAAACACCTCATAATACCCGATATCTCTGGGGCCGATGGCCTTATTTGTCGGCAGGGAATCGGGAATAGTGATCTGTCCGTCGACTTCGATCTCCGGGTATAAACCGGCGTCCGGATATCCCACTCCCGGGAGAGCCCGTTCTCCAGTAAGGAGGTTCCATCCGGCAAATCGCTGGTACGATTGTGAAAAGGACGTACCGTATTCTTCTAAGGTTGATTCGATTGCGAAGTAAGCCGACGAATCAATGAACGCCGTCCACATCTCATTCCAAAGTTGAGGCTCGCCGTAATCGGAGAGGACAAACCCGTAATGTGCCGCCTGGTATCCTCCGCTCTGGTCCAGCGTCCTCGGATTATGAAAAAACCGGGAAACGTACTGCGCATAGTCATTTACCTCAGGATATGCAACATCTTCAAACCAACTGCTGGTCAGCTCATACCACCAGATATTGCCGGTATCCAGAACGTATCCCAGATGAAAATGGTGAAAGAGTTCATGGGCCAACGTCACCCGGAGCGCATCAATCCCATGGGTAAAATAATGGGATTCTTCAAAGTCATTGTCTATCAGGGTAAAACTTGTATATGCCTCAGGTTC
>JAANXI010000143.1 GCA_018263365.1 Fidelibacterota bacterium | reverse complement strand
GAAGGCTCCGCGAAATCCTCAACAGACCCTCCGGGTATGCCTCCGGTTTCGCAAACCCTTTTCATCTCAACATCTTGGCACATCTCATCCACAACAATCGCTCAATTTAGGTATAAGTTTACTTCCTTCTCTTCTTCACCCATGCGCTGAACGGCTTTTCCGTCCTCGAGTTCCCGGCTGACCGCCCGGTACGATCCGACGACAATTTCTTCACCCGGATTCAGCCCGGAGATGATCTCAAAATGCGTATCGCTGCTGATGCCGGTGTTCACTTTTCGCTGTTCAACTTTCATCTCATCCGTATTCAGGACAAAAACGACTTCATCCATCTCTTCCCGGCGCTTTTCCATCTCTGTGGTGAGTTTGACCGGATTTCGCTTTTTCTCTTCTGCCCCGGGGTTGTCCTTTTTCTCCGGATTTTCCAGCGAAGCCGGGTTTTTGGATTCAATGCGTTTCGGTGCGCGAACAGTTATCGCCTGGATCGGAACCACGATGGCCTTGTTCTTTACCTCCGTGACGATGGCAACATCTGCAGTCATCCCCGGACGTAACTCCGGCGCCCGCTGATCCAGCGTAACGGTAATCTCAAAATTCGTAACCTGCTCCTGGCTGCCTGCTCCGGTTGTCACTGCCGAATGCGCAATTTCGGTCACCTTTCCGTGAAAAGTGGTATCCGGCAACGCATCGACTTCCACTTCGACCGAATCGTCGAGGCTCACATCAATGACGTCGCTCTCATCGACTTCCACGACAACTTCCATTGTTGACAGATCAGCAATGGTCATAATAACATCTTTCTGAAAGGTGGATCCCAGCGCAATTTCACCAACCTCTTTTTCAAGCCGTGTTACCGTCCCGGCGATGGGGGCATGGATCCTCGTTTTCGAGAGCTCATCTTTGGCTTGTTTCAGGGCCGCCTGTTGCTGTTCCAGACTGCTTTTGGCCTTTTCCAGTTTTGCCTCGGCTTGTTCCAGTTCCGCCTCGCTGGCCAACCCTTTTTCATACAGATTGCTGACGCGTTTCAGCTCACTTTTCGCCAGTTTCACGTCCGCCCGGGCGGACGCTTCCGAACTCTGCGCCCGATCGAAAGCAGCCTGGTAGCGCTCTTTATCCAGCTGAACGAGGAATTGCCCTTTCGTGACTTTATCACCTTCAACAACCCCCAGGTCCTCAATTTCGCCGCTGACATTCGCCGAGATATTGACTTCCACTGCGGGCTGGACCCGACCAGTTGCATTCACTTTTTGCACGATTTGTCCGGCGTCAACGATCTGGGTCTCCACCTCCATGGCATTAGCCCGCTTTTCCCGTGTGCCAAAAAAGATCAGCACCGCAAGCACCACCACAATCCCAGAACCGATTAATATTTTTTTCTTATTCGACATGAAATGACTCCCTTATCGCCTGCTTTCAATTTACTCGTCTAATAATGTGCCCATTGCACGTTGCAATTGTGCTTCAACATTCTGGGCATCAAATTTTGCGTATACCAATATCTGCTGGGCGTTTGTGAGATTGGCCTGTGCATCTAGAACATCCAGAATGGTCGCCTGTCCCACATTGTAGCGCTCTCGCGCCAATCGTAAGTCCTCTTCCGCGGATTGCAGGTTTAATCTGTTTAGCTCAATAATTTCAGCGTAGGTTTCTAACTGCTGGATGAGGTTCTCCACCTGGGATTCTATCTGCAGTTTTGCATCTGTATAATTCTTCTGCGCAATGGACAATTCCGCTTGGCGCCGCTGGATTAATGGTCTTGTTTTCATCCCCATAGAAGCAGAATTGTTATAGATTGGAATACTTAACTCAACTCCTATTGTATAGCTCCAATTTTTACTAAAATCACTGTACAAATCCCGCGGACTAAAACCGGATCTGTTATAACTAAAATATCCACCCAAATCTGGTAAAAAATTTGATTTTGCCATATTCAATGAAATTCGGCTCTGGGAAATATTTAACTCAAGTTCCTGTAAAGTAGTACTGTTATTCAGCGCTGTTTTCTTCGCGGTTTCACTTGCTGGACCTTCCGGTGCTTCATAATTGAATTCCGGAAGCACAATTGTTGCCATCGGGCTCCGTCCCATCGCCACATTTAAATTCCGTTTTGTCTGGTTAAATCTATTCTGTTGCTGTAGCAGATTAATTTTATCATTACCTGCCCGGGTTTCTGCCCGGAGAACATCAGTTTTTGCAACCGCACCAAGATTATACCGCTCTTGAACAGACTCAACCTGCGCCTGGCTGCTCTCCAGCGTCTTCTTGTACACCTTCATCAATTCCCGGGTCCGGAGTACATCCAAATAGGCACTGGTCACGTTTAAGACAACCGCCTCTTTTGCAGAGTTATATTTGACTTCACCAATTTCCAATCCCAAATCAGCAAGTTTATTTGAATTACGGACTGCTCCGCCTGCATAGATATTCTGACTTACCGAAATTCCCGTACTGTAATCCTCCGTAGTAGCAGCCTCAGTTGGAAAACGAATCCCATTAAAAAAACGCTCTCCCTCTCCCTGTTTTGTCCGTCGGCCCTGAGCACTGGCACTTACGCTGGGGAGATAATTCGACCAGGCGGATTGTTTTTCCGCTTCGGCAATGGTCATCCGTTTTTTGGCGATCTTGACATCGACTTTATTCTCCAGAGCAATCCGGATGGCCTTATCCAGGGCCAATACATCCTCACTTTGGGTTGATTGAGCTCTCCCGAGGACAATCCCCACTATCAACATTATGCCGACAAAAATGAGTATACGATTCATAACAGTACGCGATTCCTTTCTACGATTCCTAACCTGCTAATCCGGCGAACAAAAATGACCCGGCAGTTGTAATGACCATCCAGAATGTCCACCATCCGAATACGACTGCTGCCGCTTTCCCTTTTGAAACTTTATAAATGATGCTGAATCCGATAGTAAAGAGCACCATACGCCAGACAGTGAAAATATCGATCTGGCTTAAAAGCGTGAACATGGCCTGTTGGTAGCGTTCCAGGCTGAACACATCGGTCATGCCGTATGGCAGGAACACAGCCAGACTCGACGGCACTTCGATACTGTTTGTCATGCTGACAAAAACCATGTTGTACACGGATTCGATAACCTTTACCATCTGTGGCAGTGTGACAAGCGCCAGAACCTTCGGAAAAGCGGTTTGTCCGGCAAGGATGGTATTTCCACTGAAATAATAGATGCCGGCCAGGACCATCAGTGAAAGCCCGATTCCGCCAAGCGCCCGCAAAAACGACCAGTAATACACCTTCGGCGGCGAATATCGCTCTTCTTGCTTGTCAATTTGTTCCTGGAACCGGTTCTCGATCGACTGCCGCTGCTCTTCCGACATATCCTGATTGACGACTCGACTGCTCTGCGCCTTAATCGCTTTTTTGGTGAGTTCCAGCGTGTACGGCGCGCTCACGATGCTCGAAATGCCGACAAAGGCAACCGCAATCAACAACGGAATAATGTAGTCCTGCCAGGTTACCTTCTCGCGAATGTGCTCAAAAACTACAGTGGGAGCAGTGATAATATTGATGAGTTTTTCTCCCATGCTCATCGATATCCCATCGCTGGGCTGGATTTCGTTTTGCTCGTTCATTTTCTCCCTCGTCTGCTCTGTTTACTGGTTTTTATTTCAACATACGTGCCAATTGTTCGAACTCATTCAGTTACCCGTCCGCAAGATGCACAAAGACAGGGGTTTTCCGAACAAATTTTTTTTGATGCATTTTCGAAGTCTCCCATTCCTTATATCATTTCCATATAAGCCCATATCATTTTGATATATTCACCGGTTGCGGATCAGATCGATCCGGGAAAATATTCCCAATGCCCCGCCGCCAAATATCCCGGTATAGGCGGCGCTGCCAAGTACCACGGACCATACACCTTCTCCCCAGGTGATTGGCAAGCCCCGGGCGGCCTCCGTATATGTACGGAAGGGATAATTGCAATAAAAGAGCAGATTCCATACGTCGATGCCGAACAGCGCGCCGGTGCCCGTTGCATACAGCAACCCGCCGACTACCAACAGCCCGAACGTGAGAATGAGCGAAGCGGCAGCAGACCTGATCGCTGCGGCCCAGAACATCCCAAAACTGAGAACCGCTAACATGGCAACGGCAGAGACCCCAAAGGCGATCAACAGATTCCACCAGAGATGTGCTGTGGATATGATGATGTATTCACCCTCCCGCAGGCCGTGCAAATTCCCCTGTGGGATCGTAATAAGTATTGCACTAACCAATGCTATGCAGAGGAGCGCCAGTCCAAGCGTCAACAGCACGATAGCCCGACTCGTCAGGTAGCGCCCTCGTTTAACAGGTCCCACTAGGATCTTTTGGAGCGCTCCGGTCGTATATTCACCGGCAATACCGGCAGCCGCCGCAGCGGCCAGCGCAAACACTATCACGTACATGGCTGAGTGCATCAGAAGTCCCAGCAATTCAAATCCGGACGGTGCTTCCACCTGCCGGTACGCAGCAATGCGTCCTGAGCCTATCCAGACGATCACCTGCACCCCTACCAGAACGATCGCCGTCCAGACAGGCCAGCGTAATTTCCGCAGATAATACCACTGAGCTTTCAATTCCGGATACTTCATAGCCGACTCAAAAATATTTGCAGTTCCGTCCCGTTATCCTGGTAAAACAGTATGTCCGTGGCGTTATCATTGTCCAGGTCGGTTACTTTATATTTATACGACTGTCTGAGTACTTCCGATTCTAACCTCACTGGATGGTCGGTATCATACGGGCCGTTGACTCCGCCCGGAAAAATCGATATTTCCTCGTCATCGCTCTGGATGCCGAGGTCGGGGATACCATCGCCGTTAAAATCGGAATCCCATTCTCCGAAGCTGCTCCCTGAAACAGTTGAACTTGTGGAGGTCAGCTGGAACTGCATCTTTGCTGAAAACTTCCGCTCAGGAGTTTTGGGGTAGTGTCCGTCAGCATCCAGCGGATAGATCCAGATTTCCCAGTTGATAGTCGAGGTGATAAATGCCTTGAGGATTTTAAATATGTTCAGTTTCAGCCGGGAAACGACCATATCATGATCCCCATCCTGATCGAAATCCGGATGATATGGCGTCGCAATACCATCCACAACAACCACGTGATCGGGTGAATTCGGGTACGCCACAACCCCATCCGCGCCGGGCTGTCCGAAATACGTCTGAATTTGCGTCCGGGGATTCAAAATGGATTGACTGATAAATTTATCGGCGATGATCTCCGGCCAGCCGTCGCCGTCCAGATCCCTCATCTCTTTGATGGTAGGTTTCTCCCCGGTTCCGACGGACCGTGAAAAAGTTGCCGGCAGCGGAATGGTGACCTGCGAAGAAAACGTGCCATCGGTCTGCTGCAGATATCCGTGCAGAGCCTCCGGAAACGTGAATACCAAATCCTTGCGGCCATCGTTATTCAGGTCCAATAGCCGCATGGTGCGGATGCGGTATTCCCCGCCCGGAAACTGGCGACCATGCGTAAAAACCCGCTCCGCAACTCCTTCAATCGATGCGGCATGCATATACCGACCTGCGCCAAATGAAAAAACATCCAGCCCATTCATCGTTGGAACAAAGAGCGCCGCCGGTCGATCTGCCTCCATTTCTCCGACGATTTGAACTTCCCGTGCATAAAACGGTCGCATAGATCCTGCGGGATCATGAAAGTAGGTAAACATGGATTTCGCCGGAGCCAGGCGAACTGCCTCAGCGTTTTCAGCACTCAACTTGCGGGCGAAAATCCCGTCCCGCGTGCAGAAAATTAGTTCGATATCCGGTTGATCGTCGATATTTCCCAAATCATAGACTATCATCGCCGAATCAGGGATTATCTGCAGGCCCGAATCCCCCTGTTGCCACGCGCCGTCCTCCTGCAATATTACGTGCCACCGCTCCACTCCCATTACCAAAAGGTCCGTATCGCCGTCGCCATCCCAGTCACCTGCTTTGATTGCGTGGATGGAATCCGGAACGGTAAGTACCGTCTGTTCGAATGGTCCCGCGTTCCCAGTACTCCCGACCAAAATCAGAATGATGAGACCAACCAGCTGCTTACTCATGCGCATTGTAGTCTCCCGTTTGCTTTAGAAAATAGTCTTCCAGCGATGTGATATCGCCGTCCTGGGTGAGAATATCTTTCAGAACTCCTTCGGAAATAATCTCTCCGCTTTTGAGCAGAGCAATGCGGGTACACAGCCGTTCAATTTCGCCCAGCAGATGGCTTGAGATGACGATTGTTGTACCTTCTGCATGGAGGTCAGTGAGCAGAGTCCGAATGGCCTGCATTCCCCCCGGATCGAGTCCGGCTGTCGGCTCATCCAAAATGATAATTTTTGGATCGCCGAGGAGTGCTGTCGCAATGCCCAAGCGCTTGTGCATCCCCTGGGAATAACTTTGTACCCGGGAATCAGCCCGTTCGGAAAGCCCCACCTTGTCCAGCAACGTATCGACCTCGTCCTGATCCCGGTAACCGCGGTATCTCTGGAGTATGGTGAGAGTATCTCTGGCAGTGTAAGTGGGATAAAAGCCGAACGATTCCAGCAAAACACCGAAATCTTCCGCGGCGACCTGGTGCTCACGTTTCGCATCGTGTCCTGCAATTGTTACTGAACCTGCATCCGGTTTGACCAACCCACAGAGGATATTGATGAGCGTCGATTTCCCGGCCCCGTTTGGTCCCAGCAATCCGAATATTTCACCCGTTGGTATCTGAAACGTGACATTATCCAGCGCCTGGATTTTCCCGTAGCGCTTTAAAATATTTCGTATGTCGATGGCAGGCCGTTGCACGATATCAGGTGACCTCGATATTGCGTTGGTACATATAATAAGTACCCCAGCCAAACGCTCCGCCAATCAGGAGCGAAACGAAGGTTCGGAGCGTAATCAGATAGCCGGTAAATGATCCGAACAGGTCGATCTTTGCGTTGGAACTGAGTGTTTCAGGAATGTTATACCACTGTTCACTGATGATGTTCGAGAAAAATCCCAGATGAACGGCAATCTGATTCTGGAACCCGATTTTTCCGAAGATCAGCTGCCACGCGATGACTGCAAGGATCAGTATTCCTGCGCCGATCAACAGCGGGCGTCCCTTCACGGAGGCAGAGATGTACAGAAAGTACATCGCAAACGGGAGCAGCCAGATAAACTGAATTATATGAAACATGCCCCAATCCAGGAAGAGCGCGCCCCACCGGATCTGCGACAACGACAGGCTGGCTTCGCTAAGCATTTCCTTAAAGATGCCCGGCATGGAGAGCGGCAGATACAGGGCGACGACCGAACTCAGGAGATAACTGAGTACCAGTATTCCTAAGTAACCGAAGATGAATTTCGCACCAAGCAAGGCAAAATCCGTCACCGGCAGACTCCGGTAATAAAAAGTACTCCCGTCCGCTCGTTCCTTGTACAATGCATCCGCTAGGTAGAATACCGAAACGGAAAGCACCAGAAGATTTATTCCGATCATCAATCCGCGGAGTAACCATGCCAGGAAATTAAAAAATTCGCCCGGTTTTGACCGCATCTTTTCCCGCAAATCCAGAGAATCGGGATGCTCTTCGCCGGAACTGTTCCATTCAAAACCGCCCCATCCGATAGACGACTCAACAGACAGGGTATCTCCATCCGAACGGATGATAAAGGACTTTTTCTCCAATTTATTCGCCGCACGATAGGTCCAGTATGTGCTCAAAACCGTTAACCCAACAAATACGCCCAGAATAATATAGACGACTTTTCGCCATTCCATCCATTCCCGGTGCAACATCGTAAGTAACTGTTTCATGCCTCACCTCCCATCAGGGCCACAAAAATATCGGCAAGTGCCGGCGTCTTCACTTCCCCGTATTTACTGATATCCGCAGGCCGGACATTTTCCAGCAGCACCACCCGTTTTCCAATCTGGGTTGTCTCGTAAATGGGATTATATTCACGGATTTCATCGAGGTTCTTTTCCGGCACTACTACCTGAACGAACCGTTTATTCAGATTATTGATGCTATCATCCACCAGTATTCGGCCATTCTTGATAAACATAACGTCGCTGAGAATGTGTTCGACCTCCTCAATCTGATGCGTCGAGACAATGATGGATTTCTCCCGGTCAAAATAATCCTCCAGCACCTTGTTATAAAATTCCTTCCGGAAGATGATATCCAGCCCATGGGTCGGTTCATCCAGTATCAACAGGTCAGAATCGGTTGCCAGCATCAGGGAGAGGTGCAGCTGAGTCTTCATCCCCTTGGACAAATGTTTAATCTTCCGATCAAGCGTGATGCTGGTTTTCTCCAGGTGCTGCACACATTTCTCCCGGTGAAACCGTGGATGCGCCGACTCCTGGAAATGCAGAATCTGGCCAACCTTCATCCAGGGCGGCAGTACCGAAACATCATGGATCACGCCGGTGCGCACCATCAGGTCGGTCCGCTCCCGGTTCGGCTCCATACCCAATACTGAGATATCGCCGGTACAAGAAATCAGCCCGGTCAACGCCCGCAGCAGGGTTGTTTTTCCGGCGCCGTTTGGTCCCACCAACCCGACGATTTTCCCGGCTGGAATGTCTACGCTGACATCCTGCAATGCGATGGTATCGCCATATCTTTTCCCGACATTGTTCATCGTAATGAGGTTCTTCACTCTTCTTCCTCCTCATAGGATTCTTTCACAATTTCAACCAGCTCATCTTCGGAAATATCGAGCAGTTTCGCCCGGTCAACTACACCGGGAATTTCTTCCTGTCTGAATTTTTCGCTTTCTCTTTGCATCAGTTTCTTTTGTGCTCCTTCTTTCACAAACATGCCCAGCCCCCGGCGTTTCTCAATAAGGTCCTCGTTAATCAATTGCTGTGTTGCATTCAGCACCGTCTGTGGATTCAGATTCTGTTCCACCGAAATCTGGCGGACTGACGGGATGGCCTCCCCTTCACCGATCTCCCCGGCCAGTATCGACTGCCGGATCATCTCTGCGATCTGCAGGTAAATCGGGGTATCACTCTCAAATTGTATCGTCATATTTCCCATCCGTTTTAGTGTTCTACTGTAGTGTAACACCATATCGATAAGGACGCAAGCGGTATTTTCAAAATTTGTAATAAAATGGTGACGGGGCCGCGAAAGGGAGGTAATATCTTATTCTTACCTAAATTGAGCGAT
>JAANXI010000142.1 GCA_018263365.1 Fidelibacterota bacterium | reverse complement strand
TTTCTGTTTCTTACTATTCAGTGTTTTCGGTGTATTTCGGTGTTTAATTTTTTGGTTCTCTTTGCGCCTTCGAGAGGCAGTTCGTTTTCTCAACTTTTGCAAAATACTTCACTTACCCTCTCAATTTTTGCATCAACGCGACAATTCAAATAAATAATCTGATTGTAATCCCCCGTATTGTCCGACAAGAATGCCCGCCGGATCTATTAATTCCGGGAATTCATCCATACGAGTACAATTTTTGCAGGCTTTTTACTGTATACTTCCGAACGATTTTCAGGATGGCATAAAAATAGTTTCAAATGTAAAGGACGAAAAAATTCAGTCCAATTAGGAATCGGAGGAATTATGAGGCTCTATCGACCCAGTTTCGCCCATGTATTTGGATGGTTTCTGCAACGCCTCAGTGCGCTGCTCCTTGTGATTGGAATGGTGGTGCACTTTTGGGTATTACACTATTTTATTGAAAAGCCGTTGACTTTTGAAAAGGTAGTTGAACGGTTGTCATCCCCTGGATGGATACTGTTCGATTCATTGCTGTTGATTGCGGTAGTGTACCACGGGTTGAACGGTATCTGGAATATCCTAATTGATTATAATCCTTCGCCGAAGTTGAAAAAGGTCTATGGATGGGGCCTATTTCTCATTGGAGTGGCTACAATAATCTGGGGATTTATCACCTTAATACCATTCACGGTTCCGGCATAAGGAGGATATTATGAAAAATAACTCATTGACCGAACTGAAACTGAACTGGAACTGGGGGATGGTCTCCTTTGCGCTGCATCGGATTACCGGAGTTGCGCTGACGATCTATGTATTTCTGCACATCTGGACCCTGAGCGCCGTCAAAGATGGAGAAGCCGCATTTAATCATTCCCTGGACAAGTGGGACAACCTGGTTGGGCATATTTTCGAGTACTTACTGTTACTGGCGGTTGCCTACCACCTGTTCAACGGGATTCGGGTGACATTTGTGGATATTATGCGCTTCACCAAACAGCAAAAACGGATGCTGGCCTGGGTGATTGTGTTTACCGTGATCGTGGCGGTCATCAGCCTGACAATATTTATTCCTGAAATCAAACCCGTCTGAGAAAGGAGATTTGAATATGAGATATCATCAAGTCGTTGTGGTTGGCGGTGGACTGGCGGGTTTGCGGGCAGCGCTGGAGCTAAACAAACGGAATGTGAAAGTGGCAGTGGTTTCCAAAGTCCATCCCCTGCGGTCCCATTCGGTAGAGGCCCAGGGCGGTATTAATGCATCACTGGGAAATCATCCCAGAGGATCCCACGATTCGCCGGAGCTCCACGCGTTTGATACGGTGAAAGGTAGCGATTACCTGGCCGATCAGAAGGCAGCCCTTCGCCTCACGGAGGATGCCCCGAAACGTGTCCGCGAAATGGAGCACTGGGGGGTGCCGTTCAGCAGAACGCCGGACGGGAAAATTGCCCAGCGTCCCTTTGGCGGCGCCGGATTCCCCCGGACCTGTTTTGCCTCCGACAAGACCGGTCACGTGCTACTGCATACGCTGTTCGAACAGTGTGTCAAATACGAGCAAGCCTCCGAACGCGGCGAAATGGTCATCTATGATGAGCAGATAGTCACCGGGTTAGTGGTGGACGAAGGCGTATGCCACGGTGTGATCGTCTGGAACTTCCAGACCGGAGAAATCGACGTCATAAAATCCGAGGCCGTAATCTTTGCAACAGGCGGCGCCGGGCGGATCTTTGGAAAAACTACAAACGCCCTTGTTTCCACCGGATTGGGTATGGCAATCCCGTATTGGGGAGGCGTACCTATCAAGGATTTTGAGTTTGTGCAGTTTCACCCGACAACCCTGTTCGGTACCAATATTTTGATGACCGAAGGCGCCCGGGGTGAAGGTGGATTTTTGTTAAACAATGAAGGCGAACGATTTCTGGCAAATTATGATGATTCCTCCAAGGCGATGGAAGTGGCGCCCCGGGATATTGTCGCCAGGAATATGACCCGGGAAATCGATGAAGGACGTGGATTCGAGGATGAGTACCTGCACTTGGATCTGCGGCATCTTGGCCGGGAAAAAATCCTGGAACGGCTTCCGGGGATCCGGGATCTGGCCATGAAATTTGTCCACGTGGATCCCATTGAAGCACCGATACCTGTTCAGCCTGGGATGCATTATACGATGGGCGGTATCGATACGGATGAGACTGGAGCCTCACGAGTGCCCGGTTTTTATGCGGCAGGAGAGTGCGGATGTGTGAGCGTGCATGGCGCAAACCGCCTCGGCGGAAATTCCATGCTCGAAACGATAGTCTATGGTGCCATTGCCGGTGATTCTGCAGCGCAATTCGTCCTGGATGGCGGCAGTGGAAAAGTTCCGGACGAGAAGATCTTCGACGATGCCAAAAATCGCGAACTCGCCCGTCTGGAAGGCATGTTTAATGGTGGCAATGAAAACCCGGCGGATATCAAAGATGAACTGGAATCTACGATGAACAGGAAATGCTGGGTCTTCCGCGAAGAAAATACCCTGCAGGAAGGAATCGAAAAAATAGAAGAACTGCGGGAACGCTATAAAAATATTACTCTGAACAGCAGCGGGCTGCGACTCAACTTTGACCTGTTGTGGGCGCTGGAGTTGGGCGGCAATCTAACTATGGCAGAAGTCATGATAAAAGGGGCAGCCCGGCGAAAAGAAAGCCGGGGTTCACAGTTCCGGACGGATTATCCCACCCGCGATGATGCAAAATGGCTGGAACACACGCTTGCTTACTACGCCCAAGACGGGCCGCGATTTGAAGCTTCCGATGTGGATTTAAGCATCTGGGAACCGAAAGAGCGCAAGTACTAAACTGGACAGGAGAGAGACAATGAGCGAAGTGACGTTTAAAATTCTCCGGTATGATCCGAAGACGGATAAAAAACCGCATGTTGAACAATTTAAAGTGCCGACAAAATCCGGGATGACAGTACTTGACGGACTGTATTATATCCAGGAGCATTTAGACGGTTCCCTGGCATTTCGTTCGTCCTGCCGGGCTGGCGTCTGTGGGTCATGTGCTATGCATATTAACGGGACCTACCGCCTGGCGTGTGAAACCCAAATCAGCGCTCTGAATTCCGCAACGATCAAAGTCCGGCCCATGGCGCATCTGCCGGTAATGAAAGACCTGTTCGTGGATATGGATCCCTTCTGGGAGAAGTTCAAACATATCAAACCCTACCTAATTCCCGGGGACGAACCCGCCGAAAAGGAGCGGTTACAAACAACGGACGAACGGGCACACCTGGATCGGATTATCGACTGTATCCTGTGCGGCGCCTGTTTCGCCTCGTGTACAGTCAACAATTATGATGAAGAGTACCTGGGGCCAGCCGCACTTTTAAAAGCCCAGCGGTTTTTTTCCGATTCCAGGGATGCCGCTATCGAAGAACGGATGGACCTCGTGGACGGGGAGCATGGAGTTTGGCGATGTCACACGATTTTCAACTGCCAGGAAGTCTGCCCCAAGGAAATCGATATCACCGGATCTATTGCCGTGCTGAAGCGGAACATGGTCGCCAACCGCTGGAGTCCGTCGCTGAAAAAGCAATAGTTGCAGGAAAAGAAGGTGACCACCTTATCGAGCGTGGTTAGCAGAGTAGTTATTAGGCGCAAAACTTCAAAGGCGCAGAGCAGAAGAAATCAGTTACTCTCTGACTTCAAATCCCCGCCAATTTGAGATGCTCATGGCGTGAGGCCGGTTTAGCGAATCCAGCAAACCGAACGCATACACCCGCCAAAAGTATTGTGCTCCAGGTGTCAAGGAATCCGAAAAGCTCCACTCTTCCTGCTCACGCCAACCATAACCGGTACGCTGAATCAGGTGACTTATTTGGACAGTATTTTTCGAAGCGTCAGTTAGTTCAATCTGGTAGAACAATGTGTTTGACCCGGGAGGCTCGATAAACCAGGTGAATTTGGGAGTTGCCGGTGGCGGTTCCTCAAACTCGCTTAAATTGGGTTTTTGCAATAGATTGAACCGCAGTGTCTCTGAAATTTTGCTGCGATTATCTGACTTGTCCATAGCTCTCAAATAATAGTACACGATTGTATCAAGCGGCGCAGAAAAATCCTCGTAAAAATTCTCCAACAGATTATTCTGTTCTGTTACCACACCTATTCTGTCAAAGTCAACGGCGGCGCTGTCCGCCCGGAATATTCTGACTTCATTGATATCATTATCTGAAAACGGTTGCCATTCGAGTCGGATACCATCCTCGCCTTCTACAGCACGAACTCCTTCTGGTGGGATAGCACCGGCCTCAGAAGGATAATTCCAATCCGGCGCCGGGGGCGGTGTTGGATCCTCGACATCGGTTACGCAGGAGTGCAGGGCAGTGGTAAATGTAAATATGAGAAGTATTATGAAGTCACGTACACGCATTTTCAATACAAGAGATAAAACAGGTTTTGTTAATATACTACGCAGTATTTAATACGTAGTATGTTTTTATTGAATCCGTGAAACCCGCTCAAAGATTAATGCAATTGCAGCTGCTATACTCGTAATTGCACTCGTAATCCCCACGGTTGTTGAAAAGTACTTTCGAAAGTTACCGGGGATGTAGATAGTATCGCCGGGATAGAGTTTGGGAAGGTCCGAGACCTCGGCCTTTTCAAGATAATCTTCCAAATTAATTGTGAGCACTTTTTGGTCACTCTCTTCGGAGAAGCCTCGCACAATTTTTACCTCGCGGAGTTTGGCGTAATCCGTGGGGCCTCCGGCGCTGGAAATCAAGGCGATGATATTAATATCGCTGGGAACCTTATAGATACCCGGCCGCTGTACTTCCCCCCACATGTTAATTTCCATAAGGATTTGATTGCGCTCGCCGGGTAAAATATATTGGGCAGCCGGCTGGTCGCCGGTTTGGTTCTGAGCGTTGACGTTGATACCCAGGAATAGGATACCGAGAAGTATTAATGTCTGTCTTTGGATTTTATTCATGCAATTGCAAGCCGTTTCGATTTTTTTGCTTTTAATCAGCGCAGCATCTGCGTAATCTGCGGACTCTCTTAGTAGGTGTGCGCCAGGGAGGAATCGAACCCCCAACCAATTGATTAAGAGTCAACTGCTCTGCCAATTGAGCTACTGGCGCATCTGTTGTCCAAAAGTGCCTAAAATATACAAAGGCCCAGGGCAAGATGAAAGAGCCAAGAGCGATGACCCGGAAAAAAAGAACCAGTAGCCAGGAAGAATCAAAAAAGGATCAAGAGCCAAGGGTGAGAAGCAGTAACAGAGGGAGTCCACGGATTGGACGAATAAAATTCGAACGAAATAAGACTGGGCGCTGATTCCACAGGTGAAAAGATTAATTAACGCCGAATAATCATGGGAAAAAAGTTGTTAACAGGTCCCGTCGCTGGTTGCCTACTGCCAAACTTCGATCACTCAATTCAGCCTCCCTGAGTACCATAACGCCACACGCAATACGTAGTATTCACACGTAATATCCATTGGATGTCGCTGCCACCCTTTTTAACTTTTTGCGCTATGAGTAATTGTATCCAATTTGGCAGCGGAGTATTCCAATGACAGAACAACTTGAACGACTCGTTGAAGAGAATGCAATGGTGCGTCCGCAGGGCGAGGATGTGGTCACAGTGGTAGCGGTAGTCGGGGGCGGAACCATGGGCCAGGGACTCGCTCAAACCATATCCCAGCATGGGATTGACGTGTTGCTGATTGAACAGGACCAGGACGCGCTGGATAAAGCCACGCAGGAGCTGAGCGACAACCTGGACCAGCAGATTAATCGCTGGAGTATCACGGAAAGTGATAAGCGGGCGATATTAACCAGAATTGAAGGCACTACTCAGCTGGAGAAAGTGGAAGAGTGCGACCTGCTTATCGAATCTATCCCGGAAATTATCGAGCAGAAAAAACAACTGTTTGAGGTCGCCGATGAACTCTGTCCGCCGGAGACAGTCTTCGTGACAAACACATCAACCCTGAGTATCACCGAAATCGCGGCGGCCACAGAGCGGGAAGACCAGGTCATCGGAATGCACTTTCTGAATCCTGTCCACCGGATACCACTGGTGGAGATCGTCCGCGGACTGAAGACATCGGATCAGACCTTCCGCTTTGTCCAACGATTTGCCGGCATGTTGAATAAAACCGCGGTTGAAGTCTTCGAATATCCCGGATATGTGACAACCCGCGTAATTTTACCGATGTTAAACGAAGCGATGTTTGTAGTGATGGAAGGCGTTGCCAGCGCCGAGGGGGTGGAGACTGCCATGAAACTCGGATTCAACTTCGAGGAAGGTCCGCTGACCCTGGCTGATAAAATGGGACTGGACGAGCTCCTTTTCTGGATGGAAACCCTGTTCAGAGAACTCGGCGATCAAAAATACCGCCCGTGTCCCATCCTGAAAAAACTGGTTCATGCCGGTCGTCTGGGCAAAAAGAACGGTCACGGCTTCTTTAAATACGATGAAAATGGCAGGAAAATCGCCGGATTTGACATGTAAGAATATTGCGTACTGCGTATTGCGTGGAAAGTTCTGAGGTTCGGTACGAGGAGAAAGGAAGCCTCGGAGTGCTGACGGAGATAGTGGATGAAGGGGATTGGGAGAGAATACGCAACACGCAGTATTCAAGAAAGCATAGATACATGTATCAGACATTAAATTTTTTAAATTTCCAGGAAAAAACATGAAAGTCTTAGTCTTAAACTGCGGTAGTTCGTCGGTGAAATATCAGCTTTTTAACATGGATGATCGGTCTGTGCTGGCTCGTGGGCAGGTGGACCGTATCGGTATGAAAGGAGCGGTGCTCAGTCACACCCGTCACGATGGGCACAAGGTCAAGATGGCCGGGGAGATCATCGATCATCAAACGGCTATCGAGTACATCCTGGCAATTCTGATCTCCGAAAATCACGGCGTATTGGAAGAACGCGAGGAAATTGACGCTGTCGGACATCGCGTAGTGCATGGGGGAGAAAAATTTAAGGACTCCGTCATTATCACCAAGGAGGTAGTGGAGCAGTTGCAGGAGTTTATCGATCTGGCGCCGCTCCATAACCCCCATAACATCAAAGGAATCAATGCCTGCCATCAATTGTTGCACGATGTCCCGATGGTGGCAGTGTTTGATACGGCGTTCCATGCCACGATGCCGGACTACTCCTATCTTTATGGATTACCGTATGTATTGTACAAGCGCTATGCGGTGCGTCGCTACGGTTTCCACGGAACATCGCATTATTACGTGTCCCGCCGTGCCAGAGATATCGTGGGCCGCAAGATGGAGGAGTTGAAGATCATCACCTGCCATCTCGGCAACGGATGCAGCATCACCGCCATCGATGGCGGGAAATCGATAGATACATCCATGGGATTCACCCCGGTGGAAGGGTTACTCATGGGCACCCGTTCCGGGGATGTGGACCCGGCGCTGGTGCTGCATTTGTTAGGTAAAGAGGAACTCACCATCGGCGATATGAATACGCTGCTCAATAAGCACAGCGGACTGCAGGGCGTATCCGGTGTGTCCAGTGACATGCGTGAAATTATTGAGGCTGTGGATGACGACAATGAGCGGGCGCGAATTGCGATGGATATTTTCACATATCGCCTGAAAAAATACATCAGTTCTTACGTTGGCATTCTCGGCGGACTGGACCTGTTGGTTTTCACAGGCGGCATCGGGGAAAACGCGCCGAGGGTCAGGTGGGAATCTACAGAAGGACTCGATTTCCTTGGTATCAAACTCGATGATGAGGAAAACAATGATACCATCGGAAGTGAGAACAATATCTCTGCCAAAGATTCGGAGGTGCAGACGTTCGTCATTCCGACGAATGAGGAGTTGGTAATTGCCATCGATACGGAAAAACTTGTCAACGAAATGGATTAGTGCGTACTGCGTATTCCGTGGAAATGCGGAAAGGCAAAAGATTACCCGCGAATTGCACAATTGGACACAACTTACAACAACAAAGATGGGTTTGTCCCCTGAGTGCACAGATTAAAAACGATTAGCAGGAAAGAAAAAAACCAGCGGAAAAAGATAATTCTTACCCCCTCTCCTTGCGAAGGAGCCTGTCCCGAATGGTCGGGGAGGGGTATGGGATGAGGTCATTTTCAGCGATCCTAAAATAATGGTTATAGCCAAAGAAGCCATCTCTGTCGGGAGTCAGCCCAGGAACTGTGGTTGTTTTCAGTCCCGCCAATAAATTGGTGGGGTGAAATCAACGGCTTCTCTGGGACTTGCCTTTCACTTATCCTCGGTGTCTGCTTTGTAGTACCAATTAGTAACTGCCGATTGGCGACTAATTCTGTTTTCCTTATACCTTCTATTCGGTTTTTCCCTTTTATCACTGCCGTTCCAACTATAACACAATAACACACGAACACTATAACACTGTCGTTCTATCCCATCGCAATCAAAAACACTCCCATGATAATAATGACCCCACCCAACAACCGCTCCCGGATATTGCCTTCTTTGAAAAACAGGAAACCAAGAATGCTGGAGAATACAAGACTTGTACGCTTGACGGCAATCATATATGCGACCTTGGCGATATTTATAGCGTAGAAATGTGCAATGGCCATCCCAGCGAAGGAAATTCCGATTAGAATCGCCCGCCAGGGATGAGAAAACGCTTCGGTCCTGACCTTTTTCCGGGAAAGGGCATACGGTGCAAGTAGCAACCCGACAAATGGGTAATAAATTCCGGCGAAGAAGAGCGGCGAGGAATGGGTGATAGCGATTTTCCCAAACGTCGAGCTCAGACTGAAGAGCGCCGCCACAATAATCATCAGAATTGAGCCTTTTTCCGATCCGATTGCCTTGAGTGGAGCCAGGAATCCTTCATCTGTTTTGGTGACGTTCAGGAGATAGATTCCAAGTGCGATTACAACGACGCCAATTCCCCCGATAAGCGACACCTGTTCACCAATGAAAATCCATGGGACAACTAAGAGAAAGACCGGCGTGAGACCGAGGAACGGAATGGTCAGGCTGAGCGGTGAAAGGCGAATAGCCCGGAGGTAGAGCGTCCAGGTGAGCACCTCCAGTGGCACCAGCGCCGCCAGCGCCCACCAGAAGTTTGCGTCCAGGGACGGAATTTCAATTCCAATCCATAGCAGGAGAAAGAACGGCATACTGTAGACGAAACGAATCCAGACGTTCGTAAAATCGCCGATATCGTCGCTAATCCACTTGGAGAGCGCATCGGCGGAGGACCAGCAGAGTGCGGAGATAAGTGTGAGGATTAACCAAAGCATCGAACTGCAGTGTTAATGTGTTCAGGTGTTACTGTGTTCAAATTGTATCTTAATTCTAATCTTACTCTTACCTAAATTGAGCGATTGTTGTGGATGAGATGTGCCAAGATGTTGAGATGAAAAGGGTTTTGGGAAACCGAAGGCATACCCGGAGGGTCTGTCGAGGATTTCACGGAGCCTTCGCG
>JAANXI010000141.1 GCA_018263365.1 Fidelibacterota bacterium | reverse complement strand
CTCTGGCTCCAATGAAATGGACACTCAGACGACTGAGACGTCCTGAGCTTGTGGCCCTTTTTCTCCTTCAGTTACCGTAAACTCGACTTTTTGTCCCTCCTCAAGCGAACGGAATCCATCACCACTGATTGCGCTGTAGTGCACAAACACGTCGCCACCCTGGTCTCGGACGATAAAGCCAAAACCTTTCGCATTGTTGAACCACTTGACAGTGCCTTTTTCTTGCTCTGCCATAACTCTTTGTCCTCCTGTTCCTAACTTAACGCTTTCGGCAAAACATCCGAGAACACCCCAGGAATGAATTCCTCCGAATACTCAGAAATCCTGCCACTCCAAAAGAAAAGTACGACAAGGGTCTGCATTTGTCAAGATGAAGTAATTGCGCTGAAATTCTTAATCATTAATACAAAAGACTGATTTAACATATATGAATTAATGTTCGGCCATGTAATTGACTGCTTCTACAATACCGGTTGGCTATTTTCTGCTGCCCTTATAGAGGGGAAATTTCTGAAACCGACACTCAATCGGCCCATTATAGAGGATGATATTTTCCGAGGGACGCAATCCCACATGTTTCAGAGCGTCCCGGTTGCCGCTCAGGATCCAGGCGTCGAAGCCGGGATAATTCTGTTTCAGCTGATCCCCGATTTGTCTATAGAACGCGATAATGTCATCCGTTTCCATACGTTCCCCATACGGCGGATTCATCACAATAATTCCCTCCTCGACAGAGGGTTCCCTTTCCTCAAATGCCGACTTCGCCAGTCGGATAATCTCATCAAGGCCCGCCCGGGTGATATTCTTTCTGGCGGAATCCAGCGCCTTTCCCGAAACATCGGAACCGATAATCTGATACTCGAAAGGTCTCTCGTTCTTCTGTGCTTTTACCCTAACTTCCTGCCAGAGATTCGGATCGAAGTCAGGCCACTGCATAAACCCAAAGTCATCCCGGTGAATATTCGGCGCAATATTCAGCGCAAACAATGCTGCCTCACATAAAATTGTTCCCGACCCGCACATGGGATCGATGAAATGAGTATCAGCCTGCCAGCCCGTCAACTGAACCATTCCGGCAGCCAGTACTTCATTCAGCGGCGCCATCTCACCATCGATTCGGTACCCCCGGCGATGGAGCGAATCGCCGGAGCTATCCAGAGAGAGGATACATTCATCATGCGAGATGTAGATATTTATCCGCAGTGAAGGATTTTCCAAATCGACTGAGGGACGTTTACCATTCTGCTCCCGAAATTGATCAACAATCGCATCCTTCACCCGCAGCGCCACGTATTTTGAGTGCGTAAAATGTTTCGAATGAACCACGCTATCCACCGCAAGCGTATCATTCACTCCCATATATTGCCGCCAGTCCACCTCTCGCACCTGTGCATAGAGCGTGTCATCATCTCTGGCTGTAAACGAATGAATCGGTACTAATATCTTCAGCGCGGTTCGTATTTCCAAATTGGCGCGATACAACAGTCGCTTATCTCCATGGAAGGTTACAGCCCGGTTCTCCTGCGTGATTTGCGATGCCCCGAGGTTTTGCAATTCTTTCGCCAGTATCTCCTCGAGCCCATACAAGGTAGTGGCGGTCATTTTAATCTGGTTATCCGGCAACATCCTGCTCCTTGTTTTCCAATTTTAATTTCGGGAAAAAATACAAAACCCAAAAGCCGATGTATAGCTAATCCGCCAGTTTATCAGGCAGCCTTAAAGTTAAGCACGCAAATACGATTTGACTACAGGTTAGATAACAATCCGCCTTGCAGAGAAATCTCTTTCACCTTTTTTAACAATGAAACAAAGGAAAGTATTTGAATAAAATTTTTACAACTGTTGAATGGCGATACGGACATTTGCGGAAATCCTGCATAATTGAATTCGAAATTTCCTAATATTCTAAATTGGGGAAGAGTTTTTAATCATCAAACTCGATATCTGTATCGCCATACTCTTTTTGCAGCGCCCGTAATTCGGCTTTTAATTTGCTCGCCACGTCAGCATACTCCGGTTTTCCATACAGATTCTGCACTTCATTCGGGTCATTCTCCAGGTCATACAATTCCCACACACCGATATCATGGTAAAAATGGATAAGTTTATACCGGTGAGTCCGAATGCCATAATGCCGCTTGACCTCGTGCCAGCCGTGGGGATATTCATAGTAATGATAGTACATGCTGTCCCGCCAATCCACCTTGCCGGCCCCAGTCATCAGTGGGCGCATACTGCGTCCCTGCATCTCTCTGGGAATGGCAGTGCCGGCAAATTCCAGAAAGGTCGGCGCAAAATCCAGATTCAGAACAATTTCATCGGACACCTGACCTGCGGGAATCGTACCGGGATAGCGCATAACCAACGGCATACTCAGTGATTCCTCATACATGAAACGCTTATCATACCAGCCGTGCTCTCCAAGATAAAACCCCTGATCGGAAGTATAGACGACGAGGGTATTTTCGGCGAGGCCGGTTTCGTCAAGATAGTCTAGCAATCGTCCGATATTCTCATCGACGGACATCACACATAGCAGATAGTCCTTGATGTACCGCTGGTATTTCCACTCCACTAATTCACGTTCCGAAAAATCCGTATGTTTGAACTCCTCGTTTACCTCGTGATAGTGTGCGTCCCAGGCCTCCTGTTGCTCTGGAGTGAAGCGTTCGTACTTTGCTTGCCATCCGTCCGGTACCCGTGGAGCCCAATCTGCATTTCCCCCAGTGCCCGTCTCCTTCTCGTAATACTCCGGCTGCAGTTTCATATCCAGGGAGAGGTACATATCTTCGATCCGCATATCGGCTTCTTTTGCAGCCGCCGACCTGGTTTTGTAATCATCATAGAACGTTTCAGGGATGGGAATTTCCACATCTTCCAGCGCATCCAAATGTTTGATGTTCGGCATCCAGTTCCGGTGGGGCGCCTTGTGCTGCACCATCATACAGAACGGTTTAGAGGCATCCCGGTTTTCCAGCGTTTCCATTGCCTGGTCGGTGAGAACATCCGTGGTATATCCTGTAAAATGCTCTTCGCCTCTTTCATCGTGCAAATCCGGAGTATAGTAATTTCCCTGTCCCCGCAGTATTTTCCAGTGATCAAAACCGGTCGGCGTGGTTTTCAGATGCCACTTGCCGATGAGTGCGGTCTCATATCCGGCTTGCTGCAATAGCTTCGGAAAGGTCATCTGACTGCCGTCGAATTCATCGCGGTTCTCCCGGAGGCCGTTTGTATGACTGTATTATCCGGTGAGAATCGTCGCCCGGCTTGGCGCACAGATGGAGTTGGTTACAAAACTGTTATTAAATCGGATGCCTTCGTTCGCGATCCGATCGATATTCGGTGTCTCAATCGGCGAACTCCTGTAGCAACTGATCGCCTGTTCCGCGTGGTCATCACTCATAATAAACAGGATATTCGGACGCTCTCTGCTAGTCTGCATATTGATACATGAGCTCAGCGGCATTAAGGAAATACCTGCTGCACCGTAACCTAACTTTTTGACGAATTCTCTGCGTGATTCATCCATTGGATTTTCCCGTTTAGATGGCTTATTTAATTATTCAGATTGGANTATTCAGAACGTATACAGATCCCCCGAAAAAATCCATTCCGGAAATCCAGGTTAGAAATGTCATCAAGAAATTACCACTTGAAAAAAAGCGTTCAAATTCGACATAATTCCGGCGGCTCGCAGATTGAACCAGCCGCCGGAGGTTGTCCAAATTACTCTGCTGTCTCTCCACTAGAGGTGGCTTTACTGCGTTCAATAGACTGCAATGCCAGGTACCGATCACCGAATCGTTCCATAGCATCAAGCTCGTCATCATACTGATCATAATGCCGCTCTTCATCGTCCACCAGGTTCTCAAATAGTTTCCGCGAGGCAGAATCGGCGTTGTCAGCGCATTCTTTGGCCCATTTATTATAGGACGTGGCGCTGTCTTCTTCCATCTGTCGTGCCATTTTCAGCATCTTTTCCACCTCGTGTTCCCGGGACACGAATTCTTTCAGTTCCATGTCAACATCTCCGCCAAGGAATAAAATTCGTTCGGCCAGCATTTCCACGTGTTGCATTTCCTCAATTGCTGTGCGTTCAAAAAGTTGTGCCAGCAGTTCAAAACCCTGATCATCGCAATGAAAATGAAAATACATGTACTGATGGATCGCAGCCAATTCGTCGGAAACAGCTTCATTCAGTAATTTGATACTGTGTTCGTGCATAGCATTTACTCCTGCTGATTGAATGAAAATAACAAGGGTAATTTACATGCTCGAATCAGGCAGAAAAAGCACTTTTGATTACTCAGGCAAAGAATGAAAAGCCGGTAAGCACACAAATTCTAATAGTCACCTAAATTAAGCGATTTTGTGCGGCGATCTGCACCAATCGCTCAATTTAGGAGTCAGTAATCTCGGTCCCATCCTTATTCGATATCCGAGTTAAGTTCTCTAACAGGGTGACCTGTTCTGCAGTGCCAAGCACTCCAAGCCGATCTCCGGGACTCATACGCATTTCAGGGGCGGGATTTGGTATCAGTTCTTCTTCCCGGATAATTGCAATAATCGATGCACCAGTCTTCGTGCGGATTTGTTCTTCACTGATATTTCGTCCACTTAACGGGCTATCTTTTGGAATGTGTAGCCAATAAAGTCCCAACGATCCAGTCTCCGCTTCAAGCTGAGATACGGTTTGGTGTAGCTCCGAACTTTCGTAGAGCGGCTTGTAATAGTTCTGATGAATCACTGAGATAAATTGCTGTACTTTGCTCTCTGGCACATCCAAATGCAATAGCGCCTGCCGGGTTAGTTCCAGACTTACCTCGAAGTCGGATTGCACCACTTCGTACACCCCAAGTTGATACAGTTTCTCCAAGTGACTGACATTGACCGCCCGGGCAACGATATCAACCTCAGGATTGATTTGTCTGGTATGGGTCACTATTGCGTTACACACCGCGGCATTCGGGGTGGTGATCGCCACCAGAGAGGCACGGTGTATCCCTGCGGCTTCTAACACGACCGGCTGGGCAGCATCACCATAGATAACAGGCAAACCTGCTTCTCGTAATCTCTCTTCCCGATAGGAATCCAATTCGATAATCACAAATTGCAACCCGAATTCCTGCAGGATTTCACCGATCCGCTGGCCAATTTCCCCTCCCCCGGCAATAACAATGTGGTTTTGTAAGTGAGTTGTCTCCATAGAAAATTGCCGCGGCGACTTAGCTTGCATGAAGTCGCCAAAGCGCCGATACAGCGGATCAACCACATTTGCCATCAATGGAGTAACAAACATCGTTATGACTGCGACTGCCAGAATAAGCGAAAATATCGATTGATCGATGGAGCCTGTCTGAACTCCGGTTCGTGCCAGGACAAAAGAAAATTCCCCGACCTGGGCCAATCCGAATCCTACTGCAAGCGGGACAACATTGCGGTAGCCGAACGTCCAGCTCAGGCCTCCGAAAACGATCATTTTCACTCCAATTGTCAGAAGCACAAACAGTCCGACGATCGCATAATTCGATACAATGTATGCCGGTTCAATCAGCATTCCGACGGAGGTAAAGAACAGCAAGCCAAAGATATCCCGCAGCGGGATGATATCGCTTAAAGCCTGATGACTGTAATCGGATTCGCTAATGACAATACCTGCCACGAATGCGCCAAGCGCAAAGGACAATCCAGATAAATATGTCAGATAGCCAACGCCCAACCCGATCGCGGTAATCGTCAGTAAAAATAATTCCCGGGAATTCCGCCGAACTACGAATTGTATTATGCGGGGTATGAGTTTAAGCCCCAATACTATCATTACAGTCAGGAAAACAGCGGCAAACAGTATCGCTTTGCCCAGCTCAAGTATCCCCGACTGGATCGTATTTAGCTGCGGCAAGATAATCATCATTGGAACAATGGCAAGATCCTGCACGAGTAAAATGCCAATCATTACCCGGCTGGACAGGGTGCCAAGGTATCCCTGATTCATGAGCGTCTTCAGCACCACCATTGTACTGGATACGGACAACAATGCACCGATCCAGACGGCCTGCTCCCAGGGATAGCCAAGCATCATCCCAATCCACAGGCCGAAGAGTGTAATCAGAATAAGCTGGATTGGCGTCCCAATAAGCGCAATATACCGGACGGGTTTGAGTTCTCTGAGCGAAAATTCCAATCCCAGCGCGAACAGCAGCAGCGCAACTCCAATCTCTGCAAGCATCTCGATATCATGCACATTGGAGATGGTCACCAGTCCGGTATTGGGCCCAATTAGAACGCCTGCGACTATATAGCCCAGAATAAATGGCTGACGAAGTCCCCGGGCCGCGAGGCCGCCGAGAAATCCTGCGATAATAATCAGAACCAGATCTGCTGCAATTCCCATGTTGATGCCGTTGTCAAAGGTTTATCAAGCCAAAGTCAAATATACTTTATCGGGAGGTTGGGTGATACTAGTTTTTGCCCAATAGTCCCGCTTCTGAATATCTTATTCGTAATTCGGTACGTTTTTTCCAAGGATGATATCTCGGCGGGCGATTAGCATATCCCCGTCCCTTTTCAGTTGCACAATTCCTGTACCACCCCGATTTTCGTAGTGTGGATTTTCCGGAAGGTGCGGATCATCTGAAAATCGATACGCATCAATATAATAGTATTTGTCGTTCGGTTCTAAAATGATGGGGTGAATATGTGCAGGATTCGAACTGTATGAGCCGGGCATACCAGTGTATAAGGTGTAGCGCCCGGTACTGTCAGTTTTAATCCACCCCCGAATATACCCGTGCCGACGGCCCCAGCCCTGTTCATCTCCCCGTGTTGGATAGACTCCTTTGGCATTCGTGTGATAGATATATAATACCACATCCGCGGCTGGAATGACGCCGTCTGGTTCATATATAGTGCCTGTTACCTTTAACCGGTTTTCGATAGTCTCAAATCCCTGAAGAGTATCCGTTGGATTGAGATTTCTATCTCCAAACTCAAAAACGGCCTCGCACCCCTCGCACGGACCGCCGACTAACTGGTATTGCGCCAATACTCCACCGGCCATAAGGTAGAAACTCAGCCCAAAAATGAAATGCTTTATGGTACCCATGGATTTCTCCGGTTATTTCAGTATTTCATGATGACGTTTGTAAAAATGGCGTATCAATGTAAAATACGATATCAGGTATTTAGATCGGAAGAGCACAGTTCATATATAGCGGAAAAGTCACAGGATTTACCACCGCATAAACAAAAAGGTTAGTTAGACCTGACTGTACGATTACCTACGGACGGGGGGAATGCTCAGAATACCACTTCCCCAGAAGTGCCACTATCATTAACTATCTGATATGTTAGATATGATGGTCCTGTAAAAAGTCGAAACTCACAACGCTTACCAAAAATTCACTTTTGGCAGGATAATAATTGAACATGCGCCATTTGGTTACAATGTATGAGTGGAAGGCAATAATTCTCCAAAAATCGAAATATGTGCTCTGTGACCACTGATTTCACGTATTGTACTGCCCTTTTTTTATGCTTTTGGCCTGCCTGTACCGGGTTGCCCTGAATATGTTGATGCCAATGCTATGTGATCCTCTGCCTGTGGCCGGCCTTTCAGTGGAGCGGTGACTTCGACATCGTGCTTCCTGGCGTCTTCCACATTTGCATCTCCGCCAGACTATCCAGATTGCGCTGCCAATAATCGGCTCCCACAAAGTCCACGATCACATCGGCCCCGACCCGTAGCTGTTCCGGACCCCCGGGTTGATCGACAATTATGGCGCGCATGGTTTTCTGTGAATTTTGCATGGGTTAAAATAATCATGGTTGCGGAAGGGGTAAGCGAAAAGTCCGGCGCGCTTTTACTTTACTTTTTAGATAAATGCCGTTAGTTTTGTAATATTCGAAC
>JAANXI010000140.1 GCA_018263365.1 Fidelibacterota bacterium | reverse complement strand
AATCTGTTGAGCGCGAAGGCTCCGTGAAATCCTCGACAGACCCTCCGGGTATGCCTTCGGTTTCCCAAAACCCTTTTCATCTCAACATCTTGGCACATCTCATCCACAACAATCGCTCAATTTAGGTTATGGTTATTTGCAAAAACAAAAACAATTGTACAAGCTAATAGCCCTTGCCATCTTCCGAAATAAAGCTACTTTTAATAATAGTAATGGTTATCAATTAAATTTATAGAATTATGAGATAGAAAACTATGGTACCAACAAAACGATATAGTCGTCAACGCGCTGCGGTACTCAAGGCCGTACAGGAATCTGAAAATCATCCTACGGCGGAGATGATCTTTGAGACCGTTCGTGAGAAGATTCCTAACGTCAGTCTGGGGACGGGATATCGGAATTTGAGTGTCCTCACCGATGAAGGGAAGATCCGCGAAATCATCTTTGATGATAATGTGAAACGGTACGAGGATTACATGCAGGAGCATTATCACTGCATCTGCACCGAGTGTGCGGGACGTACCGATTAATTCAAAAGAGCTTCTGGATGCGTTGAGCCAGCAGATAAAGGATTTTGAAATCTCTTCGCACCGCCTGGAGTTATACGGACGATGTGAAGATTGTAGTTCGGAGTACCAATTCCTGAAATTTCACCATGGACACGCCCTGCCGGGGCAAAGAAGGTGACCGGATATAAAAATTGCACTTGCATTATTCTGCGCAACGCCACAATTTCCCTTTCATTTTATTATTAGACTGACTACACCGGACAACACGAGATAACCATGGATTCAATCGCAACCCTCATTGACACTGTTCCGATCTTTTATCTCGGCGTATTTTCCAGTCTCGCCGCCGGAGTTGCAACCGGAGTTGGAGGATTGCCTGTGCTGTTTACGCAATCCGTTTCCCAGCGATTACAGGACACAATGCTGGGCTTTGGCGCCGGGGTCATGCTGGCCGCCACCTCGTTTTCTCTGATTATTCCCGGTATCGACGCGGCGACGGTAAGTTCCGGCAGTACTGTATTTGCGGCCTTTGTGATGGTCGGCGGAATTATGCTGGGCGGATTTTTTCTCTTTCTTGGCGATAAATATCTTCCTCATGAGCATTTTATCAAGGGTCGCGAGGGCATCGATACGACCAAACTCCGCCGACTCTGGTTGTTTATTCTCGCCATTACACTGCACAATTTTCCTGAAGGCATGGCTGTCGGCGTCGGTTTCGGAACTGGAAATATTCGCAACGGACTGGTGCTAGCCATGGGGATCGGTCTGCAAAACATTCCCGAGGGACTTGTAGTGGCTCTGGCTCTTACTACCCATAAATATAGCAGGGGTTACGCGCTATGGATTGCCCTTTTGACCGGACTGGTAGAACCGGTCGGGGGAGCCATCGGCGCCGGCATTATCCAGATTTCCCGCCCACTACTTCCATGGGGGCTGGCGTTTGCCGCCGGAGCGATGTTGTACGTCATCAGCAACGAAATTATACCTGAGTCACATCGCAAAGGCTATGAACGGGAAGCCACATTCGGCGTGCTGATCGGCTTCGTGATCATGATGTTCCTGGACGTGACTCTCGGATAATCTCATGCTCCCCCCTCCAGAAAAAGTATCCGTTATAATTGTTGATTTCCCCCATTAGATTTAGCGACGGAATATTTTTCAGGATAGGCACTGTTTACCTGTGCAAGCAGTTCATCATTTTAAATATTCTATTTTTTTCAGAAACCGTTTGTTTTCACTCAGGGGATAGAGTATATTTTCAATAGCGATAACTATTACTGATTATGAGATATTCTTAATGGTGAAAGAACGGTACAGTAAGCAACGGGAAGCAATTTTTAACGTGGTGATGAGCACTGATACTCATCCGACAGCTGAATGGGTTTACGAAACCGTCCGAGAAGAATTGTCCAGCATCAGCCTGGGGACGGTATACCGGAATTTGAATTATCTGGTGCGCAAGAGGAAAATTCGGGAACTCAATCTGGCGGATGACGTCGCCCGGTACGATGGGAATAAGGCAACCCACTTCCATTACATTTGCACCGAATGCAATACCATCTATGATATGGACTATGAAGCCGGTGATTTCATCGAATCTGTATCAGAAAGATTACCGGGCTTCACGGTAAATTCCCATAAACTTGAACTGTATGGCACCTGCCAACAATGTGAAACCGAATAAAGAAACCACAGAATGCAACAGAAGAGAAAAGACAAAAGGAGCAAGCAATAGTGATGAGTCTACAAATTGGTCAGAAAGCACCAACTTTTGAGGTAGAAGCAGTCACCCAGAACGGAGAGTTTGAAACCGTCTCACTGAGCGATTATCAGGGGAAATGGACGGTCCTCTTTTTCTATCCGTTGGATTTTACTTTCGTATGTCCGACTGAGATTCAGGGATTTAACAAACATTACGAGCAGTTTCAGGAGCTCAACGCCGAAATCCTCGGTGCGAGCACAGACAGTCTGTATTCACACAAGGTCTGGACGGAAGATGGCTTGGGCAAGTTGAAGTTTCCGCTGATTTCAGACTACACCAAAGAACTGAGCAGGGACTACGGCGTACTGGTCCCGGAAAAGGGCTTTGCGCTGCGTGGGACGTTCATCATCGATCCTGAAGGCGTTTTGCGAAGTGTCGTGGTAAACGACGAATCCGTCGGCCGCAGTGTCGATGAAACGCTGCGGACGCTGCAGGCGCTGCAGACCGGAAAAAACACGCCCTGCGAATGGGCGCCCGGTGAGGCGACACTGTAAAAAGCCGCCGGCGATACACTCAAAGCCCGTCTCTCCGGAGGCGGGCTTTTTTTATTCTTCGTTATTATTCCCAGCGCAATATTTGTAGTTTTAATTCACATGAAGAAAATCATGCCACAGGATGTCATCGATATTTACGAATACGAGCGTCGGCGGGATAAGTATGTTCGGGCGTATCAGCAGGCCAAACGTGGCAGAATCTTCAATTTAGGCCCCGCAATAGTTGTGCATTTTCATACGTTTGATACGGTATTTTTTCAGCTGCACGAATTCCTCCGCAGCCAGCGCGTTCGCGACGCCTCGGAAGTCGAAGCACATTTGCATATCTACAATTCGTTGCTTCCTGAAGCCGGTCACCTGCTGGCGACGCTCCAGGTGGATTTTCCGCGAAAGGAAACCATCCAACAGTTACTAGGCCTCCCGCAGCAGCTGGCTGACGGTCATCTGCACATTCGTGCCGGCGACGAGGCTGTGACTGGTACGCCACAGTCCAATGAGAAAAGTCCGGTGGCCTTTGTGGATTTCTCTTTTCCGGAGAGTTGTATCCAAAAACTGGAAGACACAACATCTGATCTCTCTTTACATGCTACACTTGCGGAATACGAGTATTCGCTTTCGCTGAACTCCAACGCCCGGCAGGCGATGTTAACCGATCTCTCCTGAGTTTTCTCTCAGATGTACCACCGAAATTTGGGATAATACTGAAACTGCACCTTGCCGATAACGACATCTTTGGAGATAGTGCCATAGTGACGACTGTCTGTGGAGCGAGTTAAGTTGTCTCCCTCCACAACAAGGCCTGTTTCATCCATGGAAATAATTCGTTTGATGGTCTGGGTTTCTGGATAATGCGGAAGCGGAAATACAATGATATCACCAACTCGTTTGCGGCCGAAGCTGGTGACCAAAACACGAGCGCCCTCGCGTAACGAGGGCGCCATGCTTGCACCTGTGATCTTATACCGCTGAATGCTCACCGGTTAATAATTATAAGTGGCGCTGCTTCCTTCGGCCTTCTCGAACATGTCCGCGATTTCACCAACAGCGGCTTTTAGCTCTTTCGCCGCTTCCACAGTGCCTTCCCGTTTGGCCTTGGAGCAAAGTTTGGTGGCGTTCCAGACCTTGTCATGCACATCCGGGAACTGGTCCAGATGTTTTGGCTTGAAATAATCCGTCCACAGGATAAGAATCTGTTCTTTGCACTTGTGCGCGTATTCTTCCTTCACCTGGACGTATCGAGCCATGGTATTATGATAGGAAACAACTTCTTCTTTCGTGGCTCCATCCCCCGGAAATTCCAGGTCATGCATCTTGGTTGCCATCTTAAAAACGGTTTCGGCGGCATGTTTAATGGTATCATTCTCGTAGACGCCACACGGGATGTCACAATGCGCCTCCGCGGTGCGCGTCTGGAATAATTTTTTCATATTTCACTCTCCTTCGCTTTGATTTCAGTACATGTTCGGTTTGATTTGTCCAAAAAATTAGCGTTCGGGAGTGAAAGAATAAAGAGGTAATTACGAGATTTTGACGGAGATTCGATCAGGCAGAATTCGCTGGTTTTCTTGATTCATAAATGGCGGCCAGCTGCTTTGGGTTCAGCGTAATCCGGACCTGCGTCCCTTCCCCTGGTACGGAATCGACAAGTTCCAGTTTGCCGTGATGATATTCCTCGACAATTCGCTTTGCCAAAGATAATCCTAGCCCCCACCCACGCGTTTTTGTTGAGTATCCCGGCTTAAAAATATTCTTCCGGTCATTCCCTTCGGAGATACCTTTGCCCGTGTCAATGACATCTATGGTCAGTGTTTCCGGATTCGGATTTTCGCAGCGGATGGTAATTTCTCCGGCCTTCTTTTCGATGGCATCGATCCCGTTCTTGATGAGATTTTCCAGTGTCCAGGAGATTAACTCCGAATTCATGTGGACAGTAATATCCGGATTGCCTTTGACCCGGAGGTTCACGTTTTTACCCGTCCGCGGCAACCGGCGTTCAATGTACTTTAATACAGTATCGAGTATCTCCTGCAGCCTGACTTCACTGAGTTTCGTTTTGGTACTGATCTGAGAAAACCGGGCGGCTACCTGCTCAAGCCGATGGACATCCTGCCGCATATTGGAGATCACAGATCGCTTGGCCTCATCTTCTGTCTGCCCCTGCAGCAGCTCTATCCATCCCAGCAACGATGAGATCGGCGTACCCAGCTGATGCGCTGTCTCCCGTGCCATACCAACCCAGATCAGCCGTTGCTCGCTCCTCCGGATTGTCTGATATCCGGTGTAGCCTATCAGGATAAACAGGGCCACCACTCCAATTTCGATGAACGGCAGCCACTGAAGTTCGCGGATCAACTTGGAATCGCCGTAATGGATATATCCCAAAACCAAATCATTGTATGTCAATGGAATCGGATTGGTGGATTCATCCATGGATTCCATCCGGGAAATCACCTTCTGAACCGCCTTCTCCGAATAATCTGATGGCGGGATGCCGATATTTTTCCATGCGGTTGGACGACCGCTTTTTTCGCTACTGATAATAATGGGAAAATTGATACGCTGGATAATCTGCTCAAAGATGAAGCTGTAGTCTTCGCCCTGAAAATCGGAGGCAGCCCGGGCATACACATCGGCGTAAAAGTTCAGGAATTCCCGGGCATCATCCCGCATCCGGCTCACAAGAGATTGCGTATACACCAGTGCTCCCAGGATGATCACAATCGCGAGCACAAACAGAACCGCTTTCATACGACCGGCTGTGCGGTAGGTTGTCATAGGTTTCCCTGAACATTTCTGTTACATTAGATGACTACCAATATATAAAATTCTTTCTATGGAATATATATTAGATCGGA
>JAANXI010000014.1 GCA_018263365.1 Fidelibacterota bacterium | reverse complement strand
GCCAGCCAGCTCCAGGTGCTCACCGAGAACCGGCTGTGCCGACGGGCGAAATATCCGGGATGGTACGCATTGGCGAAAGTCGGCGATAAGCCGAGTTCCTTTACCTGCTTCAATAGGCTGTGTTCCGCAATCACCTTGCGCAGATTAGACGTGGGAAACGCGTTGACATGCCTTCTCTGAATCTGTGGAGCATTCTTGCCTGTTAAAATGGTGGTTTGGCCCGTGGCACTTTGCGGTAATCCGGAAATGCCTAAACAGGCATCGGTGGGAACAAGAATACCGTTGTAAAAGTCGTAGGGGACGCCTATCACAGGAAATGGTACGTTTACAAAATCGGCGATTGGGTTTTTGTCGGAATCCGAAGGCGCGATTCCCACCCCATCGAAGAAGACGAGCAGGACGCTCATGGGTTATTGAGTGTTATCGGAAGTGGCGTTTTGTTCCGGACAGTATTCGCGAATGACCTGATACAGACGTTCGACTTTTTTGGTGTCTTCGAAAACGTTAAAATTATCGGCATCTACGGTATGAATGGCCAAATCCTCACTGGATTTCTTTATCCACCGCTCGTAAGCAACATTCAACTGATGTAAATACTCGGGAGAAATACGCTTTTCAAAGTCCCGTCCGCGCTTCCGGATACGGGAAATCAGCGTATCGGTGGAGGCGCGTAAATAAACAATCAGGTCCGGTTCCTTGAGATACGAAGTCATGATTTTGAAGAGGTCCCGGTAATTGTTGTAATCGCGGGTGGTCATGTTGCCCATCTCGTGAAGGTTGTACGCAAAGATCTCCACATCCTCGTAAATTGTGCGATCCTGAATCGCCGAGAAATTCCCTTCGGTCATCCGCTTGTGGGTTTCAAATCGCTTGGAGAGAAAATAAATCTGGAGGTTAAAGCTCCACCGGCGCATATTGGCATAGAAATCGTCGAGATAGGGATTGTCAATTACGCTCTCGTAGAAAGGCTTCCAGCCAAATCGCTCGGCGACCATATCCGTGAGCGTGGTTTTCCCCACGCCGATATTTCCGGCAATGCCAACGAAATATGTGCGTTCAGTGCTCAAACAGTGTGTCGTGTTTTCTCGGTAATTTACGCCGCCTCCATCTGCTTTTGCACCACCGCTCCCAGCAGATGACCTTCCTCCCGGCGTTCAAGCCGTACAGGATGGATTTCGTTTATTAATTCCGGCTGATACGGCACCCGAACCCGGGCATAGTTATCGGTCCAGCCGTCCAGGAATGTCCGGCCGTCGCCCGGCTCGAACAACACGTCCTGTACCCGGCCGGTTTGCCTGTCCAGGAATTCCTGCCGCTTGCGCTTGCTCAGTTGCCGCAACACAAAACTCCGCCGCTGATGCGTCTGCGGATCGACCTGGCCGTCCAGAGAAGCCGCATCCGTGCCCTGTCGCCGGGAATACGTAAATACGTGCAGATACGAGAACGGCAACCCCTCAATGAACTGACAAGTCTTCGCGAAATCGTCGTCGGTTTCGCCGGGAAAGCCGACCATCACGTCCGCGCCCAGTCCGGCGTTCGGCATCAGTTCAAAGGCGCGCTCCACGACCTCACGATACCGCTCGATGCGATAGCGCCGGCGCATTTTTCCAAGGATGCGGTTGCTGCCGTGCTGCAGCGGCAGATGCAGATGCGCGCAGATATTCGGGCGTTCGGCTATCAATTGCCGCAGATCGTCGCTCATGCGGTCCGGTTCCACGGAACTCAGCCGGAGCCGCTCCAGTCCCGGTAAACCGGAAAGCCGCTGGACCACATCAATCAGCTGGTTCTCGTTTTCGTCCAGATACGTTCCGGTATTTACTCCGGTCAAAACAATTTCTTTATATCCGTTCTCCACAATTTGTTGCGCCTGATCGACGACCTGCGGCAACGGCAGTGCCCGTCCGCCGCCGCGAACGCTCGGAATAATGCAAAACGAACAGTTGTAATCGCAGCCGTCCTGGATTTTCAGGAAAATCCGCGTTTTGCCCTCCATCTCCAGCGTCGGCGTCGACTCCATAGACCGGTAATCACCGGCATCGCATGCCAGCATAATCTCTGGCGTGGGATTCTTCTGCCAGACCCTCTCACCCTTGGACTCGTTGGCCAGCATATCCAGCAGTTTGAATTTTTCCTCCACTCCGAGGATGAGATCAACGCCCTTGATGGAGGCAATTTCCTCGGGATTATACTCGGCGTAGCATCCCACTACTGCAACAAATGCGTCTGGTGAAATGCGCAACGCCCGCCGAATCTGGCTCCGCGCCTTGGCATCCGCTTTGTGGGTTACAGTGCAGGTATTGATGACGTACAGGTCAGCCGGATCGTCGATGTCGACGATTTCATAGCCGTGTTCGTCGAACTGATGGGCAATTGTCGCCGTTTCGGACTGATTGAGTTTGCAGCCGAACGTGTGAAACGCCACACGCTTCACTTCCGACGGCCGAAATGTCTCTTCGATCTTCGGCATCAGGCGGCTTCTCCCACGTTTTCGTCCTGGCGGGCATACATGCAGGCCGCCCAGTGTTCGGGCTTCAACTCTTCCAGAAATTGGTCCACGTCGCTGCACTCATCTCTGGCAACAGGACAGCGCGGATGGAAGTAACATCCGCTGGGCGTATTCGCCGGTGACGGCACGTCGCCTTCCAACACAACGCGTTCCTTTTTGTGACCGGGATCGGCCACCGGAATGGCGCTGAGCAGGGCCTTCGTGTACGGGTGCAGCGGATTGTTGTAAATATCGTCCGCGTCCGCCAGTTCCACTATTTTTCCGAGATACATTACAGCGACGCGATCGCAGATATGCTCGACGACGCTCAGATCGTGGGCGATAAATAGGTAGGTCAGGCCGAATTCCTTCTGCAAATCCTGCAGCAGATTGATAATCTGCGCCTGGATGGAGACATCCAGCGCCGAGACGGGTTCGTCGCAGACGATGAACTTCGGCTCGACGGAGAGCGCACGGGCAATGCCGATGCGCTGGCGCTGTCCCCCGGAAAATTCGTGGGGATAGCGGCGGGCGTGGCGCGGAGACAGGCCGACCGTATCCAGCAATTCGGCGACGCGATCCTGAATTTTATCTTTGGGTACGATATTGTGTAATTTCAACGCCTCGCTGAGCATTCCACCGACCGTCATCCGGGGATTCAGGGATCCGTATGGGTCCTGAAAAATAATTTGCATCTCTTTGCGCATCTCCCGGAGTTCCTGGCGGTCCATGTCCATCAGTTCCCGGCCTTCAAACTTGATGGAGCCGTCAGTGGGTTCAATCAATCGCAGCAGCGAACGTCCGGCGGTGGTTTTGCCGCAGCCGGATTCGCCGACCAGTCCCAGCGTTTCCCCCTTTTTGATGCTAAATGACACACCATCCACGGCTTTGACATTGCCCTGGATACGGGAGAATAGCCCCTTCCGGATGGGGAAATATTTTTTCAGTCCGTCAACTTGTATCAGGCTGTCGCTTGTTTGCGGCATGTATGTTCCTCACTCCTGTGATAACTTCTGAATCCGAATCGGTTAATATAAGGTGGTTTGGCGGGAAAAGTCACGTAGAGATTTATTGACTATTTGCCCTAAATAATTTCGATGCGGCTCTGGTTCCCAATGATGAACCGGTGCGTCTTCGGCTTCGGACTCGCCTTCACGATCTCCACATCCTTGCCCAGCAGACTGCTCTCAATCCGAAAATCCACGTCATCGATCTTGCAGTTGTCCAGAATAATGCTGTACTCCACCTCGCTGTTCAGGATAATCGTATTATCAAAGATGGACGTGTACGGGCCGATGTAGGAGTTTTCAATCACGCAGTCCTTTCCAATGATGGCCGGGCCGCGGATGTTCGAGTTGATGATACGGGCGCTTTTGGCGATTTCGGCGCGTCCGAGGACCGTGGAATCCTGATCGATGCTCTGATCCACGTATTTTGATTCGAGATTGTCCAGCACCAGCCGGTTCGCTTCCAGCAGATCCAGCGGCTTGCCGGTATCCTTCCACCAGCCGGTGATCTCCGAAAAACTGACCTCGTATCCGTTTTCAATTAGATATTGATGCGCATCAGAAATCTCCAACTCGCCCCGGTCGCTGGGCTCGATATTGTTAACGGCCTCGAAAATGTGTTTGTCATATAAGTAAATACCAGAAACAGCGTAATTGCTCTTTGGCTTATCCGGTTTTTCTTCCACGCGGACGATCCGCTTATCCTCAATTTCGGGAACGCCGAACCGTTCCGGATCTTTTACTTTGGCCAGTACCAGATGACAGTTGCTCTTCGCGCGCTCAAACTCATTAATAAATCGTTCAATTCCACCGACTACAATGTTGTCGCCGAGGTAAAAGATAAAATCGTCATCACCAATGAAATCTTCGGAAATCTTAATCACGTGTCCCAATCCCAGCGGCGCACTCTGCGGAATATACGTGATATCCACGCCCCATTTGCTTCCGTCACCGATGGCGTCCTGGACATCCGTCGTATCAGCGTTGGTTATGATTCCAACTTCTTTGATGCCCGCCTCACTGACATATTCCAGCGCATAATGCAGTATCGGCTTATTCGCGATGGGAATGAGGTGCTTGTTCTGGGTATGGGTAATCGGTCTGAGCCGGGTCCCCCGTCCGCCACTGGTAATAAGAGCCTTCATGAATTGTGTCCTTTGATTGCTTTACCCGGAAAGTTTAACAAAATTCTTATTGAGGAGTAAGTGGTAATTTTGATTATTGCGTATTACGTATTGAGTAGTTCCCTGGCGCCTGAATACGTTCGGTGATACAAATGGGCTTTACGGTCATCCCCCTGTCCCCCTTCCAAGGGAGAACGAACAGGAATTGCTCATGCGAGAACAGGTGAACAAGAAACCGTCAGCAACAAGCAACAAACCACTAACAACGAACCTTTTCCCCTTTCTCACTTGTTCCCTGATAACTGATATGTCTCAGGTTCCATCATGGTTTTTACGAACTCCTAAAGACGGCTCGTAGCATATCCCGTCTCCTCGGGGCTTGTTCGAAGACAGTCCGACTGCCGCCGGATTATCGAAAAACAGGCGACTTTAGTCGTCTTTGATTGAATGAGCGTGCCCGGTTATGGGTACGCTAGCCTTATTCCGCTTTTCAACTTCAACACAATAACACAGTAACACTGTAGTTACAACTCAACGGGCACCGGCTTTTCCCCGGTGTATTCGTAAAATCCGCGGCCGGACTTTTTCCCGTACATTTCGTTTTCCACTAATTTGGTTAACAATTTCGGTGGGGCAAATCGTTCTTCGCCGAATTCCTCGTACATGATGTTGGCGATATGGTGGGTCGTGTCCAGTCCGACATAGTCCAGCAGCGTAAACGGTCCCATCGGATGTCCGGCGCCGAGGTGCATTCCTTTGTCGATATCCGTGATACTCGCGATTCCGGACTCCAACGATCTGATCGCGTCCAGGAGAAACGGCACGAGCAGCCGGTTTACTACGAAGCCTGTTTCATCTTTGCAGGCGATGGGTTTTTTGCCGAGATCTTCGGCGAATTCATAGGCTGTGTCGAATACATCTTCATCCGTTTCAGAGGACTTTACTACCTCGACAAGCGGCATCTGTATCACCGGATTAAAAAAATGCAGTCCAACAAATCGACCGGTCTTGTCCGATGATTCGGCAATCTTTGAAATAGTTAACGAAGATGTGTTGCTAGCAAAAATAGTACTCCCTGAACAGATATCCTCAAGAGATGCGAACAGTTCTTTTTTCGCGTCCAGGTCTTCCACTATCGCCTCGATAACCAGGTCACAATCGGAGAATTCTTCCAGATTGAGGGTATCATGAATCCGGCCAAGCGCATCTTCCATGTCCTGTTGAGCTATCTTTTCCTTATCCACTGCCTTGCTGAGGGATATTTTTAATTTGTCTAATCCGGTGTCCAGTAGTGTCTTGTTCACTTCCCGGACGATGACATCATACCCTGAAAGTGCTGCGACCTGAGCAATCCCGGATCCCATAATTCCGCATCCGGCGACTCCGACTTTTTGGATAGTCATAATAGCCTCCTTCATATCGAATTCAGTTGAAAAACAATTATTGAATTGTGGTGTAGAAAGGGGAGGCTCTCGATCGAGCAAGTTATTTGTACATTATCGAGAGCGACTCCCTGTAATACTTGATTACAGCGCCTCGACAATCACTGCAGCACCCTGTCCGCCCCCGATACATGCCGTTGCCAGTCCGTACGTTTCGTTCCGGCGCTTGAGTTCCTTCAGGATTGTAATAGTCAGGCGGGTTCCGGATGATGCCAGTGGGTGCCCGACCGCGATAGCGCCGCCGTTCACATTCGTAATTTCCCTGTCCAGTCCGAGTTCTTTTTCGACGGCGAGGTATTGAGGTGCAAACGCTTCGTTGACTTCCACCAGCGCCATATCATCCATGGTAAACCCGGTATTCTCAAACACGCGATGGGTTGCCGCCACTGGACCGATGCCCATAATCGAAGGTTCCACGCCTGCTACTCCCCATCCGTGCAGACATCCGATCGGTTCCCAGCCTTCCCGTTCGGCGCGCTCAGCGGAGGTCACGATAACCGATGCTGAACCATCACAAATGCCGCTGGCGTTCCCGGGAGTGACGGTGCCATCCTTGGAAAAATACGGCGAAAGCTTTGCCAATTTTTCCATAGAAGTATCCGGACGGATATGCTCATCCATCTGGAATTTCTGCTCACCTTTTTTCGCTTTGAGCGGCATGGGGAAGGTCTCTTCCTGCATTCGTCCTTCCTCCCACGCCGCGTGCGCAGCTATCTGGCTCCGGTAGGCGTATTCGTCACATGCCTCCCGGCTGATGTTATACTGTTCCGCCAGATTTTCTGCGGTTTCTGCCATACTGCAGCCGGCATAACTGTCGGTCAGCGCCGTCCAGAGGACGTCCACCATCTTGCCGTTGGCGAGACGCATATCGCCCCAGCGAGCACCCCATACAGAGTGCGGCGCCTGGCTCATACTTTCCGTCCCGCCTGCAAGAATCACATCCTCCTCTCCGAGCCGAATGTGACGCGCTGCCTGAATAATGGTCTCAAATCCTGATCCACACAGCCGGTTAATAGTGACCGCCGGGACATCTTTGGGGATACCGCAGTGTAGCCCGACATGGCGGGCCAAGTAAGCCGCATCCGGCGAGGTTTGGACCACATTACCGAAGATCACATGCTCCACTTTTTCCTGGGCGACGCCTGTTTTAGCACACAACGCTTTGCTCGATTCGATGGCCAGTTCCGTGGCGGAAAAATCCTTCAGCGATCCGCCGAAGGAACCGTACGGCGTCCGCAGTCCATCGACAATCACAATTTCTTTTTCACCGTTCATACATTTCCCTCCGTCTCCTGCTCTCGCAGGGTTTGGATAAACGAGGTTACCCCTCCCATTGCCATGAGTCGTTTTATAAAATCCAGGCGGGCTTCCGATGGAAATTCCCGCCCGGTGGATTCGTTTGTGATGACTCCGCTCTCCATATCGATGGAAACAGTCTCGCCGTCTGAACAATTATCTGCTGCCGCATCCGAAACAAATACCGGCAGTCCCAGATTCAGTCCATTCCGGTAGACATAATGCGGAATATCCGTTCCAATGATGGCCTGCACCCCTGCTTTTTGCAACGCCACCAACACGGATTCGTTGACCGAGCCGTATCCGAAGTTCTGCCCGACAATGAGTATTATCTCTTTATTTTCTGATAAATCGATTTCAGATGCGGTTGCAAGAACCACCGAAGGGTCGATTGCCTCCGCTGACTCACCATAGTATTCAGGCGACAGAATACTCGTGGCACTGACGTTCTCTCCAACAATCGCAACTACTCCGGAAATTTTTTCCATAAATTCCTATGTATCCTCTTCGATTAACAAGCCATTTTTCGATAACTGATCCGCCCGCTTGTTGTTTTCCCGGGGTACATGTTCAATGGAATAGTGAGGAAATGATTGCAGTGCGTTCATTACTTTGCCGTACAATTTTTTCATTCGATCATTTTTTACCCGGTATTGTCCGTTCAACTGTTTCACCACCAGTTCACTGTCCGCAAAAACGAAAACCTTGTCCGGTTTGTATTTCTTCAGAAGTTCCAATCCGCGGATCATGGCCTGATATTCGGCCTCGTTATTCGTAGCCTCGCCGATATTCTCGCTGAAATTCTCGATTTCGGAGTCGTTCAGGTAGATGACTCCACCGATGGCCGCTTTCTTCTTTTGCGGCTGTGATGCCCCGTCCACAAATAACGAAAATGAACGGACTTCCCCATCGGAAGAATCACGCGTTTGCTTTTGGAGGTTTTCCAACAGGATATCTCTCAACTCGATGACCTTTCGCTCCGAATATTCCGGGTTGGCGTCCAGAAAATCCTGGACGGACAGATAATTGAATATCGTTCTGGTTAGTTCTAGCTGTTCACTAATATTCACGCGGGGCTCCATTTCCTGAAGATTCTGATTCGGCAATGAGTTCTCTGGGATCGGTCAGCTCTCCGGTGACGGCCGTGGCTGCTGCCACAGCGACACTGGCTGAATACACCTGGGAACCGTTCTGATACGAGCGGCCTCTGCTGGTGACGACACCGCGTTCCCCCGGTGCCAGAGATGCGATGGTACTCTCCGGACACGGGCCGCAGGTCGGCGGATGGATGGATGCGCCTAACTCAGTGAAAATACTGGCAAGCCCTTCGTTAATTAGTCGGCGGTAAACTTGCACTGAACCCGGGACAATCATCAATCTGACATCCTCATGGATTTCCCGATATTTTAGCACTTTTGCTGCCAGATACAGATCTTCGATTTGTCCGCCAGCGCATCCGCCGATAATCACCTGATCTATGGGGACTGTTTTCGTCAGTCCTGATACACCAAAAATGGAATTCGTACCAACTTCCCGAATGAGCGGCTCCACATTTTCGGCATCGATTTCAATGGTATCAGCAAATTCGGCGTCATCGTCCGGAAGATAATACTGAGCCTCGCGCTGGGTCTGGTCGGCGAGATATTCCAGCGCCTTCCCGTGTGGAATCATAAGTCCGGTTAACGCCCCGCATTCGAACGCCGAGTCGGCAATGATAAATCTGTCACCGATGGGAAATGCTTCCAGGGAGTTGCCGTCGAATTCGATGGCTTTCCCCAGCGCGCCGGTGGGGCCGAGTTCGCGCTGCATCCGTAATGCGAAATCTTTCCCGGTGATTACCTGATCGGGCTCTCCTGTAAACGTCACCCGAATGCTTTCCGGAACCTGGAGCCAGAGTTTTCCCAGCGTCATTGCCATCGCCAAATCGGTGCCTCCGACAGCCAGTCCAACTGCGCCAATCGCACCATACGCACTGGCATGGGAATCGCCGCTGACAACGACATCGCCGGGAATGACATGCCCGGATTCGGAATTGTGAATATGCGAAATTCCGCGCCGGCCGGGGGGCGTGTAATTTTCGACTTTGAACCGCTGGGCGAATTTCCGGGTTTGCCGGATTCTACTCAGTTCTTTTTGATGATTATTCAGATGAAAATGATCGGCAGAAATTGAGATTCGGTCGGGATCGAAGATTTTTTTGGAGCCGAGTTCTTTCAGTACTCCATCGATCTGTTGTACAGAAATATCGGTGGTTGACACCGCGTTCACCTCCGGAAATATCACCTCACCGACTTCCACTGCATCGACGCCGGCGGCATCTGCCAGTGTCTTCTGTGTCATTGTCATGCCCATATACAAACTACTCCTGCTTCCTGTCTGAATTTGAAATGAACTTAGAGCGGAAGTGATTGAATGTCAAGGAGGGGGGTTCATGTGATCATGAAATTATAGTTGTAGGCAAAAACTCAACTCCATCCCTGTCCCTTCCTCTTCGCAAGAGGAAGGGAACAATTTTCACCTCTTATTCGAATGTGGTGAACA
>JAANXI010000139.1 GCA_018263365.1 Fidelibacterota bacterium | reverse complement strand
GATCTCCCCAGGTCTTTACACATCCGGTGATAGTTCGGCGGAGCCAGGCCCAGTTTGCGGGCGGCCTCCGCATCGGTGTCGGCGTGTTCCCGGACGAAGCCGACGTATTCCGCCCGAAATTCGGATTCGATATCCCGGAGCGGCTTTATCTCTTCCGGATCGAATAAGGCCCGGAAATTTTCTGCTTTCTCTCCATTTCCGTGCACACCAAGCACGGCCCTAACATCCGCCGTTGTAATCTCATCATCATAGATCAGCAGCAGGCGCTGAATCACGTTCTGGAGTTCCCGTACATTCCCCGGCCAGTGATAATCACAGAGGACCTTCCTGACGTCCTCGCTCAGTTGCATCGGAGTCATTCCCATATCTTTGCTAAACTTTTTCATGAAATATTCCGCCAGAATGCATATATCGGCGCCCAGTTCCCGAAGCGCCGGCACTTCGATCTGCAACACGTTCAGCCGGTAGAACAGGTCTTCCCTGAAAGCCTTGTCTTCGATCAACGCCTCCAGCCTGCGATTCGTGGCAGCAATAACCCGAACGTCCACGGTATGTACTTTCTTTCGACCGATCTTGTCAATCTCCCCTTCCTGCAATACCCTGAGCAATTTCGTCTGTGCCTTCAGCGGGAGCTCCGCGATCTCATCCAAGAAAATTGTGCCGCCGTCAGCATGTTCAAACAGCCCTTCTTTCGCCCGGTCGGCGCCGGTGAAAGCCCCTTTTTCGTACCCGAACAGTTCACTTTCAATCAGATCTGCGGGGATGCTGCCGCAGTTAACCGTCACAAAGTTTTCGTACCGTCGGGGACTGTTATAATGCAGGTTCGTTGCCACCAGTTCTTTGCCAGTGCCGGACTCGCCATAAATGAGCACACTCGCGTTGGTATGCCCGACTTTGTCCACCTGCGTCAGCAACTCGGTCATTGGTTTTGAGTCACCGATAATCCGTTTTTCCTCCAAAATTTCCTTCACGCGCCGGTCCAGTTTGGACTGGGTCTTGTTGCGCTCCAATTCCAGTTTCCGTCGCTCATAGGCATTCTGAATACTCAGCACAAAATCCGTGGGCTGGTAGATATATTCCTCGATATCGCCGGGATATTTGGTGCCGTACCAGAACGCGCCGGCTTCCATCAGACTATTGGCAAAGTCAAAATCCGTCTGGTTGATGGTCATCTTCGTGATGACAATAATCTGAATAGTCGAATTGATCTCTTTGATCTTCTTTATCAGTGATTCACCGTGCAGCCCGCCGGCAATCTGGAAATCCATGATAATAATGTCATAGAAATCTGGGCGCGCCTGCACGCGCTCCACCGCCGAAGTGCCGTCCTTAACAATGTCCGCGATCGTGAACTCATCCCGGTGCGGGTGCAGCGTGTTTTTTACCCGCCGGATATCGTATTCTTCGTCCTCGATGAGCAGGATGTTAATAGATTCAGTCTTCATATCGTTTATGCCGGGTTTGCTATTGGAATCGTAATGGTGAACTGCGCGCCGCCATTAGGCAAATTGTCCGCATCTAATTGCCAGTCACACCGGCGGCGGCTGATTTCATAGGCGATGTAGCAGCCATATCCGCTGGTCTGTTTCTTGTCTTTCGTAGAGGCATGTTCCAGAAACAGTGTCTTCACCCCATGCTCATTCTCGTGCAACATGGATGCCGGAATGCCCTTCCCGTTATCCTGAATCCGCAGAGAGCCATTGCCGGAGTCTGCATCATATTCGGTGCTGATGGTAATGCAAATCTCCTGGTCAGGATTGTGATCGATGGCGTTTTGAATCAGCGGCTCTACGATCTCCCAGATCACGTACTCGTTGATGTGCAGCACCGGAAAATCTTCGTCCAGATGCAGGGCAAATTCGTAATGGTTGCGCGGGTGATTCTGCCGGATAAAAATGTGCTCCACAATAAATTGAATCACCTCATTGAGATCGGTCTGAAATGCCCTGTTTCGGATCACATGAATCGGCGGCTCGTATGTCTTCATATCATAGATCACGCGGGAGACGAAATTCGAGTACTTCATCACGCGGTACTTGGCTTCGTCCATTGCCTGCCCGGTCTCCATGCCGCGAATTTCTTCTTTGATGAAGCCCATGATTTTTTCGGCTTTATGGTGCGCATGATAAATTCGCTTGGTGAAAAGCACCTCCTTCTCGTGCTCCACTTCACGTTTCAGCTGCTCGGCACGCTGCGTAAACAGGGCCTGTTGGGCTTCGTCGCGCTCCCGCACCGTCCGCACGGTGATGAAAAACATGGCCAACAATCCCAAAAGGACGAGGATGGAAAACACCATACCGGTTTCATCGTACATCACGGTAATCGCCTCGGCAATCTTGGAGAAATCCGGCGTGATTTCCATATACACCGCGCCCACCAGCTCGCCGTTGGGCACAAAGGGTACAAATACCTGAAATGTGTGCTGGTCTTGCACCAGGCTATGAATCTCCTCCTTTTGTGCTATTTGCCGGCTCAAATCTCCGTATTTTGCGATGGCAACGGCGTGTGTCACTTCCGTTTGCTGATCCGGTATTTTACCATGAAAAATAAAGTCGTAAAGCGTAGCCCCGTTATCGATGGCATAGGTGTTCGGTCCGGATTGAAACAGCAGGCAAATGTCATCCACATTTTGCTGCAACTTTTGCTGGGTGAGGATAATATCGAAGGCCTGGATGGCCTGTTGCTGATTTTCGGGTGTTTTTTCCGGTTTGGCAAGGCTCATCTCCAGCACTAATTCCAGGGAGGTCGTGGTCAGATTCGCCAGTCGTTCAGCGGAATCCATCCGGTACAATTCCATCGTCCGCTGGAGCATATTATTGATGGAACTGGAGTGGATGTAATAGAGCACTACCTGGAACAGGATGAGAATCAGAAAAAGTACCAGCAGATGCCGGATCTCAAAATGGTATTTTTTCAAATTCGGAAATACGCTCATCACTATAGCCGTTTCTTTCGATTGCTACCGGATAAAAACCCGCTTGGAGTCGACGGTTTGCTCTGCTTTTGACAGGGCTGCCTCCGGTGGCATTTTTTGTTCAAGCGCCATATTCAGATAATATGAGAGCACCTCAGAGATTTCTGTGTAATTCTTTAGCCAGGGGCGGTGTACGCCCATCCTCAATAAATAGCGGTAATACTCCAAATCCGGGTATTGCTCTCGATACATATCGTGTGTGTAAAATTGACTATTGACCGGATAGTAATGCCCCTTGTTAATCAATAGCTCTTGTGACTCTCCGGAAATCGCAAACTGGATAAACTTTAGCGCTGCCTCTTTTTTGGAGGTATGACGGGAAATCATCAGGTTCCAACCACCAAAGGTTCCCGCCGGTTGCTGTCCTTTGAAATGCGGCAACGGCGCAATTCCCAGCTGCTTCACCTTCACCGAATCCGCACCGTACCTTTCGACATTCTGATCCAATCCGGGCCATCCGCGGAAAAACGGGATATCATGGGACAAGGCATAATTGTAGGAATTCCCTTCCCGAAAGGCTGTTACCTCTTCCGGGATCAATCCCTCCTTGTAAATCTTGTCTACGAGGAATTCCAGGCTTTTCACAACCTCCGGAGCGTTTAAATCAAGTTGCCCATCCACCACGATGCTTTCGCCGTAACCGGCCACCAATTCCACAAACTGGCAGACCACCCCTTCGTACTGATCACCCTGAAAAACATAAAACGGTTTACCCGGCGCGTATTTATCCCGCAACTGCCGCAATTCTTTCCACGCGATGGATTGGCGAATCCGCTTTTCAATTGCTTCGCCATCCGACCAGGATCGCACAATATCTTTCCGGTAATACATTAACCCCACGTCGATGTAAAAAGGGACACTCACCAACACGCTGTCGTAATACGCGGTGAACATCGCCTCATCCAAAAGATTGTCCAGTTCGCCATTTCCCATGAATTCGTTGAGCGGTAAGGCCCAGCGGGTAAACCTGGGCACCCAGATGATATCAACAGCAAACACATCAATGCGACTATTTTGGCTCCGGAGTGACCTTGCCAGCAGCTCCTTGCGCTCATTGGTGGTAAACCGGTCGAACGGGAGGTGAATAGGCATCACTTCAATTTCACCGGCATATTTCTGGTTGAAACGATTGATGATTTCCTGATGTGCCGGAGAAATGTTATCGGCGAAGTACAGCTTTGTAACTTCCTGCTGGTTGTCAGAAAAATACCGCGACGGGATAAAATTGAAAATCAGGAACACTGCAATCCCGACCATCAGTACGACGACGCCCAGATAGTACCGGTTCACTGGCAGAGATAAATTCATAGAGTATTACCCCTCGTTGTCATCCTTATCTGTCAGCCGTAAGGATATCTCACTTTATACTTCGCAGGATGTGTGCCAAACCGTAGGACAAGACCCAGAAGGGAGACACCCGCCCGAAGTATTATCATTTTGATAATCGTTGATTATTGTATTGATATTCTTCAGGCAAAGCAATGAAAGTTTTGAAAAAATTGAATTTTCCTGTTTCCGCTTCGAACAGAGGTCATCAATTGATGGCATAGTTATTGTTCCGATTAAGACTGTGGGAAATGGGCGGTGTAGGTTATCGCCTTTTTTTTGTGGATTTTCAAATAAATTAGAGATTGTTATCGAAAGGAGCCAACTGAGATGTTGAACCGCGCGGGAAATGTCATCCGACTGCTGGTAATATTAAGTATTGTACTTGCAACGGGCCTGCAGGCTGAAACCATTGACGAAAAAGTCGAATCTCTGCTGTCCCGGATGACGCTGGAAGAGAAAGTCGGCCAGATGAACCAGGTCGCAATCCAGGTTGTGTCCAAAACTCAGGGTACGACCGAGCAGGATCACGAACTGGATTTGGATAAGCTTCGGAAAGCGATTGTGGAGTATCATGTTGGCTCTATTCTGAACGTCTGGGATAAGGCCCACACCATCGAACACTGGCACGAAGTCATCACAGCTATCCAGGATGTAGCCGTCAATGAGACCCGTCTGGGAATTCCGGTCATCTACGGAATTGATGCGATTCACGGCGCAAACTATACGGTCGGTGCAACGCTTTTTCCGCAGAGTATCAATATGGCGGCGACATGGAACCGGGAGCTTGTCCGGCGGGAAGGCGAAATCACCGCGCTGGAGATGCGCGCATCAGGCATCCCCTGGAATTTTAATCCGGTACTCGGGCTGGGTCGACATCCTGCCTGGCCGCGTTTCTGGGAAACTTACGGTGAGTCCGAATACCTGGCTTCCGAGATGGGAGCAATCTATATCGCCGCCCAGCAGGGCGATGATCCCAGCGCCCCGGATAAAGTGGGTACCTGTGCAAAACATTATCTGGGCTACAGTTTTCCGTTAAGCGGCAAGGATCGAACGCCCGCCTGGATCCCGGGCCGTATGCTGCGTGAACTGTTTGTTCCGCCATTTCAGGCAGCCATTGATGCAGGCGCGTTAACCGTGATGGTCAACAGCTCAGAAATCAACGGCATCCCCGTCCATTCCAGCGATTATTACCTGACGGAACTTCTGCGTGAAGAAATGGGATTCGAGGGCATGATTGTCTCGGACTGGAACGACATTAAAAACCTGCACACCCGTGAAAAAGTCGCCCCAACCCAAAAGGAAGCCGTCCGGATGGCGGTGATGGCGGGGGTGGATATGAGCATGGTGCCGCTGGATTTCAGCTTTTATGCTCATCTCCTGGAGCTGGTCAAAGAAGGATCTGTTCCCGAGTCACGGATCGATGACGCCGTCCGAAAGATCCTAAAATTCAACTTCCAGGTTGGCCTGGATAAACATCCATACCCCAATAAAGAGTTGGTGAAGCAATTTGCCTCAGAAGAATCCCGGCGGGTCAATCAACAGGCTGCAAGGGAATCACTGGTCCTCCTTAAAAACGAGGGAATACTCCCGCTCAGTCCCGACAAAACTGTTTGTGTCGCCGGGCCCACGGCGAATTCCCTTTCCAGTTTGAACGGCGGCTGGACGACCACATGGCAGGGCAACGAGGAGTCGTTGTACCCAAACGGGAAACAGACAATACTGGAGGCAGTACAGAACAAAGTGGGGAAAGAGAATATTCTGTATTCTCGAGGCGTCGATTTCGAAAAAGAAATCGACATCGCTGACGCCGTCAAGAAAGCCAAAAAGGCGGACGTGGCTATCGTGGCTATTGGCGAACCGGCCTATTGTGAAACTCCCGGTAATATAGACGATTTGACGATGACTCAGCCTCAACTCGAACTGGTTGAGGCCATCTCCGCCGTCGATATCCCGATTGTCCTGGTGCTCGCCGAAGGACGACCGCGGTTGATCACATCTATCGCTGAGAAAACAGCCGCCATTGTATTTGCAGGTCTCCCGGGGCTGGAGGGCGGTCCGGCCGTCGCTGATCTTATCTTTGGCGAATTTAATCCCAGCGGCAAACTGCCGTTTACCTATCCGCGCTATCCCAATGATCTGATGACATACGACTATAAACTGAGTGAAGTCAGCGATATCAATGCCTATGACCCGCTATTTCCGTTCGGTCATGGTTTAAGCTATACGGAGTACGAATACACTAATTTGACCCTGAATAAAGAAGTCATCGGCAAAGATGATGAGTTGCTCGTACAGGTCACGGTGAAAAATATCGGGCAACGTGCCGGCAAAGAACCGGTCCTGCTCTATCTGACTGATCAATTTGCTTCGGTTACGCCATCTGTGCACAAATTACGGGGAGTTACAAAAGTGCCGTTAGAGCCGAACCAATCAACAAACGTGGAGTTTCGCCTTACCGCGACGGACCTGTCATTTGTCGGGCGTGATAATGTACGGATTGTCGAGCCGGGTGAGTTTACCGTCCACGTCGGACCGCTTTCACAGAATTTTACGCTGCTGGCGAAGGATACGTTCTCCCTGCAGTGATGCACAATTCTCCTCTCCACTCCCCTCCGGAGAGCAGAATACACGGATCAACCGATCCGTGTTCACCCTCCCCACAACCGCTCCTTCCGTCATATCGGAAGGGGCGGTTACATTTTGAATTGTGCAGGAAATTTTGTGCGTAAAATTACTTATCGGACTAAGAGCATATTGCGGATAGAACGGCGGCCGTTCACTTCTATTTCATAGAAATACACACCAGAGGAGACATGATTACCCCAGGCGTTTTGTCCATCCCAGGGGATGGTTTTGTAGCCCTCATGGAGCAGTCCGCTAAACAGAGTATTCACCAGTGAACCGGAAATATCGTACACTTTTAACGTCGCATCGGATTCGCGCGATACTAGCACAGGAATTTTGGTTTCCAGATTAAACGGATTGGGATAATTATTCCCCAGCAAGGTATGGGAATCAATTGCGCCGAAGTTTTCATCCTCTGTCGCAGTAAACTGTAATTGCAAAAAGTTAAACCCACCTTTATGGAACATTAGTTTCAGTGTGTGCCGTCCGGTTGGCAAGTCGACATCACCTGCCTGTACGGTTTTCCACGCTTCCCATCCGCCGGTGGCTGGCACATCGACCGGACCGGTCAGGGGTTGGTTATCAAGAAATAGCTGAAATTGCCCCCCTTCCGACTCACTCCCAATCACACAGGAGATTCCATACGTTCCGGCATACGGTATGTTCAACGTGTATGTCGTCCACTCTCCGCCTTCAATAAATCCGATAGCATACGTTGGCTCGTTTTTATATGTCACATCGTTGATATCCACGCCGTCGTTCCGGTATTCGTAGCCCTTGTTCCACGGCTGGTCGACATCCCATCTGGTTTTGATGTATTCCGCATCACTATACGCCATACCTTGCATACCGATATCGTAATCAGCGCCCAGAATTGTTCCCGGAACGGTGAGTTCGGTATACGGTTTGGGCTGCGATGCAGATTCGCGATCGACGATTGCAGCTAACACATCCGGTCGATACCAACAACTGTCCAGCGCGAATTTGCTGGCGAATTCCAGTAAAGCATCTTTGGCAAACTCAGGATCAGGACGTTCTGCGTTTCCGCGCCAATACTCCAGGATTTGGTTATATTTTTCCGTTCCGGGCACAGAATAGGGTGACGTGTGCGTATCCACCTTTTTATGGGTCCACCAGTTCCAGCCGATATTATTGTCCTCCATTAGTGCGATAGTCTGGTAAAACCAGGGATTGGAGTTCTCCCCGGATTCCCCCAGCCAGAGCGGCACGCCCCACTGATTCCGAATCTGCAGGTACTGGTTGATGGAACTCACATTCGGCTCATTCCAGTACTTGTGAAACGCGTACACCATATTCCCATCAAACGGTGGCGGCAGTTCATTAAAATCCGTAGCGTACCAATTTCCCTCGATGAAGAGCATGTGATTGGTATCGACTTCTCTGACTGCATTTTTGATTCGGACATACAGCGCCCGCAGATCGAAATTATCGTACCCGTCCGGCATTACCGGCTCATTGATGAAATCGTAACCGCCGATCCAATCTTCGCTTTTATAGCGCAGGGCAATTTCCCTCCAGAGGGTTACAAGATGTTCCTGATTCTCAGGCTGAGTCCAAAGTTCCGCTCCCCCATTTTCCGGCGAATCACTGATATTATCCGAATTCTGTCCGCCCGGCGCACAATGCATATCCAGGATGAGATACAGTTCATTGGATTTACACCACGCCAACAGGCTGTCAATAAATGCAAAGCCCTCATCTTCGTACACACCGATTTCCGGTGAAAGCAACCGATAGTGCATCGGCAGCCGAATTGAGTTGACACCCCACGATGCGATGGTATCGATATCTTGCTTCGTGACGTAGTTCTCCCTGTAAATGGCATAGAACTCCTCAGCACCCTGTTTACCAATCAAGTCGACGATGCGATTACGAATTGTGGTCGGGGACCCATATCCGGGAATTTTGAGCATATAACCCTCCGGAACGAGCCATCCTCCCAGTCCAAATCCCCGCAATAATACCTCTTCACCATCAGAGTCTATGATTTTTGTTCCCTCCGTATGCAGGTATCCATAAACCGGTAAGGTGATTAGCGTGAATACTGTTAAAACCGATATCATCCGCGGAAGATTCTTCATGTTATTTCCCAATGTTTGCAGTTTGTTATTTTCCCGTTTTGTGCCAGTGCAATCAATCTGGTATCAGCGCCTGAAGCAGATAGCCATTCCAGTCCCCGGCATCCGCATCGTAAATGCCAAAGCCGGAACAGAATTCCCAGTAGGCCCAGCTGAATCCCCGGCGTTCCGCTTCTCTGGCGACAAAATTCGTCCATCGGACTCGGGAAACTAATCCGGCGGCACTGTAGGCGCCGAATTCGCCCATAAAAATGGGGCGATTATGTTGTTTAGCCCAATTTTCTGCAAGATCAAAATCATTGCGCACTGCCTGCTTTTCCGCCTCCGTTTCCGACCAGGTCGTGCCAAGCCAGGCATTGCTGCCGTCAACCCAACCTGCCCCCTGGTGCGTAAACTGGAATGGATTGTAATAATGATATGTCACGATAATCATGCTATCGGCTTCCGGGATTACCAAGTTACTCAGGGAACTGATTCCTCCCCAGTTTGCGGTGCCAACAATCACCGCCCGCCTGGGATTTGTCTCCCTGATTATACTCAGCGCTTCTGTCAGGTATTCATTCCAGAGCGTCGGTGTTAACTCCGCGTTCGGTTCGTTTAATACTTCAAAAATAAGGTTCGGGCTGTCATCCTGATAATGCGCAGCCAGCTGTCTCCACAGGCCAAGGAACCTTGATTTATGTTCTTCGGGATGCTGCATAATCTCTTCATAGTGGTGGATATTAATGATAGCAACCAAACCACGCTCCAGTGCACTTTCGACAGCCCAATCTACCCGCTGAAGAAACCGGGGATCGATGGTGTAGGGTGAGTCAAGTGCGGCGTGTGCAGGCCATCGTATCGGAATCCGAACCGCATCAAATCCCACGCTGTCAATTAGACTAAAAAAGGATTCCTCCAGGGTCACACCCCATTCTCCTTCTATCGGCGCATCCAGTGCATTCCCAAGGTTTATAGCACGGCCGATTCGGTCATTCATTTCGAACGCATTCGGCCAAACAATTGGTTCATTGTTCGTAACCTGAGGTTGAGCGGAATTCTCCGAACAACTGATATTCCAGGAGCAAAACAGTATTAGAATCAGACTTACGTGATAAGCGAATTTCATAGTCAATTTCCTGTCCATTTGGATTGTACAGCATAATACGCCTGTCGTGGAATAGTTACGTACCAGTCGCTGCTTGGTTCAAGGGCCACCAGACCAAACCACTCCTCGATATCTTCCGGTTCGTGGACATACGAGTCCTCCAGACCGGACTTCCACCAGGCATCCAGATACTCGTGGATTATAGCCCCTGCTACCGGTTGCTGTGCTGTCTCAATATCGTTCAGATTTTGCAGAATTCCGTTCGATTGCTCCTGCTCTGTATTCCCGCCGTAACCGTAATTGGGCGGCCCTATGTGAGGTGCTTCCGGTGAGACACTCAATCCGGTCTCTGTAATTACCAGAGGTTGTTCCGGGAAGGCTGCCTTGAGCGTTTCAACCCATCCCTGAAACAGCGTGCCGGTTTTACTCCCGGGAGTTTGTCCGGGACGATAGTACGGAACCGCGTAGGAATAGGCGTTTTGGCTTTGAAAATCCAAGAAGGGAGTTCTAAGGTCATCAAAGGTGCGGATATCATTGGTATACGAAACGAGCGGACGATAATTGTATGCAACTATAGAATACTCTATCACATAATCGGCCATCTCCGCGATAAAACTTTCTGTGGCAGACCTGCTTGAATCCGTTTGGATGTAAGAGCCTCTATATTGAGTCATATCAGGATGCACTTGATCTGTATTGCGAATGCTCGATTCGGAGAGTTCATTTCCCACCAGATAACCTAACAACGGCGGAGTTTCCGAATACACGCCGTGAATCCGATCGATGACGGTGCGGATATACTCCCTGGTTTG
>JAANXI010000138.1 GCA_018263365.1 Fidelibacterota bacterium | reverse complement strand
AAGATGTTGAGATGAAAAGGGTTTTGGGAAACCGAAGGCATACCCGGAGGGTCTGTCGAGGATTTCACGGAGCCTTCGCGCTCAACAGATTGGTGCAGATCGCCGCACAAAATCGCTTAATTTAGGACAGAGTAACTCCAAAAAAGTACTCTCCATAGTCGAGCAGCCATAGCATCCCGAAGAATGGATAATTACACTGGTTTCAACTCATCAGATCCATATTGGCGTACTTTTTGAACAGGTATATCTAAACAACATATTTTCTGCTATTACCAAAACATTCGAAAAAGATATCAATTTAAATCCGGCGAATTGGACAGAGGAGAACAGTAGGTGGAGACAATTAGATTAGTTTTTGTAGACTGGGTGGTTATCGCAGTGTATTTCGTCTTTGTACTGAGCATCGGCTATTACCTCAAACGGTTCACCAAAAGCGATGAGGATTTTTTCCTCGCCGGGCGAAAGAACAGTTCCTGGGTGGCCGGCTTAGCCTTTTTATCTGCAAATATGGGAGCACTCGAGTTACTAGGCATGACGGGGAACACCTTTAAATACGGGATGTATGTTGCGCATTTCTACTGGATTGGCGCCATCCCGGCGATGTTGTTCCTCGCTATTTACATGATGCCCTTCTATTATAGCAGCCGCATTAAATCGATTCCAGGCTATCTAAAACTCCGGTTTGACGAAAAGACTCGTGTGTTGAACGCCTTTTCCTTTGCGTTTATGACGCTGCTGGTCTCCGGGATCAATCTGTATGCCATGGCCCTGGTGCTCCACACCTTCCTCGGATGGAACTGGGATGTGAGTATGTGGGCGTCAGCCGCCACGGTGGCAGCCTATGTTACACTCAGCGGGCTGATGTCTGCGATTTTTACGGAGATTGTCCAGTTCTTTCTGATTTGGTTTGGACTCTTTTTAGTCGTCATCCTGGGCATCGTGGAAATTGGCAGCATCCAGGAAATTTTCGCCCGGGTACCCGACTCTTTTAATACGCTCTGGTCGACATCAGCCGATCCTACGCAAAACGGGATGATGGTTACCTGGGGCGGGATCGTACTGGGATTGGGGTTCGTATTATCCTTTGGATATTGGACGACCGATTTCCTGGTGGTGCAACGGGCTTTCTCCGCCAAAGATTTGCGGTCGGCGAGGATGACGCCGATCATCGCATCCTTTTTCAAGATGGCGCTTCCCTTTATTGTGGTGCTCGGCGGGCTGATCGCTCTCGTGCTTTCCAAAGATGCAGGCAGCGGTTTCCAACTACTGCAAGATGGCGGTAGTGTGAACTACGATTCCGCACTGCCCATGCTTATCGCCCGGTACTATCCCAACGGGCTGATCGGCTTGGGGATTACGGCATTACTTGCCGGGTTTATGGCCGGGCAGGCAGGCAACATCAGTGCCTTTAATACCGTGTGGACTTACGATATCTATAAATCGGTACTCAATAAGAACGCAACAAGTGATCACCTCCTTTGGATGGGGCGTGTAGCCACAATCGTTGGAATTATATTGAGTGTTTTCACGGCATACTGGGCCAAGAGTATGCCCACGATCATGGACTATATGCAGGCGATCTTTTCTTGGGTGAATGCCCCGTTGTTTGCCACAATGCTTCTGGGGATGTTCGTGAAATGGATTACGCCGAATGGCGCATTTTGGGGGCTGTTGGTTGGAATGGTCTCCTCGTTTACCATGTGGTTGGGCGTTCGGTTCGGCTGGATTGCGGAGAGTTTTATTACGATGTCCGATGTGGCCAGCGATATGGCAGCGAACTTCTGGCGGGCCTGGTGGGCCTGGGTGATCTGTTTTGGCGTGACTATTATTATTAGCGCCTTCACGAAGAAAAAACCGGACAGCGAATTGGTGGGGCTGGTAAAGGGCCTGACCGAAGAAGCGGAGACCAAGGATGTAAAATACTATCAGAAGCCGGAATTTTACGCCATCATTTCCGTTATCGTTTTAATTATACTGAATATTTATTTCTGGTAAGAGAGGAGTAGAGTCAATGGTAGACGAGGGAAAGGGAATGCGCCCCATCTGGTTTTTCATTGGATTGGTGCTGTTAATCATAGGCGGGTTAATTTTTGTAGCAGGGATTTACTATCTGTTTATTCCATCGCATAGTTCCACCGTGTTGCAGGAAGTGCATCCTAACCTTTGGTGGGGCGGACTGATGCTGATCGTTGGCGGAATTTTTCTGTTCTTTAACCGGAATGTGACCATCGATTAACTAGAGCATTTCAATGGATTTATTGCAATTGACATGAAATTTGCAGGAGATACAATGAGGACAATCGATTTTTCGGGTAGTCTCAGATTTCCAACGCGCATTATCCTCAGAAATAATAGGACCGGCGGTAGATTACCGGCCCAAAACCATGTAACTACTAACAAAAGGAGAGAACGATGAGAAAGTTGTTACTCATCACGGTCCTGACTTTCGTCGCATCACAGCTGTTTGGCCAGTGGCCCCTAATGGATTTCAACACTGAGCCAACTGCCAACGATACGACATTCTGGACCTACAGCCAGGCTCCAACTACGGATACGGACACGATCGATATTTCGTATATCACTGACGAGGTATACGAAGGCGCCCGTGCGATGGAACTGGATTATCGCATTGAAGACAGCGAGTCATGGGGTGGATTTGCCAAACTGGAGCATTTCTATCCGGACACAGGCGGAACATTTGATTTCTCGGCATTTACCGATTTATCCTTTAGCTATTATGTGTCTGCACCCCAATCAATCGAAGGTTCAACCCAGCTGCGGGTCTGCCTCTGGGATGTGAGTGATTCCCCGAATGGTGATAGTACTTATGTAGTGGATAACGCCGAGTATTGGTATTCCTTCCATCAGGTACTGGATTCAGAACCCGGTTGGAATACTCAAACCATCTCCCTCGAAGGGGTGCTTGGAGCGGACCAGGCCAATTCGGAATTATTCCAGATGACTAACTGGACCGGTATCAGCGGGAATGAAACGCTGGATCTGGATAAAATCAAGGCGATTGCCATTGAATTATCCATCGCATCCAGTCAACCCGATCCGGGTTTTTCCGAAGGGGTGATTATCCTCGATAATTTTATTCTTGAGGGCGTCGCGGAAATGCCTCTGGTCTTCTTCAACGGAAGGACAATACCCGGTAATGTGACTCTCTCTTCCTGGAGTGGAACTGTCGGCCCGGAAGAAGGTACGGGAATTCCAAACGCGGAGGGAGATCCTACGAACACCATACGCTGGGATGTTGGAGCCCAGTGGAGCGGTCCGAATTTTACGTTGGCACAATCGAAAAACCTCTTGTACCGATGGAGTCTGGATACAGTAAAATTAAACATTAAGGCTGACGCTGGTGTGGGCCAGTTGCGATTGGATTTTATCGATACGGACCTCGATGGCGACGGCACAGATGATTACCCGTTTGAAGCCCACTATTTACTCGAAGAAAGCGATGTCGGGTATGACGGTACCTGGAAAGAGGTAGCGATTCCATTGCGGGAATTTGATCGCACTGTCGGGTATTATGACGCGGATGGAAACTTTCATTCCGGCAACTTTGACTCAACGCAAACCAGCGCATTCCGGATTGTGAACAGCGGTGGCGACGCCTCAGACCAGACGATTCGTTTGGATAACATCTGGACCGGGAATCCACCAATTGACAACACGGATCCGGCGGAAGTGCAGAACGTCAGTGCCACTCCCAATACAGGGGCGTACTATAATTTAGTTACCTGGCAGGATGTCCCGGATGAGTCTTACGAGAGCTATAATGTGTATGCCAGTACCTTCCCGATTGACGATGTCACCGATCCGTGGGTTGACCTCATTGCTGAAGGAATTGGCGAGGATATCAGCAGCGTCCCCCATTATATCTACAATCCGTTTGATGACACCCAGCGGGATTACTATTACGCGGTCGAGTGTATAGATCAGGCAGGGAATACCGGTCCAGCCGGAGTGAGCGGTGCCATTACCGGCACAGCCCGTGGGATCGCTACCATATCCCTGGATGTCCCGACCGATTTTGCCGCCGACGGCGATTTCACCGAGTGGAATAACATCGTTCCATTTGAAATTAAGCCGTCTGTCAACAACGTTGCTGTTGGCAGCTTCGATGATGACAACGATCTGACTGCCACCATCTGGTTGGCGCTTGATGCCGAATACCTCTACATTGCTGCTGATATTATCGATGACTCTTACCATCACGGTGATGGGGATTGGTGGAATCAGGATGCTATAGAAATGTTTCTGGGCCTCTACGACTACAAGTGGGGCGCCAAGCACTCTAGCTACCAGCGCGGTGCCGAACCGGATTTCAATCTGTCGATTCGTCCGGATGGGCTCCACCATCAAAACAAAGGCCAAGCCATCATATCTCTTGAAGAGGACTTCTATTGGGAGAGCGGCGGCACGATGGATTACTTTATTGAAACGCGGATTGCCATCGATTCACTCCTGCTTGAGGGCGATGAAGCATTGACGCCCGAAGAAGGTATGAGGATTCCGATGGATCTGTACATCCATGATAATGACGACGGGACGGCGGAAGGCAATGTTGCGTTTTCGCCCCATAACGAAGATACCGGATGGCAGAATCCGCGCGAATGGACATACACGTGGTTAGGCGAACCGGAAAACGTGAGTGTTGAGGATGGGCATAATGTGATTCATTCCTTCAAACTCTCCCAAAACTATCCGAATCCGTTTAATCCGAACACGACTATCGCCTATGCACTACCGACCGACGGGAAAGTGACCCTATCTGTCTATAACGTGCTTGGTGAAAAGGTCGCTACGCTGCTGAACGAACATAAACGGGCCGGCGAATATCAGGTCGAATGGAATGCCACAGGATTCTCCTCTGGTGTCTATTTCTACACGATCGAAGCCGCCGGTTTCCACCAGACCAAGAAGATGGTTCTCATGAAGTAATCTGGTGTATAATTGGAAGGGGCGATCTCGCCGATTGCCCCTTCTTTTTATCTGCCGGAATTAACAAAGCGAATTGATGCGAAGACAGTTTACGAAATTCGAATAATAATTATCCCGATACGCCAGCATTCACGCACTGAAATCAGAATGAATTATCCCATGGATTGGCAAGAAATATTTTACAGCCTGAGGTACAAAAAGACCTGCATCGCAGTAAACTGTAACAAGGAATTTGAATAATGAAGAGACGATGGTTTGTATTTGTATTTGTTCTGCTCATAGGCGGTTATACCGGACTCCGGGCCCAAACGACCGGGAAGATCGCCGGGACCGTGACTGACCAGGAATCCGGTGAGCCGCTTCCCGGTGTCAACATCATTCTGGAGGGCACGTCGATGGGAGCCGCCTCAGATGAGAACGGCAAATATTATATTATAAATGTTCCGCCGGGTACCTATACATTGCGGGCACAGATGATTGGATACGAAATTGTACGCATCACGGATGTTCGGGTATCGGTGAACCTGACGTCGAATATTCCCATTTCCATGAAACAAACGGCGATTGCCGGGGAAGAAGTCGTCATTGAAGCGGAACTCAGCGCAAAAAAGAAAAGCCAGACCAGTAGTGTCCGCAACGTCTCCTCAGAGCAAATAGATGCACTGCCCGTCGAGAATGTGGAATCGGTGATTGAAATGCAAGCGGGCGTGGTGGAGGGGCACTTCCGAGGGGGGCGTGATACAGAGGTGACTTACCTCATCGACGGCATTCAGGTGGATGATGCGTTTGGAGGAACTGTTAGCACGGTGAATATTGAAACGGAATCCGTGGAAGATTTAGAGGTGATCACCGGGACGTTTAATGCCGAATACGGCCGCGCCATGAGCGGAGTCGTAAACCAGGTGACAAAAAGCGGGGGAAATGAGTTTCATGGCTCCATGTCTGGCGCCTTCGGAAACTACTTTACTTCCCACGAAGACGTGTTTATCGGTCTCAAAAACTCTGAAATCAGGAGAAAACAGGATTACAAAGCGCACCTGAGCGGTCCGATTATCAAAGATAAATTTACCTTTTTTGTGAATTACCGGTTACAGGATAACGAGAACCATTTGAACGGTATCCGCCGCTTTCAGGTGGATGACTACAGCAGTTTTCTGGGCGATTCCACTGAATGGATTTCAGAGCATACTGGCGACAGCGCCTATGTGCCAATGAACTGGAGCCGGAACAAATCGGTTACCGGGAAACTCGCGCTCAATTTATTCCAAAATTTTCGTCTCTCCTATCTCAGTATTTTTAACGATGACGCCTGGCAGGGGTATAATCACCAATTCAAATACAATCCGGATGGAATGGCGACCTCGTACAGCACCTCGGAAATGCACGCAATCCAGGCCAACCACATGCTTACCAACGCATTGTTCTATGACCTGAAAATTTCTTATCTCAAAGATTATTATGGACGATATGTCTATGAGAATCCCATGGATACTAACTATGTGCATGATCGGTTTTACAACAATAGCGGTCCCGGTTTTTACACGGGTGGACAGGAGAAATTTCACGAAGAACGAACATTGATTGACTACAATATCAAGTTTGATCTGAACTGGCAGATCAGTATGAATCATAACATCAAAACGGGAATTCTGCATACACAGCATTCTATTGATGAGGCCTTTCTCAACATCAGGAATAAGTGGTATGGCACCGAGTACGAGGACCAGCTCTATGAACCGGTAACCATGCCAGACTCTTCAATTTATTCTGATATCTACAAGGTCGAACCCATCGAGTTCTCAGCCTATTTGCAGGACAAAATGGAGTTCGATGAGATGGTTATTAATCTCGGAGTCCGATACGACTATTTTGATCCAAATACAGTGTACCCTTCGGACAGGCGGAATCCGGCCAACCAATTGGACCTGCCGGATAGTTTGATGTCCACGTATCCATCGGCTGAACCGAAAACCCAGATTAGTCCCCGATTCGGCTTAGCATATCAGCTGGCAGAATCCGCCATCCTCCGGTTCAGCTACGGCCACTTTTTCCAGATGCCGCCGATGTATTCCCTCTACCAGAACAATTCGTTCATTGTGGCTCCAACGAGCTTTCAAACGACCATGGGAAATGCGCAGCTCCATGCGCAAAAAACCGTGATGTATGAAATTGGACTCTGGCAGGAAATTATGCCCGGTATGGGATTCGAAGTGGCGCTGTTTTACCGGGATATCTATGACCTGTTGAGTACCAAAGTGGTCACGACATATAATCAGATTAAATACGGACTCTATACGAACAAGGATTACGGCAATGTCAGGGGAATGGAGTTCAAGTACGATTTCACCCGGAACCGTTTTTCAACTTATATCAATTACACATTGCAGTACACGCGGGCCAACGCGGATAATCCGACGCAGACCTTTAACCGGGCCGGCAGCAGCATGGACCCGATTAATCGCCTGATCCCCATGGGCTGGGATCAGCGCCATACATTTAACATTACGACCTCGTATAACACGGAAAAATTCGGATCAACACTGACCATGTATTATAACTCCGGCACAGCTTATACATTCTCGCCCATTGGCGAAAGCCGGTTATCACGCATAAATCTGTATCCGAATAACGATTACCAGCCAGCCAGATACAGTGTGGACTTAACGGGATATTTTTCGTTGTTGAAAATCGGAATGATGGATTTGCGACTTTCTTACTCTATCTACAACCTGCTTGACACTATGAACCCGGTTGCCGTTAACGGAGAGACCGGACGGCCCTATACAGCCATCATCAGCGAAAGTGAGCGCGGAAGCCATCGGAGCGATTTCAACGAATACGAAGATACCGTCCAAAACCCCTCGATGTATGCCGCTCCAAGGTTGGTGAAGATCGGATTGACAGCCAGGTTTTAAGGGGTGAAGGAAGAAATGGTGAATAACAGGACCAACCAGATGCCGCAAGGACTATGTAATATGAAGTTTATCACGAAATTTTTGATACTAAGTGTAACAGCAATATGCCTCCTGACCGCACCTGCACTTTTTGGCCAGAGCCGGCCTTATGAAGGTCCGGATGATCCGGCTGGTGACATCGCCGCTGAACGCGAAGGATATATGAACGGGAACCGGATTTTACTCTACTTTCAGAATACTACCGAACTGGCGTTTTGGTCGTCTTCCACGGCAAATTCGTCCCAGTGGTCACGCTGGCCGAATAATTATCAAGGCACTCGTATGTTGGATGGATTGGCTCTGCTCGTCGGAGCCCGGGTCTACATCGTCAATGATACAATCCCTGTGGAGGATCCGGAGAATTACGCCGGAAGCGCTCCGATGGATACGCTGTATTACCTCCAAACCAGTTACCGCGAGGAGATGGATACGAATCCGACAGGAAGTGTGGAGTGGGGCTTGTATCCTGTGTTTGGCTATTTCAATGAGTTGAGTGATTATCCTGCCATGAGCAATAAGGAGAGCTCTTGGCCGACAATCGGATGGCCTTCCCCCAATGGACCGAAATGGCCGGGCGAATGGAATGGCCGTTTTGGACGAGGGGTCAAATATGCAGATCTTGAGACCTACTTCGTTGCCAATGACGCCCAGGATCAGGAATACCTGGGCCCGGAAGATCGGGTAAAATATTATCCTCGGCCAGGCGTCAAAATCGGGGATAAACATTCCAATGTTACCATCCAGAGGGGTGATCCGTGGGGCGGACTGGGCATTCGAGTCGAAGTCCGGGGCTTCCAGTGGAATAATCCCCAGGCGCGTGATGCCATCTTCTGGGAGTACACGATTGCAAATATCTCCGACTATGATCTGCCGGAAGTGGCCTTCGGCTACTGGGTGGATAATGGCATTGGCGGTGACGCCGCTGACGATGAGTGGGGGTATTTTGACAACCAGCTGGATATGTCGTATTCCTGGGATAACAATGCGCTGGGGAATGCCGGACTGACACCTGGTATCATGGGATTTGCATACCTGGAAAGTCCCGGTATGGCATTCGATAATATTGATAACGATCAAGACGGACTATTGGATGAAAAGCGCGATAATGAACCGGTAGTATTTATAGATGATCCGCTGAACAATCCGTTTTTCTATCTTGGCGGTTTACAGAATTTTCTGGAATTCTACAATCTGGAAGAAGAAGATTTACTGCCTCACTGGGATGCTGACGAAGACGGCGACTGGCAGGATGGTCGCGACCTCAACGGTGACGGCGTGTATCAGATTACCGAATTTCCCGGCGACGATGTAGGCCTCGACGGCATTGGGCCGGGCGAGCGGAATTACGAAGGTCCGGATCAGGGTGAAGGAAATCACAAACCTGATTTTGTCGAGGGGGTCGGGTGTGAGCCGAATTATAATTTTACTGACGTCAGCGAATCAGATATGGTGGGGCTCACATCGTTTCGTCTCTTCCCGATTCAGAGTCATGCGTCTGACCATTGGTGGTTTCGGGGGGATAAATCGATGTGGGAGCTGGTCGACCAGGATTCACTCATTGAATTCAGCGGGAGTATTGCCAATCTCGTGGAAGTATTCGCGTCCGGCCCTTTCCCGCTGTATGAAGGGCTGACGGAACGGATCTCCATGTCTGAGCTTCACGCGTACGATCGCCTGGCCGGGCTGCAATCCGACGAACACAATGCACCGGCGCTGTTTCAGCAGAAACGCATCGTTCAGGTGATTTACGAACGGGATTATCGGTTTGCCCAACCTCCGGCAATGCCCACGCTCACCGCGACTCCAGGAGACGGCAAGGTGATCCTTACGTGGGATAATTTTTCCGATCAGACCACGCGTGATCCGTTTATGGGGAATGTCAATGATTTCCAGGGATATAAACTTTACCGGGCGACTGATAAAAAGATGTCCGATCCGGAGGTTATTACGGACGGCTACGGCACGCCAACCCTGAAAAAACCGATCTTCCAGTGTGACATCATCGATGGGCTGACAGGCTTTGCAGACTACGGGATGATCAACGGCGTGGGGTATTATCTCGGCTCAGATAATGGACTGACACACTACTTCGTTGACAACACGGTGCAGAATGGACGTACATACTATTATGCAATAGTCGCCTACGATTCCGGCGCGGCGAGTATCGGGCCGGGAATTTCCCCGTCGGAAAACCGGATTATCATCGATCTGAATGAATCGGAGGAAGTCATCGCCGTTGGTCCGAATGTTCAGATTGTTACTCCGCATCAGAAGGCGGCAGGATACGTTTCGGACGAAGTTGAAACCTCCGATACGGAGGAGGTAGTGGGTACCGGAACAGTCTCTGCAGAAATCCTGGCAGAAGGCAGCCTGAAGCAAAACCGTGTGTATAAGGTCAAATTTGACATTGATACGTTGCTCGTATTGAATGAAGAAGCCCATGGCTTAGAGTACACAAACACAGGATTCCGTATATACGATGTAACGGCCGGTGACCAGTTAATCTACCAGGAAAATCCGGACAATTTTGCCTTTCGAAATATTGTCTACAACGATACTTCCGACACTTGGCATATCCGCGAAGGCACTCCTATTTACACCGATGTATTTGACGGTCTGCGCCTAAAGATCAATATCCCGGTGGAAAAGGCGGAGTACAATTTCCAGGAATCGGGCTGGATAACCGGAGAGAAGGCCATAAGAGTAACTCCATCCATTGAAGAATCCCGGTATTATCCCTGGGATTATATTATTGAATTTTCCTCTGACACGGCATTTTATACCGGACAAACCACCAATCTGTCCGGTATTCGGGATGCCCAGGGTGACCGAATCTCACGGGGCCAGTTACTGCCCGGAGAAAATTTCAGCTTTCGGGTGCTCAATACCTCATTCGTGGATTCTGCCGGTAATCATCCGCTTATGGATTTAATGGTGTATGACCAAAACGTAAACGGAACGTTTGAATTCGACACGGATTTGATCTTGGTCGGGTCTGCGACTTCCAACGGCCGGTGGGGCGGGACAATTTTAGAACTGGATTTTTCAAACACGACCTTAACGGGTCCTCCGGAACCGGGCGATACCTACTTTGCAACCTTCGAGCGCCCTTTTATCGAGACCGATTCGATCATGTTTAATGTGGTGACTCATGATTCCCTCGATGAAACCGGTTTGGAGCGGACTATGGAGAAGATCAAGGTCGTGCCGAATCCGTATGTGGCGACGAATGCCATGGAACCGGCGGTTGCCAACTCTGCGCTAAACCAGCGGCGCAGGCTCCTGTTTACCCATATTCCGGCGCAATGCGATATTAAAATATTCACGGTCAGCGGCGTGCTCGTGGACGAAATGCACGTGAATAATTCAGCAGATAACGGCACGGCTCACTGGGATATGCAAACCAAGGAGGGACTGGAAATAGCGGCAGGTATGTACATTTATCACATAAAATCAACTGCAACCGGTGAAGAAAAAACCGGCAAATTTGCAGTCATTAAGTAGGGAGGATAATAATGACTGCAGATAAAGATGATGTGACGCGTAAAGGGCTTGTTATGACGATATTTAATTATTCAAAACTCTTACTCGTGGTCATTGCCGCCTGTCTGATGTTCGCGGAATCCATACACGCACAAGAGCCGTATCGGGTGGGAACGACGACGGCGAACTTCCTGGAGATAGGCGTCGGATCGGCGGGGAATGCAATGGGCGAGGCTTATGTCAGTATGACGAACGATCTCGCTTCGATTTACTGGAATCCGGCCGGATTAGCGTTTCTGGAGCAGAACGAAGCCCAGTTCATGTATCAGCCCTGGCTGGTGGATATCAGCACGCAGTTTGCCGGAGCGGCGGTTGTTGTTCCCCGGATCGGCACGATAGCGGCATCCGTTTTTTACATGAATTACGGTGAAATGGATGTCACCACACTCGAATATCAGGACGGCACGGGGGAAGTGTTTACTGCCACGGATTTTAATGTGAGTCTGGCGTATTCGCGCAAACTGGCCGACTGGTTCGCGTTTGGCGCAACGGGGAAATTTATCTCATCCCAGATCTGGCACATGAATGCAAGCGCCGTCGCAATGGACCTGGGTGTGATTGTGAATACCCATTTCCTCTCTCCCACAGGAGAGCGAGGCAGCGGTTTACGCATCGGGATGAGTATCGCCAACTACGGAACACGGATGCGGTTTGACGGGATCGATCTGATCACTCCCATCGATATTCTGCCGGATGAAAACGGAAATTACAGCGATGTACCGGGGCAGTATCGGCTCCAGGGCTGGGAACTGCCGCTCATTTTCCGGCTGGGAACCTCGTATGATCTTATCAAAACGTCCCATAACCGGATAAGTCTGGCAGTCGATGCCCTCCACCCAAATAACAATTCAGAATCAATCAATATCGGAGGCCAGTACGAATTAACCGTGCCAACCGCAGGCAAATTTTATCTCCGTGGCGGATATAAGTCACTGTATATGGTAGATTCGAATTATGGGATGACCTTTGGTGCGGGAATGCATTTGAGTTTTATGGGCAATGTGGGACTAAAAATCGATTATGCCTATAAATCAATGGATTTATTTAGCGCACCACAGAGCTTCACTCTGGGAGTTGTTTTTTAACACGGCCAGAACTGAGTGAAAATCAATGGCAATGAGGAAGCGGCGTTCCGAACTTATTCTTTATGGCGTCGTTTTTGTGTCTCAATAAAACCAGATAAAAGGAAGTCCAGCCATAAATATGCGCTTTAGATTCGTTGTAATATTAGGGATGTTTTTATTAATCCTTGCCGGATGCAGTGATTCCGTTTCACATCAGCAGAGTGAACCTGAGGAAACCATCCTCGCCCGTATCGGTGAGAAGACAATCTCCGCCAATGAATTTATTCGGCGGGCGGAATACACCATGCGGCCTGAGTATTGTATGCGGGACAATTACATCCACAAGAAGATTGTCCTTAACTCGTTGATAGCAGAGAAGCTCTTTGCAATGGAAGCCGGGTCGGAAACGGAGCTAGGTACCAATGCAGAATTTCAGGCCTTCCTGAAGGGACGAAAAGAACAGGCGATGCGCCAATGGCTTCAGTACGTGGAAGCGGGTAAAGAGGTCACAGTAGACACCACAGAAATAAAATCGGTCTTTAAACAGGCTGGCCGGACGTACACGGTGCAATATATGAATATCCCGGAGGACCGATACCAGGCATCGTATGCACAGCAAGTCAGGGAAGCGGACGAACTTGGGCCGTTGTATCAGAGGCTGTACGGAAGCGAGGACGTTCCGGTCAAAGAAGTCACCTGGCAAGATGCATCCGCTCAACCCTTGCATCGGGCGCTCTACGGGCAGCCAGTGAAGAACGGTGATATTATTGGCCCGGTGCGAAGCGTGGACGGCGTGGTCACATTCCTCCAGGTTGATGGCTGGGTCGACCGGGAAGCGGTCAGCGACCAGCAGATTCGGGATCGCTGGGGTATGGTACATGAGCGCCTGCAAAGATATGAATCCGCTGACCGGTTTGGTGAATACGTGAGTGAAGTGATGGCCGGGAAGCAGCTCGATTTTAATCCTGAGACCTTCTATGCATTGGTAGAAGTATTTGCGCCCCTGTACCTGCGTGACAAAGAAGAAAAAGAAGCGATGGCCAATACGGTCTTCTGGAACAAAAAGCAGGATAAGGAAATCTTTAATGATGTCAGAAAGTCCATAGATAAGTATCGGGATTATCCATTACTCAAAATAGACGGTGAAGTTTGGATGGTCAGGGATTTTGAGGAAGCGCAGAAGTCGCATCCGTTGGTATTCCGTACCAAAAAATTGAGTAAGAAAAACTTCGCAAAGCAGTTCAAACTGGCAATAGTGGATTTGGTTCGGGATAAATATTTAACCGAGGAAGCCTACCGGCGTGGATATGACCAGCTCAACGTGGTACAGAGAGATTTGGCCATGTGGAAGGATCAGATGGAGTCACTGTATCACCGTAACCAGTACTTGCAGCAGGCGGGATTTACTGGTTCCTTCGGGAAGGACTACATGCAGGCCATCGAGGAGTATCTGAATCCGTATGTTGACGAACTACAGGAAAAACACAGCGACCAAATCGCCGTCAATTATGAGGTGTTTGAAAGAATCGAATTGACCCGTATCGACTTGTTCGGTACGCTGGAAAACGTTCCCTACCCAATAGCCGTCCCCAGCTTTCCCGTTTTAACCACGGATCACCGGCTGGATTACGGAGCGAAATTTGAATAACATGACATGGTTACGTTCCATCGGTCTGGTCGCATTGATTTTAAGTTTGCTCAGTACTTTTGTGGAGGCCGGGCCGGTTATGATAAACCAGGTTGGTTATCTACCGGACGCACAGAAAATTGTGATTACATCAGGAATAACGGACAGTTTTTCCGTGGTGGAAGAGCAGAACGGTACGGTCGTATTTCAGAGCGATTTTACAGCCTATACCTCCATTGATCCCGGCGCCGGAATAACCGCCAACATTGGCGATTTTTCGTCCCTGAACACACCGGGGACCTATAGAATTATCACTTCTGCAGATGATACTTCGGCAATTTTTACGATTGCTGAGTCCGTGTATTTTCCGGTATATGAGTCCGCACTTAAAGGTTTTTACTACCAGCGATGCGGCACGGCGCTCACAGAGCCGTTTGCAGGTGAGTACACTCATGGCTCCTGCCATCCCATGGACGGCGTGCTGCACGTATCAACGGATACTGCCGGATTTCTGCAAGCACCGGGCGGCTGGCACGATGCCGGAGATTTCGGCAAATATGTAGTCAATGCCGGCGTTACGACCGGTACTATGCTGATGGCGTATGAGTATTATCCCTACCGGTTCTATGCCGATGACCTTGGCATACCGGAAAGTGGCAACGGGATTCCGGATGTTCTTGACGAATTACGGTATGAGCTGGAGTGGCTTCTCTCCATGCAAAATACCGACGGCGGTGTTTTTCATAAACTGACTTCGAAGCAGTTTGCCGGAGAAGTGATGCCCGAAGACCACGACGATACGCGATATGTCTATGAAATTTCGTCTGCGGCCACCGCCGATTTTGCCGCAGTGATGGCCCGGGCTGCCCGCGTATTCGAGCCCTGGGATTTACAATTTGCCCAGCTGATGTTCATCGCGGCGCGACAGGCGTGGAATTATCTGGAAGCCCATCCGGATATTGTACCGACCGGGGGATTTCACAATCCGGATGATACTGGTACAGGGGAATACGGAGACGGCGACGATCGCGATGAACGCCTCTGGGCCGCTGCGGAACTCTACGCCGCAACCGGAGAAGCGGAATATCGTACGTATTTTGAAAATTACTACGAGAATATTGCTTTTTCGCCAGGATTCGGATGGTCGTCGGTTGGGACACTTGCACATCTGACCTTCCTGTTTTCAGAGTATACGGATCCGGAAAGCGTGTTAGGCAGTGAACTGACATCTGCATTTCAGGACGCCTGCGACACCATAGTCTCAATCCGGAATCAATCCCAGTTTGGTACGGCAATCCACCCCGGCGAATACGTATGGGGAAGTAATTCCGTGGCGTTGAATCGTGGGATAATGCTTGCCCTCGGCTTCCGCCAGTTTGCCGACAGCAGTTATTACAATACAGCAATAGATCAGTTGCATTATGTACTGGGAAAAAATATCCATAACATGTCTTTTGTAACGGGGATCGGAAACCATTCTCCGCAGAATATTCATCACCGGCCGTCACAGGCTGACGACATACCTGAACCTGTTCCGGGCCTTCTCGCCGGTGGACCCAATGAATATTTAAGCGATCCATCTCTGCAAAGCCATTTTGACGACAGTACCCCGCCAGCCGAATGTTACCTTGATGTCTGGGGCAGCTATGCCTCCAACGAGATCGCCATTAACTGGAATGCGCCACTGGTGTTTCTGTCCGGCTATTTCACTGTACCTGACTCGGCCCAAACGGATTTTGAGGATGACGGCCACTCCTACATTCCGAACCGGATAGAGTTGAAGCAGAATTATCCAAACCCGTTTAATGGGGACACGCGCTTCGCATTTACTTTGAACAGTCCGCAAAAAGTCACTCTAGTGGTGTACGATTTACGCGGGCAAGTTGTGGATAAAAAATCGCTGGGAATGATGAATCCTGGACAGCACACCTATCACTGGGATACCGAACGTGGGGAGAACTCAACGCTGAGCAGCGGTATGTATCTAGCTCGGTTGGAAGGAGAATTCCGGTCGGAAATGCGCAAACTTGTGTTATTAAAATAGAAAGAACAAGCCATCTTATGAGAACCATTCACGCCGTTATTCCACTGATATTAACCATGCTTCCGGCGTTGGTTTTCGCAAAACCGTACCGGGGCGCGGAACTTCGAACCAATGAGGCGTACACATACGGACGGTTCGTGGTGCGATACCAATCGGCGCCCGGCGCAGGTCAAACCTCCACGTTTTTTACGTACCATGACGGCGGCATTGAGTGGAACGAGATCGATATTGAAATTCTGGGACGCTACACCGATGGCGTGCAATTCAATACCATTACGCCCGGGCAAACGAATCATGTCAGCCACGCCTATCTGGACTTTAATCCCCACGTGGATTTTCACACCTACGCCTTCGAATGGACACCGGCCTACGTGGCGTGGTTCGTGGATGGCGAGGAAGTGCACCGGCAGACCGATGATCATATTTCAACGTTAGTCCATCCGCAAAAGATTATGATGAACATCTGGCCGCCCCTGTATCCGGACTGGGTGGGCGCACTCGATCCGCAGATTCTGCCGGTCTTCGCCTATTACGACTGGGTGGAATACGCCAGTTATACACCAGGTGAAGGCGATACCGGAACGGACAACAACTTCACGCTGCAATGGCGCGATGATTTCGACTCCTGGAATCAGAACCGCTGGAGCAAGGCGACACATACGTGGGGAGGGAACAACAGCGAGTTTACGCCCGATAATTCGGTGTTTCAGGACGGGCTTATGATCCTCTGTCTCACCGATGAGACAAATACCGGCTTTCAGGATAATAACCGGCCGTCTATTCTCTGGGTGAGGGGGAACGGGAATCAGGTGCTTGCGCATTTTTCGGAGCCGGTTGAGGAATCCTCTGCGGAGACCGTTGCGAACTACTCCATTAGCGGTGTGACAATTTCCGGGGCCGCACTCCAGCCGGATAACCAAACAGTCGCATTGAGTACGAGCGATATGGAATCGGACGGTTCCTATAGTTTGGTCTGTTTTAACGTCAAGGATACGCCGCCTGGCAATAATACACTGCTCGGTGCAAATGTTCCCGTTACAATGGAGTGGACGCCGGATTTTCCGGTTCGGATTAATGTCGGTGGTGATACGCTCGGCGCCTTTCTCGGCGACCAACTGTGGGGTGCAACTGTTGACTACGGTTATGAAGACGGCGACCCACATCTGCTTGGCAGCGGCGTCGATATTGCCGGAACCATCATGGATTCCATCTATCGGACAGATCGCCGGGGAATAGTAGCATATCGTGTCCGTGTGCCAGACGGAACATATCCTGTACGCCTGATGTTTTCGGAAAATCAATTCACGGAAATCGGACAACGATCGTTCGATGTCTACGTTGAGGGAACACGAGTCACAGATGATCTGGACCTTGTGGCGACTGCTGGTGTTCATACCGCCTACGACCTCTCACTGGACGAGGTAACCGTCTCCGATGGAGTACTCGATATCTTTTTTGCTGATTTCCAGCATTCTGAGACCACACTTAACGGAATCGAAATCGGCGAACCCATTACCAGCACTGAAGATCAATCCGGAGTAATATCGCCGACGTTTCACACGTATCCGGCCTACCCTAATCCGTTCAATGCCCGGACGACCTTTGAATATTTACTGGCTTCGCCTGGAAAGGTTCGCGCGGAAATCCTGAATGTACGCGGGCAAACAGTAGAGACGGTACTCAACCAATCCGTGGGTTCCGGAGAACATACGATCCGCTGGCATGCCAATGCCCACGGAAGCGGGATCTATTTTCTCCACATGGAGGCCGAGATTAACGAAAAATTGTATTCGGATACACACAAAATCGTTTTGCTGCGATAAAAACCCATACTTGGAATTTTAATGACAGGATGATGAATGATGAAGGCACACACAATAATCGGAATTCTGTTACTGGTATTGATGCCCGCGGGAATTCTCATGCATTGCAACAAAGATGTGGTGAGTAAAACGAACGACAAGTCGGTGTACGAAAACCCCGAGGCGGCCATTGAAGAACGGGTGAATGACCTGCTTGATCGGATGACGTTGGCGGAGAAGGTGGGCCAGATGACTCAGGTGGATTACGAGTTTTTGCAATCGGAAGGCGACATCGCAAAGTATTATCTCGGTAGCATTTTGAGTGGAGGAAACTCGGAGCCCCCGGATATTACTCCGGAGGGATGGGCTGGCTTGTACGATCGCTTCCAGAGGCAGGCTTTGAAAACACGGTTGGGTATTCCTTTGTTATATGGAGTGGATGCCGTTCACGGACATAACAATGTGTACGGAGCCGTGGTATTTCCGCATAATATTGGTCTGGGAGCGTCCGGAAATGCCGAACTGGTTGAAGAGGTTTCACGGATCACCGCGAAAGAGATGAAGGGAACCGGCGTCAACTGGAATTTCGCGCCGTGCGTGGCGGTGCCACGGAATGAACGCTGGGGACGGACTTACGAAGGGTTTGGTGAGTCGCCTGAACTGGTCAAGACGCTTGGAGCGGCAGCTGTACGGGGGCTACAGGATGATTATGGCAGGGAGAGTGTGGTTGCGAGCGCAAAACATTTTGTTGGAGACGGCGCCACGACAAACGGCGAAGATCAGGGCAACGCGGAAATTTCTGCCCAGGAACTGCGAGATATTCATTTACCGCCCTACATCACTGCTATTGAAGAAAATGTTGGGACCATAATGGCCTCCTATAGCAGCTGGAACGGGGAAAAACTGCACGGAAATAAGTTTTTACTGACTGATGTACTTAAAGAGGAACTCGGTTTCGAAGGTTTTATCATATCCGATTACAGGGCGATTGACCAGCTTCCCGGCGATTACAAGGAGCAGATCGCCGCATCCATAAATGCCGGGATCGATATGGTGATGGTACCGGATCGGTATAGGGAATTTATTGCGCTATTGACGGAAAACGTCGAGGAAGAAATTATTTCGATGAGCCGGATCGATGATGCGGTTCGCCGCATTCTGCGGATTAAGTTTAAATTGGGCGTATTCGAGCATCCGCTGACAGACAAGTCCCTGACCGCTCTAGTGGGTTCTGAGGAACATCGCGCCGTCGGGCGGCAGGCGGTCCGCGAATCGGTGGTGCTGTTAAAGAATTCCAACGATGTGTTGCCACTCTCCACTGATATAAACCGAATCCACGTCGCCGGGAAAAACGCCGATGATATTGGCAATCAGTGCGGCGGCTGGACAATTGCCTGGCAAGGAAGCAGCGGCGATATCACTCCTGGCACTACTATCCTGGAAGGTATCAGAGAGGCGGTTTCGGACGGCGCGGAAGTGACCTATTCCAGAGATGGCAGTGGTGCTGCCGGCGCTGATATCGGGATCGTAGTGATTGGTGAAACCCCTTATGCGGAGTTCGAAGGCGATCGCGAATCGCTGGCACTTGATACGGAAGATATTGCAACAATCAATCGAGTGAAAGACACGGGGATCCCAGTGGTTGTAGTGCTGATTTCGGGTCGTCCGATGATCGTTGAGCCGGAGCTGGAGAACTGGGACGCCTTTCTTGCCGCCTGGCTGCCGGGAACCGAGGGCGCCGGCATCGCTGACGTAATCTTTGGCGAATATAATCCCACCGGGAAATTGCCTCATACCTGGCCACGCACCATTGATCAGATTCCGATTAACTACGGTGACCCGGATTACGATCCCTTATTTCCGTACGGATTCGGTCTGAGCTATTAATACGGCCGAAATCAACAGGAATTACGTCAGGAAATTTTATGCAATCGTTGCTTCAAATATTGCTGCAAATTCTGATTTTCACAGCAGGTGTTGGAGTAATTGCAGGGTGTAACGAGAACGGGACTAACCCCGAAGAGGATAATAGTCCAGCGGACTGGGAACTGGAAAATTACCAGCTCGTCTGGCAGGATGAATTCTCCGATGGGATAATTGATGCGAGGAAGTGGAGCCACGAAGTCAACGGTGAGGGCGGAGGAAATAACGAACTCCAGTATTATACCGACCAAACGCAGAATTCCTACGTCGACAGCGGGAAATTACACATTGTAGCCCGGCGGGAAACCTATACCGGCGACGATGGCACCCGATATTTTACGTCCGCACGTTTGCGCACAGCGGGCAAAGGAGACTGGACTTACGGCCGGTTCGAAATCCGGGCGAAGTTGCCGCAGGGACAAGGACTCTGGCCTGCCATCTGGATGTTGCCCACGGACTGGGAATATGGCGGCTGGGCGGCGAGCGGCGAAATAGACATTATGGAACTCCTTGGACATGAACCGGACAAAGTGTATGGCACTCTGCACTACGGTGGCGAATACCCGCAAAATGTTCATACCGGCGATTCATACACCTTAAGCAGCGGCACATTCGCAGATAGCTTTCACGTCTTCCGCCTAGACTGGGACACGACATCCATCAAATGGTACGTGGATGATGAGCATTATCAGACTCAAACCCAATGGTACTCCACAAGCGCTGACTATCCCGCGCCATTCGATAAGCGGTTTCACCTGTTGTTAAATGTGGCGATCGGCGGTAACTGGCCCGGAGACCCGGATGAAACAACCCGATTTCCTCAGGAGATGGTGGTGGATTATGTGCGGGTGTATAAACCGGTGAATGGATAACAGGTCTACCGTCATAGGCACTTGCCGTGCCCATGACCGGTGGTGGTTAATTGTTTTTCCTACAACGTAATTCACTTACTCAAAACAAAATCTTCGGAAGAATGTCCGACCTTTATTTTCGAAATCTCCCTCTCCCTTTAAAAATTTGAATATATTCGACGGTTCAAGCCGCTGCTTTCCTACCGAAAATCCTGTTTACAGTGATTTCAGTACATCACTGTGTGGGTTGCTCTTGCCCACTATTCCCGAGTATTCAATGCGGAGCTTCTTAGCACAGAAGATTAGGTAAATTGGATTACTCCAATCCAGAGCCCTGGAATATGGTAATGACAAATTGCTGACATAGCAGATATACCTAAAATCATTTCTAATGGTTATTGCTGTGGTACACCTGTATTAATTTGCCCGGGACGATAGGTATCATATTAGTACCCAATAGATACTTTTACCTAAAAAGTAGGCAGTTCAAAAGATTGTCGGAAGGCCTTGCCATGATGCGAAAAAAGGCGTGGAAATTCTTGGCCGGAAAATAGTTATAATTACTTGAATTTACAGGATTTATGTATTAGTGCTGGGCTCTAACAATAGAGGCGTGATTTGTATCACGAGAAAGAGTGAAATCCGATTGTTTCACTTCCTAAAAGCAGATTGAGGGTCGACATTCAAATGTGACTATATAGGTTATGTTTAATAATCGAAACAAAGTATTTGGCGCTTGGCGCGAATAATCCGAAAAGTACTTGGTGCTTGTACAAAGTCGCTTGCTCTGTTGGAAATGTGGTTTTTCGTAGTAGTAGGCGGATAACCGAACACATTACTTGAAAAAACGGGATAACAATAACGTGCGGCCTATGGGCTAGGTAGGCCGCTTGACAGAAGAGTTGTTGTACCATTTTCGTAATGGAATAAAAAAAGAGTAAAAAAAATAACTAATGGATCCGTAAGAAAGGGAGTCCCAAAGATGACTATATACAACCTAAATTAAGCGATTTTGTGCGGCGATCTGCACCAATCTGTTGAGCGCGAAG
>JAANXI010000137.1 GCA_018263365.1 Fidelibacterota bacterium | reverse complement strand
TGAAAAGGTTTCGCGAAACCGGAGGCATACCCGGAGGGGCTGTCGAGGATTTCCGCGGTGCCTTCGCGCTCAACAGATTGGTGCAGATCGCCATATAAAATCGCTCAATTTAGGTGTAATTAAGATTGCTCAGAAACACAAAAGGGCAGGAAAGGATTACAGTGAAAGCTAAGATCAATCCTTCGGTAGAGACGTGCCATGGCACTTCTCTACATTGAATAAAATCAAGTAGTTATAATATGTTTAACTGGGATGATATTCGGTGAGTTTTACTTCGGCTTCCTGAGTTATCTTAATAGCCATAAGATTAAAAAAACTAACCTGAATTATTCATGAATTTCCGTTATACGAAGCACTGGTATGTATTCCAAAGTACTCCCGTCAGAAAGAAGCCACTCTTCGACGAGCTCGAGCCTGCTCCGATATATCGGAGAGTGACACCCCGAGGCGTCATCCTGAGCGTGTCGAAGGGTAAACGCCAGACCAGTGCTCAAATTGTCAGCACAGAAGCAATTTGACGAGTTTTCCGGGCCGGGGTTGTAAAATTCATGAATAATTAAGGCTAAGAAACTAATTCTGTTACTTTAACACATGAACACCCGAACACTTGAACACTGTCGTTACTTCTTAAACCCGATATACAGGGTGGAGATGCCCATCGTCATGGTGTAATTATGGACGCTGTCAAAGCCCACCGATTCCAGGGTGCGGGAAAAATCCGCGCGGGAGGGAAATTTACTCACCGACTCCTGCAGGTAATTGTAGGCATCCCGGTTTCCGGAAAACACGAATCCGATGGCAGGCATGATATTGCGGAAATAGAAATAATAGACATGTTTGAACGCTTTATTTTCCGGCTGACTGAACTCCAGAATGCCAACCCGGCCGCCCGGTTTTATCACGCGGTATAACTCCCCCAGCGCGTTCTCCAAATTACCGACATTCCGGATCCCATAAGCGATAGTGATAATGTCAAATGTATTGGACGGGAATGGAAGTTTTTCCGCATCGCCGCCTATCAACTCATACCGATCCGCATGTTCATCACCGACCTTATCCTGGTTCAGCCGGAGCATCTCCATGGCGAAATCCAGGCCGTAGACTTTCGCATCCGAATGGGTCAGAATCGAATAGGCCAGGTCGCCGGTGCCTGTCGCCACGTCCAGCGCTTTTTCGTACTCCTGGGGCTGAAGAATATCCACCGTCCGCTTGCGCCAGTACCAGTCAATACCGCCACTCAGCAGATGATTCAGAAAATCGTACCGGTGAGCGATGGAGTCGAACATCCCGCGGACGTACTGCTTCTTCTCTTTTCCGGTATAATGGGCTGGAGAATCGTTCATATCAGTTTCTGTTCGCATAGTGTGAGTAAATATTCAGGATCCCGAACCAAGATTCAAGGCGAATTTTGGCTCAGACTGCGGCCGCCTCGAATTCTTCCAGATTTTCCAGCCACGTGATGGGTTTATCGCTTTCCAGCAACGCTTCGTATGGGTTTTTATCCCCCGCAAATGGGTTCTCCATCATCAGGAGATAGCCGTACTTCCCCTTCTCAATGGAGCCGATTACATTATCATAGCCAAGCGCCTGCGCACCCTGCAACGTCGCCATACTCAGGATATCTTCCGGCGAAAGATTGTAGGTGTCGTATGCCGCGCGCATCTCATTGCGCATCTCAAAATCGCCGCCGGTAATCACGTTATCCGTTCCCAAGCAGAGATTAAATCCGCGCTTTTTGTACTTCCGGGCCGGCGCCTGCCCCAGTCCCAATTTCTCCTGCGAGCGTGGGCACAGACAGATATGAATATCCACATGACATTCTGCCATATAATCCATGTCTTCGTCCGTCACATGAATCATGTGGACCAAAATATTGCTCTGCGCATAATAATAATTTTCGAAAAAGTACCGAACCGGTGTGGTTCCGGGGATCTTCCATTTATAGTCGAACATTTCATTGGCCAGGAGCACCTGCTTAATCTGGCCACTGCCGTTCCGGAAAAATTCCAGTTCTTCCTCCAGAGATGCCAGATGCAGACTGATTAGCGATTCCCGTTGCTCGATCTCCTGAAAGAGTTTGCGCCCCACGAGATACGGCGAATGCGGAGAGACGTGATTGGTCAGTTTTTCGGTATCCTCGTACTGTGCCATCTGTTCCTGGATCTCCTGCATCTGGTACGGTACTTTGAAATTTCGGAACCCCTGTACTTCGTGGAACACCCGCGCAAACATCGAAGTGTCCCGGATCAAATCAACAGAATGATTGGTCGAAGTTACCTCGCCGATGCCGATGGTACCAGCGCTGTGCATTTCCATCAGCCCCTGCTGGATGCCCTTGCGAATCTCTTCTCCATCGCTCTCTTTGAGTGCGGTGCTGGTTTCCCGCATCCACGGGATAAAGCCGTTTTCGCCAGAGGTGGTTTCGCGGAGATGCGTCAGCTCCAGATGCGTATGCACGTTGACAAAGGCCGGAAAAATAATCGTATTGCCAAGATCGTAAACCCGGTTGCTGTACTTCCCCTCAATATCCTTGACCGGACCGATATCGAAGATCTTCCCATCACGTATGACAAGTGCGTTATTTTGCAGCGGCTCCCCGTTGCCGGGCAAAATCCAGTTTGCGGAAAAAATTTTTACCATCGGGTTTGCCAATAGTGGGAAAAGTTCAACATGATAAACGCGCTAACCCTTCATACATCGTTTTCGCAAAAGTTGAAAATAGTTCCAGTTGGCGATGAATACAAGACAGAAATCCGCAAGTCGAATTCCGGGGAAGCTCCGCTTGCAATTCAGATGGGGATTGCTCAGATTTCAGTAATGATTCAAATCCTCGTACACGGCCTGACGAATAAAACCGACTCATTGGTAGCAGCCAAACTGGGCGCAAATGGCCTGGGATTTGTCCTGGATGAGTCGGATGACCGGTATATCGAGTTTACGCTTGCACAGCATATCATTAAAAACTTACCACCCTTGATGTCCATCTTTGTCCAGCCCGATAATTTTGACCCGGACTATCTGCAAAGTATGGTAACCAAATTACAGGTAAGTTCATTGATAGTTCCGGTTGGACGCTATACCAAATCTATGGAATCACTGGGATGCCGCGTCACAGCCACCGGAACGAGTGAAGCCCTCAAAGAATTTGTCAACTCTGCGGATCAACCGGTGCAAATTGCTCCCACCGATGCCTCTCTGGATACATTGCACGAGCTCCCGGAGGACGAATTACGGCCCTGGCGGGAATTGAATCAGGCGCATCATCTGTTATTGCCATGTACTATCCCCCCGAAGGAGCTGACTTCAGTACTTCATCGATTCAAACCGGCTGCTTTACTTTTCCGGGAAGGGACGCAAGACCATGCTGGCCTCCAGGATTTTCCACTGCTGCAGGCTTACATTCAGGCTGTGCACTCTATCGAGGAACGGGTATGATGTTTTTTCTGGCATACCAGAAAAAGTTTGACTAAAATAGCTTTTTCTACAGGCAAAAGCGAACTATTCAGGTATGGCAAAAATCCATTTACCATTAGGGGATCGAAAATACGACGTTCACGTTGAACGTGGCATTTTGCCGCACACCGGGCAAATCCTCAATGAACTGGGGATCAGCGGGAAGGTTGCTGTCTTCACCAGTCCCACGACGGAAAAAACCTATCTGCCCGAACTGTTACCAGGCCTCCGGAAAAACGGATTGGAGGTTAATACCAAGTGCCTGCCTTCGGGTGAATCCACCAAAAGCATCCAGGTGGCCGAAGAACTGTACTCCCAGCTGATCGATTGGCGATTCGAGCGGGGCTCAACCGTCATCGCCCTGGGGGGCGGCGTAGTCGGCGATTTGACCGGCTTTGTGGCCAGTACCTTTCTTCGGGGCATCCAGTATGTGCAGATTCCGACAACTTTGTTATCCCAGGTGGACAGCGCTATCGGCGGGAAGGTCGGTATCAACCATCCGCTGGGAAAAAACCTGATCGGCGCGATTTACCAACCAAAAACAGTCATCGTCGATCCGGATCTGCTGCAAACTTTGCCGACCAGAGAGATGTTGAGCGGCTTCGGTGAGATTATCAAGTTCAGCCTGATCCGGGATTTTAAATTCTTCAGTCAGATCGTCAGCGGCCGCAAAGCGATCCTTGACGAAAAACAACCCGATTTTCTCCAGGATGTCATTACCAAAAGCATCCGGATAAAGACGAATTACATCACGGCTGATGAGTTTGATTCCGGCCGGCAGCGTGTGCTGAACTTCGGTCATACAGTTGGTCACGCGATTGAGGCCGCCGCCGGATTTGATGCGATACGGCATGGCGAGGCAGTGATCAAAGGCGTCCAGTCCGCGGTGGAGATCTCCGAGAATGTAAAGTTGCTCGGCACTCACATCGCTACGCGGGTGCATGATTTTCTCCATGAGCTGACCGTTCCCAGCATTTCCCTCGATGTGGAGGAAGTACTTAAGCGGATGCAAATCGATAAAAAGGTCACCGACGGCAACGTGACGCTCGTCCTCCTGAAAAATATCGGCGATCCGATTATCGTGCAACACGGCGCCGGGCAGCTGACTATCAAAGAGCACATCCTCAGGCAGGCTATTGCGAATGTCTGCCGATAATGATCCTTGGCATGTCTTAGTTATCCACGGACCGAATATGAACCTGATTGGGAAACGCCCTCGGCAGGTATTCGGCACGCTGACCCTCGATAAAATTAACCGCAGCATCCGGCGGCAGGCTCATGAGTTAGGGGTACAACTCAAAATCTTCCAGTCCAACAGTGAATCGGACATTGTGACCAAACTTCAGCGTCAGCGCAAATGGGCTGATGGGATTTTTTTGAATCCGTCCACATTGTGTTTTTCCAGTTATACCCTGCTCGATACCCTTGAATTAATTGGCCTGCCGACGGTGGAAGTCCATCTGACACAGACGTTAGCCGGACGGGATGTTTCCGAATCTCTGTTAAAATCCCAATGTATTTCACAGATAGTCGGCCCGGTAGATGACGCCTATCGGCAAGGACTGGATACCCTGATTACCAATTTGCAGTAAGTTTTTAAATACCGCCCAAAAAGCATCCTCCGCGGACGATCACTTTCAGTGTCATTCCCGGTACTTTTTATGCAATGCGCGCAATTGCCGCTGAAGATAATCAAGGCAGTCAAATTTTCCATAGCTGCCTACTTGTTTACGGCAATTTGTAATCGATAAAAAAAGCCCGTCCAGCACCAAGACCGGACGGGCTTTTTTGCGGTTGGCTGGTGGAAATATTTATTCCATCAGCACGAAATCATATCCGGTTAGTTCATCCATGGGATTTACTTTAACATCTGCATACGTTGTATCACTGGACGAATAATTTTCCGCTTCAGCTGTGAACGTATATGTTCCTTCAGGAACCACAATCAGATATGATCCAGTGGTATCAGTAACAGTTGTCGTGGTATCCTCCTCACTATTAATGGCATGAACAGAGGCGTTCTCAACCGGGCTGTCGGCCGCATCATGTAGCCTTGTCCCTGGTTATACCGAATGGACTTAACTGCATTGAAATCAACATAGATCTCTGTCAGCTCATGCGGATCAATATCGAAGTCCAGGTTCAGTTTTACTCCGGTTTGCATTCCACTTGGGATCCGGAGTGAATGCCTATTTCCGTCAACCACGATCGAGTTGTCTGAACCAAGTAACAACCGCATCTGAGTATAATGGCCGGTTTCCAAAGAGGTATCGGCCAAGATGGCCTTCACGCCATTGACCATTTCAAGATAATCAAAAGTCGTATCCGGTTCGGCGATAACCATCCAGCCCTCTGTTGAATCTTCGTCTGCCTTATGTACGCTCACTTCCTGAATGTCAAAACACACATGCTCCGCATCCATCGTTAGCGGTGCATCAAATGTCTGCATGCGTATCTGTCCCATCTCCTCAAAACATCTATTCCCGGCATTTTTTTGATTTTCTTCACCGGGAAGACGCCCAGCCGGCCCTCGATATGATTATCTCGTTGATGAACTCTCCGTCACTGGATACGAAGGAATTTTCCTGCGCATCAAAATCCCAATCGGCTCGTTCATCCGGAAGGAGGTAACCATCAAATTAGTGCGACGCCGTTCGCAGGTGATCGGTATCAAAATCAAGTTCGGGAATAACCGGTAGAAATTGCAGGGCAACCTCAAAAAACCTTCTGACCTCCATTATTATTGAATTCCGAAACATTGGCCACCGTTTATCGATATTGCTAATGTATTTTCAGGGATTTTGAATTTTCTGCACCGTCTCCCCTTTAACACGCTACCGTACAAATTGATATCCCAACAATATCCATGCTTGCCGTACCGTTGTTCCTAATCAGAACTCCGCTTCTGTGGTATTGTTGCGGAAGGTCCGGGTTTTGTTGTCGCCGGAGTTGTTGTGGTTTTCGGTCAGTGGTGCTGCGTGTTTTTGTCATCCCCCTGTCCCCCCTTCAAAGGGGGACGGCTATCCGCCGGCAGGCGGGGAGGCCGGGGGATGATAGTCACTCTCGCCAAAAAAAAGTGGGGGCATGGTGAATGGTGCGCAATATAGTTCTCCTTAAGAGATTTTATGAATAATCCAGGCTAAATTACTATCGGTGATTTCCGTAAACTCCAATTACTCAGCGAGTACCTGCCTAAGGCTATCAATCCGGCTAGTCACGGATTCCGGCAGAGCAATCCGATCCGGTGGGATTTTCGTTTCCAGGTCATCCAATGTTGTTTGTGCCACGATTCTTCTACCTGCCCCCTGCTCTTCACGAATCAGCTGCAAAAACATGGTATAATAATTCTGCGCAGCCCAATTCGTCATGGCATCTATCGGGACGGTTGAATCATCGAAACCGTTGTACCGATATTTTTCTACAAGATTGGCCTTGAGTATCCCGGCATCAGTTCTTACAGAATTGGTTGGAACGGCTCGCCGGACCAATCCCTCCAACCGCAGGTACGGTGTAAGGTAGGCCGCAGTGGACTGCCCCACTCCAATTGATACATAGACCGGCCGCTTCCAGCGATTTGCTTTCAGTATGCTCAGGAGAACCTGATCGTGGATAAACAGGTTTCCCTGACCGAAGGTCGGCGGCACATTCAGCATAACGCTATCCGGCATATCGACGGTATCACCCAATCCGTATTTCACTGGATTTGGATCGCCTGGGAGCCTCACGGTAGAATCTGTCCAGGATATTGCTTGCAAATTCTCAATTTCCTCAGCGGTCATCCCCATGGGGAAATCCAGATTTCGCCGGAGTATCTGCTGGGGAAACCAGGGCGTCATCAACAGGTAAATATTGCAGACCGTGATATCTTGGCGATACCCCTCAACTCCCTGCAGATACCAGAGCGGAAATGTATCCGCATCCCCGCTGGTAAACAGAATAGCATTTTGAGGAAGGCTCCTAAGCATATTCCGGGCAAAGTCCTCAGCGAAACGGTGTTGTGACATATCCCGTTCCGGATAATTCCGCAGTATCGATCCTGTTATTCCCGTGATTACAATCACCCCGGCGGCGAGCACCGGAATTGTACCAAAGCGGCGATGAATTTCCCGTCCGAGAAAGCCTGTACCGTACAGCATCCAGAATCCGAACAGGACAAATGACGGCAGATAATGCCGCGATATCGGACGGATGTAATTCTCCGGCAGGTTAAAGTACAGCACTGCGACGAGGCTCATACACCCAAACAGGCCGACTGTCCCCGCCGCCGTTCTCCAATCCTGTTTGAATAGTACACCAAAACCAAAAAAACCGAGAAGTCCGGGGAGTATTCCAACCCAGCCAAGGGGGCCATCTGCCGGGAAAAAATTAGCAGCGAAGGTATCCAGAAAATCCATAACCTGATAGGCCCAAAACGGAGCCGTCCGCGGGAACAGGTCAACCAAAAAACTGCCGCCATATTGCTCCAGCGCCACGTAATCCCAAAACCGGCTTAGTGTGTTGGGATTGGTAAAGTTTAAGGCGGGATCGGCAGCGGCCATCGGGATCAGGAGTAGGTGAAACAAAAGTCCCAGAACGCCTCCGGCAATCAACATACTCCACGTTTTCCACCTGAGTAACACTTTGGGGCGAAAGATGAGAATCCACGCGATAATTCCGGGTATTAGGAGCAAATTTGTCCGGTGTACGGAAAAATCGAGTCCGACAAGTAAACCAACGATAAAGAGCCAGGTAAAATGATTTGTGTCATCCAGGTGGTTTTTCCATCGCACTAATGCCCATAAAATCAGCGCCGTAAAGCAGGCGGTGAGAATATACGGGGTAAATTTCGTGCGGTATTGCCAGAGTGTTGAGGCGCTTCCCAGCAGTACAACGCCCAGGGAGAGAAATCCGACGGAGGCTGGTTTTTTCTGGAAATTGGCTGCAAAATTTTGAGCACCTTCAAATAACACACGCTTAGCGGCGAGCAGATTTACTCCGATGGTAATCACCCCAATTGCCCCTGCTGTCAGGCTCAGGATAAAATCGGGCGGACCCAATACCCGGGTGACCAGCCAGCCAAGAATAGTAAGCAAGAGCGATCCCGGCGGATGAACCACGCCAAGCGTATAGGCGGCTAACGCATACACAGGTGTGTCCCACCACGGAATTGCCCGGGACGCCGTCACGGAGGAGGAGATCGCGATCGTGGAGGGGAGTGTGGGATAGCTATTTGTGGGAATTGATGGTGCGAGGATTTTCATTACCCCGCCGAAGATTCCACTTCGTTGCATCCCCGGCTACTCGAATTGCTGTTCGTCCCTGAACGACAGGGACTCTAATAGAATCCCGCCGGCGCGGGATGGGCAGTAAATCAAATAGCCCGACAAGGATTGGTAACGGATTGCAAAGTCGGTTTAAACCCATTTTTAACTCCAAAAGGCGCCAAGATTAGTCATTTTACTGCAAGTCGATTAAGAGTAGAATTATAATTAACCTAAATTGAGCGATTGTTGTGGATGAGATGTGCCAAGATGTTGAGATGAAAAGGGTTTTGGGAAACCGAAGGCATACCCGGAGGGTCTGTCGAGGATTTCACGGAGCCT
>JAANXI010000136.1 GCA_018263365.1 Fidelibacterota bacterium | reverse complement strand
AAGTTTATTATCACGAAAGCGAGCCAAAAGAAGGTTGAGCAGGTGAAACTATTGCTTGGGAATGAGAATGCCGGCGCCGCCGTTTCCTTTTTAACCGATCCCCGCCCGTCTCAGTAATCTCAGGAAATTTCCACATCCTCACGGGCCTGGATAGGCTTTCCGACAAACAGTATTAACCCGACGAGTACTGCCGCCCCCATTATAAAGAAGATCCCCCAATTCCAGTGAAATCCGGACGGTAAATACCCGAACAGAATTGCGACGATTCCTACCGTTATGGCATACGGTATTTGCGTATTCACGTGATCGATGTGATCTGAACCCGACGCCATGCTGGACAGGATGGTCGTATCGGAAATCGGCGAGCAATGGTCACCAAAAACTGAGCCGGAGAGCACGGCAGCGAATGTCGCAAGGAAACTTTGGGCGTTCACTACCGTTACCCCATCCGCCTGAAGCAGATTCGCCATCAACGGAATTACGATAGGAATGAGAATCGCCATCGTGCCCCAGGATGTTCCAGTGGCAAAGCTCACGACAGCGGCTGTCAGGAAGGTCAGCACCGGTACAATCTCCGGGCGGAGAATCCCCTCTGTAATGTCGATAATGTATTCGGCGGTCTGAATTTCTCCGCAGACCCGGCTAAGCGACCACGCCAGGATCAGGACAACAACCGCTAACATCATAGCTTTGACTCCGCCCAGCCATGCCTCAACTGCCTCATTGATCGAGAGAATTTTTTGCCCAACCGACAGTATTACCCCCACAATCGAGCCGCTAAAAGACGCCCAAATGAGCACCTGAAATGAATCAGCGTTCCCAATGACCTGCCATAACTTGCCGCTTTCTCCAGCGCTCATTGACTGTAATCCGTTATAGTACAATCCCACAAGCATTACCAGGATGACCGTCCCGATCGGAAGTATCGCGTTATACCAGCGGTACGGAATGCCTTCCGGAATTTCCAGTTCGGAGGTATCAGTCAGCGGATTAGCTCCCTCGCGCAGTACTTCGCCGGTCTCGACGCTTCGCTTTTCGGCCTTCAGCATTGGTCCGAAGTCCCGTTGTGTCCAGCCAATCAGAAAAACAAAAAAGAGTGCGAAAATGCTATAGAATCTGAACTGGATAGTTTCCAGAAAGACAAGATAAATATTTTCGTGAATGCCCACGCTGACCAGTGCCTCCTGCATGAGGCCGATCTCAAAGCCGACCCAGGTGCTGATAATGGCAATGGACGTGACGGGGGCGGCAGTCGAGTCTACCAAGTACGCCAGTTTCTCCCGGGAAATACGCAATTTATCCGTGAGAACGCGCATCGTATTGCCGACGAGCAGTGTGTTGGCATAGTCATCGAAGAAAATCAGAATGCCCATCATCATGGTAGACAGTTGGCCGCTCCGGTTGCTGGAAGCATATTCTGATATTTTATCCACAATACCCTGCATCCCGCCGTTTTTGGCAAGCACGCCTACCATGCCACCGAATGCCAGGGTAAACACAATGATTGAGGCATGAGACGGATCAGTCACGGCCTCAATGAGGTAGGTATCCAGGAACCGAAGTAATCCTTTGAGAATGGAATAGTCCTGTAGAAAAATAACGCCCAGCCACACACCGCCGGCCAATGATATCAGAATCTGCCGGGTAATCAGCGCCATGAAAATAGCCAGGAGTGGCGGTAACAGGCTCAGTATACCGGGAAGTACCCGCACATCTTTGGAATAGGTAGCGCCGTTAATTTCCCACTGGATTGACTGCTTCCCTGACCTGGCATACTCTAAATTTGAGACGGTAAGTGAATCGCTGGTATGGCTTTTAACTTTTTGTGGAGTACCACTGAGATTTTCTCCGGCAATACTAATATCTGCTGAATCGGGCAGATTTGTGAGCGTAAACGAAAATTCGACGCCCTTCAATATCACATTAGGGAGTGAGGGTTTAACATCCTCTGCAGCGGTCAGGTGGTAGTCAACAGGGACTATTATCAGCAGACTGAGTAGTATAAGTGAGAATCGCTTCAAAGTGATGTGCATTTTGCGTTGATTAAAGAAGCATAGGTAAAATCGCCATAATGTTAGAGAAGCCGGGACACAAAGTAAAGTGAAACTTGCCTTGTACGTCGTGGTTTCGGAGGGACTGCAGATGCATTGTTTCGTTGTCTTTGCTGCACGGAAATTGTAGTTTTCCGCATGAAACTTTTGGATAAATACCTGCTTCGCCGGTTCCTCAGTCTGCTTTTATATTCCATGATGGCGTTTTTGGCCATCTTTCTGGTTATTGATGTAGTAGAAAACGTCGACAAGTTCATCGATGCAGGCTTAAACCGAAGCCAAATACTGACTTACTATGCGCTCAATCTGCCGTTTTTCATCAGCACTGCTCTGCCGATGTCCATGCTCATTGCGAGCATTTTCAGCATTGGAACGCTGGCACGCAGCAATGAATTAACGGCGATGAAGGCCACCGGCGTTAGCCTGTACCGGATTACGGCTCCGCTGCTTATCCTGGCGTTTTTTATCAGTTGCGGTTCATTCATTTTTGATGACCAGGTGAAAGTGCATACGGATCGAAAACTGGAACAGTACAAAGATCGGTATATCAAAAAACGCCCGCCCAAGCAAAATCTCCGCCGGGATGATATTTTCGTGCAGGATACGCCGAACAGGAATGTAGTCATCGATCATTTTAACGGCAGTTCAATGGTCGGGAATCATGTCTCCATACAGTATCTGGAATCCGGCCGGATCACCCAGCGCATCGATGCCAGTAAAATTATCTTCAATGATTCACTCGACAATTGGGCTGTTTCTGACTATGTCGTGCGGGAATTTACTGCTCAGGATTCCGAACATGTTGTCGCGTCCGATCCGGGGACATTGCATGTGGCATTAAATGTCACACCGAATGAGCTACTCAAAGAGGCGATTGACCCGGCGCAAATGGATTATGGAGAGCTATCGAGTTTCATTACTCAACTGCGGAATCTGGGCATTGATCCCCGGAAGTGGGTGGTGAACCTGCATTACAAGCTGGCATTTGCATTTACTAACTTTGTAGTCGTGCTCTTTGGGCTGCCGCTCGTCGCCAACCAGCGAAGCGGGGGCCTGGCGTTTGGCGCCGGACTGAGCCTGTTCATTATTTTCGCTTACTATGCCATTATTAAAGTAGGTCAAGTGATGGGATTCAAGGGATTGCTCCCGCCATTGCTATCGGTCTGGATGGGAAATATTATCTTTATTATCGGCGGTATAATACTGCTTATCCGAACGCCGAAATAGCACCGGTTTACTCCGGTAAAACTCTGTAGGTTATTCCAAGCGAAACCGTTAACCCCTGCAAAGTATGAATCCACATTCCCCGGTCGAATGACATGCCAAAATTGAACTCCAGCAGTTCGGTTTCCACGCCAAATCCGAGACCCCATTGCGTATAATCGCTGCCATCCCAGGCGATACCGGTACGAACCGGGAACCACGGTTGACGCCTCCATTCCAGTGCTGCGCTCCAAATCCACCGGTTCACAGTAAAGAACCGATCCTGGAACCCGGCCCGAAAATCCATCATCACTTTTGTGTATTGGTCGCGGAAATAATACGAGCCGCCCATGCGCAGGAGTGTCGGGTATTTAATAGAGAACTGCCCGGTCCCGACAGAACGGTCTGTGCTGTCCACCACCAAATCATTAAAACTACTCACATAGAGTTTTTCACCGTTCAGGCTGTCAAGTCCGTAAAAATAATCGGTGGTTCGGGCGACCTCTTTTATAGGAAGAAATGCCCCAAAGACACCCGACACAAATTTCGCAGTTGGCGTCTCATCTCCCCAGTACATTCGTCCGCCAATATTGTTCACAGCGAGTCCGAATTGCCAGTGTTCGAACTCCTCTGTGGTAACTCCCAGATCAACGGCCACGCCGTTGCCGCCTACTGCTTCCCGTTCCCTGTACTGGAGTACTCCGGTGATGGCTTCCGGCGTCGTTTGCAGCGAACCTTCCTGGTATTGGAGGCCGCTATAATAAAACCCGTTCAGATATTTCAATGATATGCCGATAGAGTAGCCTTCAAACGGGATTGCAAAGGAGAAGGAATGCATTCCCAGCGCCAGAGTCTCCTGGGTAAAATCAAATACCAGGGAATCATTCTCGGAATTGCCCAGAAATACGAAATTGAAGATGTCCTTCGGAATGCTCATATCGTTGACCAGCAGTAAATCAGAGGTGAACGCCCAGTTATCCATGGAAAAGGAAACCGCCGGAACGGAGGAATGGATATCCACGGTCCAGCGCCAGCCATTGTTGGAGATGGAATTCAGCAGATTGGCTTTGCGGTTGCCGACTTCCAGATTCTGGCCGCTATAGTTATTGTATTTAACGATAGAAAACGCATTGTTGTGCACGCCCCCGTTGATATTCATGATCGACCAGGAAAACGGGCGTTCTGCGGCGAAGCCCAAATTTGCCGGATTCCAACCAACCACATCGACGCCCCGACCATGTACCGTATATGTTCCGGCGAGACTCGTTTCTACCGCATTCTGACGCGCCTGGCCGCTAATTATCACCGGGAGCAAAAGAATCAGCACGAGCAGGTTACGGAGGTTGCGCTTCATGGACCTCAATCTCCCACCTTGATACGGAAAGTCACCCGCGATCGAAAACTGATATAATCCTCCGGACGAATCGAAATAGGCTGTGGCGTGGGATAAAACTGGATGAGCGGCTTGGTGTAGTAAATCATATCGCTGGTCAGGATATTGACCTTGGTGGTATCAGCGGCGTCAAATACGATAGTCGTATCCATGGTAAAACCGCTTTCGGCCACAAAATTGTAATCAATACTATCTTCCGGCCCGGGTTCTGTAAACCGGTTAATCGCCGGTAACGTCACTCTGAACAGGGTATCAATAAAACTATATGCGATACTGTCGCCATTGATGTATAGGGAGTCGTTACGTATTTGGAAAGTGGAATCACTTGTATTCGCAGTGCCAAGTAGGGGAAACAGCCCCTTGTTTGAAACTAAGAGCGACATCGCCCCCTGAAATCCAAGATGATTCTCGATATCTGTGCGCAATTCAATAAAGGAGAGGGTGTTCTTCAACTGAGCTCGGGTATCCGGCTGGAGTGTATCAATTTGGGTGCTGTCCACCGGGATAAACCGCATCGTGTCGGTAATGGCAACGAAAAACGGGGCTTCCATTGCAAAATCTCCCCACAGGGAATCGCCGGGTGTCAGCGTGGCAGTCCCGTTCAGCGTGGCATTTGCTGAGACCTGGATACTGTCCGGGACATCATTTAACAGATCCTGAATCGCAAGGTTGGTTTGTTGCTGTTGCACAAGTTGGCCGCCATGAAAAACCCTGACCAGGGAATCAGACCGAAACACAATTTCAGTGTAAGCATAATTTGCGTTCCCGATATCCGTATTCACCGGCGTCGCCAGTCTGACATCCTGGAGATCCAGTACCTTTTGGCCGCCGACGGCGCTGTTTCCAACAAACTGGAGCTGGAGTAAAACGGTATCAATGGGGATTTGGTTATAAAAATTGGTGATCAGGCGGACTTTTTGAAATCCCAGGCCCGAAAAGCCCTCCGGAATCTTATCGATGGTCTGCTCAATCGGCGGAAACTGCTTTTCGATAGCGGCAATGATCCTGTCAAATTGCAATGGTTTCATGGTCACGTCCCCTTCGATGGTATTATCGATAGGAAATACCATGGTGACCTCCTCGCCAACACTCGACCGGGGATCATCCGAGGCGATTTGTTCCATTTGAATAACAACCTGTAGNGAGTCCAAAAATCCTGAGGGCGTAATACTACGAATGGTGTCCCGGCTTAATGAGTACGGATACTGAAATCTATTCACCAGAGGACTGGGCTCCATTTTTTCTGTGTTGGAGTTATAAAAGGCAGCAAGCAAAGTATCGAGGATGGTGACAGAATTACCGGCCGGATGCCCCGGAGCATAGATATTGGAAAATTCAATATCTAACACCAAATCCGCCGGGATATAATTGAGCCAGTTTTCCAGTGCAAGAGCATTGGAATCCCCAACCGCAGGAGTTCCAAGAAAATCATGCAGGCGCCCCCGTTTCAGGCGAACGTCAGGATTGGATATCCCATACTTAATCGTATCCGTATAGGTCGTGTCTTTAGTCACTCCGGTGACGGTTTTCACATCACTGATGTCAATAGCCGGTTGGAGGGTAATACCCGGATCCGTTTGCAGGACTTCATTGGATATTTCCTCGTTGGTGATGTAGGTAGTGAACCGCATTTGATTGGTCAGTTCTTTGCCTGACAAATCCAATACGATAGTCTGCTCAGTATAGGGAGGGATATTATCCAGCTCTTCCTGAATCAGCGTGCCATCGATCTTTGTGAGTTGAATTCTGACGGTGTCAAGTGGCAGCGGTGTACTATTATCTATTGTAAAATTTATTTGCCCCTGATCGACGGTATATCGACTGATTGACTTAAAAAATGGAACATCGGAGGGCAGGCCGACTTCTATGGTATCGGCTGCGTCAATAATATTTGAGGCAGGGAAAAACAGCACTGTATCACCGGACTGGTAAGCATTCAGCGCCGATGGCGTCCGATCAATTTGGGAAAGAGTGCGGGTAACGCTTAAGTTAGTACTGCCCTCATTCAGCGGCGGAATTGTGATGGGCGGACTGGAGGCAAACCTTAGATCATTGGTTGTAATGCCCACACTCTCCATCGTATCACTAAATACAAACGCCAGGTGTCCCAGTGAAGTATCGGTAACGGTGATCGTACTGTCGTTTTGCAGATCGACGAGATCATACACGCGATCTAACAGGGGAAAGGTCAGCGGCGTTTCCCAGGACGGGAGTTTTGGCGCGACCGGTTGCTTAAAACACCCGGATAACGCCAACATGCCCGCCAGTATCAGAGAGAAAAAGTATCGAACGTTCACATAGGCTCCCAATATACCCAACAGCTGATTCGTAAGAGTTCGGACTCAAGACCTATGTATTTTAACCAAAGATGGTGCGAAAAGACAGCGAGAAAACACGCTGCTTTTGGGATCAGGTGCCCATCTCCCAGGATTGCAGGTACTTATCCTGCTCCGGTGTCAGCGTGTCAATCGTAATCCCCATGGAAGCAAGTTTCAGGCGCGCCACATCTTTATCAATCTGCGCCGGAACTGAGTGGACTTTGGCCTCCAGGTCTGTCTGCTGGACAGCATACTCGCTCGTCAGCGCCTGTACAGCAAAACTCATATCCATCACACTCGCCGGATGGCCTTCAGCCGCCGCCAGATTGATCAAGCGACCGTCGGCTAATACGTATAAGGAGCGGCCGTCTTCCATAATGTATTCGTTCACGTATTCCCGGACATCCTCCCGGACTGAAGAGGCAGTCTCTTTCAAAGTCTTCAGGTCAATCTCCACATTAAAATGGCCGGAATTTGCGATAATCGCCCCGTCTTTCATCAGCTGAAAGTGCTCCTTCGCTACCACGTTGATATCACCGGTGACCGTGCAAAAGATATCGCCGATTTTCGCTGCGTCGTTCATCGGCATCACCATATAGCCATCCATAGCGGCTTCCAGCGCCCGGAGCGGATCAACCTCTGTAACAATTACATTCGCTCCCATGCCATCCGCCCGCATGGCCAGTCCGCGACCACACCAGCCGTATCCGGCCACCACAAAGTTCTTGCCTGCCAGGAGGACATCCGTTGCTCGAATAATTCCATCGATAGTGGACTGCCCGGTCCCGTACCGGTTATCAAAGAAATGTTTGGTATCCGCATCGTTCACGGCAATCACCGGGAACTTCAACGCGCCATCCTTGGACATCGCCCTGAGACGAATCACCCCGGTGGTCGTTTCCTCCATGCTGCACACGATCTGGTCCGTCATTTCAGAGTGATCAGAATGGATCGTGGAAACCAGATCCGCGCCATCATCCATGGTAATGACCGGATTGTTATCAATGGCCGCCTCAATATGTTCATAATAGGTATCATTATCCTCGCCTTTAATCGCATAGACGCGGATTCCGTAATCCGCGACCAAAGATGCGGCCACGTCATCCTGTGTAGAAAGCGGATTTGAAGCACAGAGTACTAATTCTGCTCCGCCCGCTTTTAAAGTTCGCATCAGGTTAGCTGTTTCGGCTGTCACATGCAGACAGGCCGACATCCGTTTGCCTTCCAGCGGTTTTTCCTTTTCAAAACGATCCCGAATCTGCGCCAACACCGGCATCTGTTCGGATGCCCACTCAATTCGTTTTTTTCCAGCACTCGCCAGATTGATATCCTTGATATCGTGATCCACAAATAACTCCTTGTTTATAATAGATTTGAAAGACTGTCTACTTTATCTGTTTGCTCCCATGGAAATTCGGATCGGCCAAAGTGACCGTACGCTGCGGTCTTTGTGTATATAGGCCGAAGTAAATCAAAATGGGAGATAATTGCCTGCGGCTTGAGCGGAAAATGCTCCGCAACCGCCTCTTGTAAGGTTTGATTATCAATTTTTCCTGTCCCGTGCGTATCCACATACACAGAGACCGGATCAGCCACGCCGATGGCATACGCCAGTTCTACGGAGCATTTCTCTGCTAATCCGGCCGCCACCACATTTTTTGCGGCATATCTTGCTGCATACGCTGCGGATCGGTCAACTTTTGAGGGATCTTTGCCTGAGAAGGCTCCTCCACCGTGCGGAGCGGCTCCACCGTAGGTATCCACGATGATTTTCCGTCCGGTCACTCCTGCATCCCCCATCGGGCCACCGATGACAAAACGGCCGGTCGGATTGATATGTGTGATGAGCGTATCATAATCCGTCAGCTCTGCGGGCAACACCGGTTTAATAACGTGCTTCAGAACATCTTTTTTGATTTGATCCAGGCTTACGGCCTCATCATGCTGGGTGGAGACCACAACGGTGTGCACGGCTAACGGTTCCTGGGTCCCTTCATCGTAACTGACCGTCACCTGAGCTTTGCCGTCCGGGCGTAAATACGGAAGAATGCCCTCATTTCGAACGACCGAAAGCCGTTTCGTCAGCGCATGAGCTAACTGAATGGTGAGCGGCATGAGTTCATCGGTCTCATTCACCGCATAGCCGAACATCATGCCCTGGTCGCCTGCGCCCTGCTCTTTGTGCAGTCCGGTATTTTCATCAACGCCCTGCGCAATATCCGGCGACTGCTTTCCCACAGCCGATAAAACGGAGCAGGTTTGATAATCAAATCCCATGGCAGCATCAATATATCCGATGCGCTTGATAGTGCCCCTGACCAGGTCCGGAAAGTCCACATACGTTTCAGTGGTAATTTCTCCTCCGACAAGTACTAATCCGGTAGACACAAACGTTTCACACGCCACGCGACCATGCGGATCATCTTCAAGAATAGCGTCCAGCACACTGTCCGAAATCTGATCGGCGATTTTGTCCGGATGGCCTTCCGTTACCGATTCAGATGTAAAAAGATATGAGCCCATACGATGTTTCGCTCCTCTGTATCTCCGTTATTTCGAAAGAATGAATTTTAGGTAAATGGCGAGGCAGAATCAACTGAAATCAATTTCCGAATGGTCGCCTACATTCAGGTGTTGCACTAATCCTCTCACCACGGCTGCTTCGCCTATTAATGATCCTTCCAGATTGCACCCGGTGAGTTTCGTCCCCGGGCCAACGATTGAATTACTGATTATCGAATTTTTCACTGACGTATTATTACCTATGGTGGTAAACGGACCAATAATGCTATTTTCAAACTCGCAATTTTCTCCGATATACACAGGCGGAACCACGATATTCCCTTCGATTTCCCGCCCATTGTGTTTCGACTGCAATAGGTACCGGTTCGTTTCCAGCAGCGTCTCCTTTTTACCACAATCATACCAGCCCTTTACTTTTGAAATCCTGATTTTTTCACCCTGCTCGATCATTACCTGCAGGGCATCCGTCAACTGGTACTCGCCTTTGGTAGTAATATCTTTTTCAACGATCTCATCGATTGCCGATTTCAGCCGTCGCTGGCTCGCGATTTTGTAAATACCCATAATAGCAAGGTTCGATGGTGGATCATCCGGCTTTTCCACAAGTTTTGTGACCAGCGCTCCATCCACTTCAACTACACCAAACCTACGGGGATCATCGACTTCCGTTACACCGATGGTAGTACCGTCTATCTCTAAAATATCGGCAAAATCGGCGTCGAAAATAGTATCGCCAAGGAGAATCAACGCCGGATCATCGGTATCTTCCAGCCCCATTCCAATAGCATGGCCCAGCCCTTTTCGTTCGTGCTGTATGACATATTTCGCAGGAATATCAAAATTCGCATCGATATAATCGGAGACCTTTTCGCCCTGGTATCCAATGATCACTGTCAGTGCGTCGATGCCATCCTTTTGTAACCCCTCAATGATATGTCCGATAATAGGTTTACCTGCGACATTCAACAATACTTTCGGTAGCGTGTGGGTGTGGGGCCGAAGGCGCGTGCCGCGCCCGGCTGCCGGAATAATTGCTCGCATGTTCAGACTCCTTTGTTCCAACAATTAAAATGGACTGACTTTAACATTCAGATATTTTTTTGGGTTTTCACGGATATCGGTTAACAGCGAATCGAGAGAAACGGCCGCGTGGCTCACCTGATAATACAGACTATCATCCCGTACTAACTTACCGACAGTTGTTGAGGGATCATTCATTTTGTTTAACAGTATCTGCGTGGAATCGGAAAGCGTATTCAATTTGCCGGAAAGCGTTTCCCCCGCAGCGAGGAGCGCTTTCGCCCTCCGCTCTTCGCTTCCCATGAAATTCCGCAGGATTTTTGAACTTTCTTCGAGATTATCGAGCGTCCTCCGGATTGCCACTTCATTTACCTTCATTAACGTATCTACCCGGGCCGTGGTGGAGGCCAGGTTCTCCATAACCGTTCGAAGATCGCCCTCTTCCTCCTGACCGTTGCCAAGGAGCTCTTTCAGGCTCCTGACGGTCACAATCAGATCGGAAAGCAGAGTATTCAAATCGCCTTCCCTGTTTTCAAGGACCCCGGCCAAATCCATAATACCGGGGACGTAATCTCCAATGATTATTTTCTCTTCCGGAAACGATTCCTGCGACTTTCCCGGTTTGAGGTCAATCTTTTTCCCGCCCATCAATTCCGCATTGACAATAGCCGCCTTCGCATCTCTCCTGAGCGGGACATCCTTTTCTATCCGCGCAGTGACAACCACCGAATCCTGCTCAATCCGGATTGTCTTCACGCGGCCGACGTTCACACCGGAGACGCTTACCACATCACTGGGCGTTAAACCACCCACCTGATTAAATTTCATGGTGATTTCCTGTGTGCGGCCGTCGAAAAGCGCGCCGCGCCCCCACAGAATTACGGCGATAACCACGGCAATCGCAAACAGAACAGTCGCTCCCACGATCAATTCAAGCTTATGCTGGCGTTCCATCTATTCGAAGTCCCTGCTTAGGTATTCGCGTAGTTCCGACTGTTCCTTGATTTTCTCCATCAGATGGGATTGAAACTCCCTGGCGGGATTCTCTCCGTATATTTTCACCAACTGGTTCAGGGCAATCACTTCACTGATAACTGTGATATTTTTGCCGGGGAAGATCGGCAACCGGACGAGTGGAATATCCACGTCGAGAATCGTCGTGTATTCTTCTTCAATACCAAGCCGCTCGTAATCCACACCTTCCTGCCACTCGGCAAGTTCCACCATCACTTCGAGGCGCTTTTGCACCCGGATACTCCGAATCCCGAACAGCCTGCGCACATCCACGATTCCCACGCCACGCACTTCCAGATGATGTTCCAGCAGTTCATGTCCGCAGCCGATTAGGACGTGCGTTCCTTCCCGCCTGATCTTGACCACATCGTCGGCGACCAGCCGGTGTCCCCGCTCCACCAAATCAAGCGCAACTTCGCTTTTCCCGATCCCGCTGCGGCCGGTAAACAGTAAGCCGATGCCATACACATCTACCATGCTGCCATGTATATTGGTGGTCGGTGCAAACTCGCTGCTCAGCAGTTCGTTCATCTTGCCCATAAAATCCGTGGCCGACAACTCGGAACGAAAGACCGGTATCCCGTATTCATCGGCCCGCCCCAGAATCATCTGCTTGGGATCCAGATTATTGGCAAAGATGATACTCGGCACGTCCATTTCAAAGAGCCGGGTCATCATATCGTACAGATCGTCATCCGGTAACGAGTCCAGGAAGGCGATTTCCTTATTTCCAAAGACCTGGATACGCTCTGGCACGAAGAAATCCCAGTATCCGACCAGTTCAAGTCCAGGCCGGTTGAGCTGTGCCGTGGTCAGGGAGCGCTCCAGACTCACCTGCTGGTTCAGATGCTCCAGCGATAGCGTTTTGCCGTGCTGGGAGAAAAAATCCGCTAATGTAATTCGGTTTGCCACGTTCCCCTACGAATGACTAATTATCTTTCCTTTATATTTCTTCAGGCGCCGTCGCATCTTGTTCACGGCGCTGTCAATGGCCTTCATGATATCATCACTTGTATCACTGACTGCTAATGTTTTTCCGGAGACACGCAATATAACCTCGACCATATAATCCGATCCTTCCTGATCAAAGACGATCTGCCCGTCGACGATCCGATCCCAATACTGCGTCAGGCTCTCAACTTCCTGAATGGCATATTCTTTATAATTATCTGACAAATCAAAATGACGTACAGTTAATTCGAGTTGCATTACTGCCTCCTTATCTTACCAATTGAACATCGTCGGTTGCTCTTTGTACTTAGTCCGCTCTGGGATGGGCCTGTTGATACACCTCCTTCATTTTTCCCACTTTTACATGGGTGTAGATTTGTGTTGTTGAGAGACTTTCATGTCCAAGCAGGTCTTTCACCGCCCGGAGATCAGCGCCGTGATCCAGTAGATGCGTTGCAAACGAGTGCCGCAGGGTATGCGGTGAAACATGCACCTGCTCGCTCACCTGCTTCAGGTAATGCGTGACACGGTTTCGTACCTGTCTGGCAGAAATTCGATTATTCCTCGTGCTGACAAATACCGGCATATCATTTTTATATTGACCAATGGTAAACTTGTTTCGTCGTTCGGACAAATAATCGGCCAAGGCCTCTTGCGCGATCTCGGAATAGGGGACAACCCGCTCCTTACTGCCTTTGCCATACACGCGTAGCGTCAGTTTTTGCTGGTTCACCTGTCCCAGCGATAGTTCTGCCAGCTCACTGATTCGGACGCCGGTACTGTAGAACAGTTCAAGGATGGCCCGATCCCGCTTTCCTACGAACGTTGATACATCCGGCTTTTCCATAATGGAGGTGATTTCGTCCTCATCGAGGTATTTTGGCAGTGATTTCCGCACCTTTGGGGTTGGAATCGTTAATGTCGGATTTTTGGCGATTCTGTCAATCTGTACCGCCCACTTATAAAAAGATTTTAGTGCAGCCAACTTCCGGGCAATGGTTTTCCTGCTCAGATCATCCTCTACTAACTTCCCCAGGAAATGTCGAATTGTCTGTTTGTCTATGAGGTCAGGCTCAACTGTGTCCATTGCATAGTACTCCTGGCAAAACTCAGTGAACGTAGCCAGGTCCTGAGAGTACGCCCGCTGAGTGTGTTCGGAGTATCGCTTTTCTGCCAATGATTCCAGAAAGTCGCCGATATGTGACTCCAATGCGCTCATACCTGATAGAATACCTCTTCCCGCTCTTCCAGGACCTTGCTCACCCGGAGAAAATCCGCCGGCAGCGGGGCGACCAGCTCCATCCATTTGCCCGTCCACGGATGATTAAAGCCGATGCGATACGCGTGCAACGCCTGCCGGGTCATAATCTCCAGTATCCGGAGCCCCCATTTGCGGTCACTGACCGAGAGCGCTTTCAACCGTTTGGTTCGCCCATTATACGTGGAATCTCCTACAACCGGGTGTCCCAGACTTTTACAGTGTACCCGAATCTGGTGCGTGCGCCCGGTTTCGATTTTCAACTGCAACAGACTCACTATTTCATGGTCTTCCAGCACAGAAAAGTGCGTGACCGCGCGCTTTCCCTGCGGCTGGAGCGCGAATTTTTTCCGATCTCTGGGATGACGGCCGATTGCTTTTTTGATGGTTCCGGAAGGAGGCGCTGGCACTCTCCACACCCAGGCGCGGTATTCCTTTTCCACGACTCGATCTTCGAATTGTCCGGAGAGGCGCCGGTGCGTCTCGTCATCTTTGGCAGCAAGCAGTACTCCCGACGTCTCCTTGTCCAGACGATGGACGAGGCCCGGCCGTATCGGACTGTCCGTTTCCGCCAACTTTTCGGTATGGTGCAGCAACGCGTTGACCAGTGTTCCGTTACTGTTCCCGACGCCCGGATGGACTACGATATCCGGCGCCTTGTTAATAGCGATCATCTTGGCATCCTCGTAGATCACATCGATGGGAATGGGCTCCGGTTCCACTTCCAACTTTGGCTTTTGCGGAATGGAAACGCGGATTTCATCGCCGGGAGTGATGTTGTAGCTGGCTTTGACTGGTTCGGAGTTTACCAACACCTGGTGATCGTCAATCAGGTACTGTAATTGATTACGCGAGATATGATTTATGGCCCTGGCGAGATATTTATCTATGCGTTCGCCTTCCTGCCGCCTGGCCGGAACAGTGATTTCGATGATTTCTGTCTCAGTTTTCATGATTCACTGAATCTGTAATAATATAATGCCCATCTTGCCTACAATGTATCAGATAAATCACAACTTTTCATCTGAAATACGATCCGATGGATAAAATAGTGGACCGAGACAAATGCGCCATTGATTACAGTTATTCACTCCATACAACCAAATATGATTTGATAAAAGAAAAAACGGAATACTGGGCGGTCAATCCTCACAGAAATACTTGAAAGATGGGGATTTACCGGCGTTCTTTGTTTTTGCACGCCACGCAATGGGTTGTATGGGGGACTTCTTCGAGCCGTTCTTTTTTGATCTGTTCCCCGCAGGAAGCACAATGCCCGTATTCTCCGCTTTCGATGCGTTCCAGGGCCGCATTCAGATGGGAGAGGTATTTGTTCTCGCGCGCCAACCACAGAAATGCTTTCTCACGCTCCTGAGCATCCGTTCCTACGTCCGCCATGTGATACGCATAGGTAGAATCCCCCGAACTGGAACCGGAGTCGCTGGTGGCGTTTTCCCGGATCGAGTCCAATTCTTCCACCAGTTTTTTCCGCTTTTTCAGAATAATATCCTTAAAATATCCTAATTGTTCTTTTTCCATGTCTATACTCCTTTTTCCGGCTTAAATCCGTTCTATGGTCACCTGGATTGTGTCGTCTCCGACAGTAAAACTTTCCGTGTAATCGCCCACGATATTATTGGCAGACAACTCATCCGCCAACACCTCATTGGCAAAATAATCTTTGTGCTGTTCGATGGCCCGTTCTAATAATCCTTCCGTTTTAAAACCAACCCGGATATGATCCTCGACCTGGTACCCGGCGTCTTTCCGCATGTTCTGCACATACCGGACCAAATCGCGCACCATGCCTTCCTTGCGCAATTCTTCCGTAATCACCGTATCGATGGCGACATCATAGCCGACGTCCTGCGCAACTGCCTTATCCTCCGGCTCGACCGTCTCAACGTCAATCTCGTCCGGCAATAACTCAACGGTTTCTGACTCCAGATCAAGTGAGACCGATTCTTCATCCTGCACTTTCGAGGCAATAGCCTCATGGTCAGCAGTCTCCAAAGCAGCCTTAATCTCCGGCACCAGATTACCGTATTTTTTCCCGATGAGGCCGAAATTCGGCGTCACTTCGTATTCCACGAGATTGTCCATATCCTCGACAATCTCCAGTGACTTGATATTCAGTTCCTGCAGGATTTGATTTTCCAGTTTGTGAATCGCGGCAGCCTCATAGCTATACTTAGGCTTTACCTGCATAGATTGTAACGGCTGGCGCACCTTGATATTCGCCTTATTCCGGGCGGCGCGGCCCAAGCTCACCACTTTGATCACCGTATCGATTTCCCGGATGAGATCTTCATCGATCAGGTCGGCGTTCGCCTCCGGAAACTCCGTCAGGTGGACGCTTTCCCTGCCATCATCAGCAATATCAACACACAGGTTTCGGTACATCGCATCGGTGAAAAACGGCGTGACCGGTGCTAACAATTTCGTCAGTGTCACCAGTGATTCATAAAGCGTGTGGTAGGCGCTCATCTTATCCGTATCGTTCTCGCTGCGCCAGAAACGCCGGCGACTCCGACGCACATACCAGTTGCTCAGGTCATCGATGAATCGCTCTCCTTCACGCATAAACAGCGTGACATTGTACTCACCATACGCCTGATGGGCAGTCTGAATAAGTTTATGGAGTTTGGCAATTACCCACTGGTCCAGATCGGAGCGATCCTCTACCGGCACAAAATTCTTGGCGGGCGTAAATTCATCGATATTGGCGTAGGTCACGAAGAAAGAATAAGTATTCCACAGTGTCAGGATGCGCTTCCGGATTTCGTCCGCGATATGGTAACCGAACAGGAGATTTTGCACCGGGTTCTGGGATGCATAAATCCAGCGCATCACATCGACGCCCATGTTGTCCGCTGCCTCATCAAACGGGATTGCGTTACCAGTACTTTTGTGCATCTCCTCGCCGTGTTCGTCCTTCACAAGCGCATGTCCCAACAGGGTCTTGAACGGCGGCTCGTTTTCCAGCACCGTACTCATCGCCAGCAAGGAGTAAAACCAGTTTCGAAACTGTCCGGGTAGACTTTCGGTGACAAAATCCGCCGGGAACCATTGTTCCCAGTATTCACGGTTGGTCAGGTAGTGCATCGTGGAATACGGCACAATTCCGGCATCCAGCCACGGATTCCCGACATCCGGCACGCGCGGCATTACTCCGCCGCAATCATCGCATTCAATTTTTACCTTGTCAACATGCGGGCGGTGTGGCGTTTTGCCTTCGAACGCATCCCAACCTTCGACGGCTTTCCTGTACAACTCATCTTTGCTGCCGATGACGGTGAAGGAATCGCAATCCTCGCATTCCCAAATGGGCAAGGCCAATCCCCAGTAACGCTTCTTGGAGATATTCCAGTCATCCATATTCCGGAGCCAGTCCAGCTCATGGTCTAACCCGTATGACGGAATCCACTCGATCTGCTTTGCCACATCCATAATCTCGTAGCGGATCTCGTCCATATCTATGAACCATTCATCCACCAGCCGGAAGACCACTTCTGTGCCACAGCGCCAGCACACGGGATATCTGTGCGTAATCTGCTCCCGCTTGAACAGCCGCTCTTTTTCCTTCAGATTTTTAAAAATATCCTTGGTGACATCTGCGGCGGCCTGACCGGTCAGCCAGTCGAACCCTTCCAAATACACCCCGGCTTCATCCAGCGGCGCGATGACTGCCAGATCATACTCTTTGCTGAGTTCGAAGTCTTCGCGACCGCATCCGGGAGCGATATGCACCAGCCCGGAACCGTCTTCTTCGCTTACCGCATCCCACGGGATAACTTTATGCTCAACGCCTTCCTGCGCCGGCAGTTCATCGAACGGCCCTTCATAGTGCAGTCCCACCAGTTCTTCGCCCTTAAGTTCGCGCTCAACCGTCCAATCATCATCCAGGATATCTTTCCGCTCTTTCGCAAGATAGATGGACTCGTCCCCATTCGCGGCTTTTATATACTCAAGATCGGGTTTAACGGCAGCAGCGACATTGGAGGTGAGTGTCCACGGCGTCGTCGTCCAAACCAAAAGCGATTCGTTCTCACGCCCGACAACCGGGAATTTCACATAGATACTGGGATGGGTGATTTCTTTATAGCCCTCGGTGGCGATTTCGTGTTCGGAAAGGGCGGTTCCGCAACGCGGACACCATGGCATCACATCTTCGCCCTGGTACAACATACCGCGTTCATTGACCTCTTTCAGAAAATGCCAGATAGTGTAATTGTTTTCTTCGGACATCGTGTAATAGGAATTGTCCCAGTCCATCCAGTAACCCAGCCGAATTGACTGTTCTGTCTGCACCTCCGAATATTTGATCACCCGTTCTTTACATTTCTGCACAAACCGGTCGATGCCGTACTCTTCGATATCGCGTTTATCTTCGAAGCCAAGCTCTTTTTCAACTTCAACCTCGACCCACAATCCCTGGCAATCGAAACCGTTCTGATAGCGGAGTTCATGGCCGGTCATTGCCTGATAGCGCTGATAGAGATCTTTATACGTCCGCCCCCAGGCGTGGTGTACGCCCATCGGATTATTGGCGGTAATCGGACCGTCGAGAAAGGAGAATTTCGGGTTTCCTTCGTTCTGCTTTACCAGCTTCTCGAAGATGTTGTTATTCTCCCAGAACCGAAGCATCCGGTGCTCTAAATCGATAAAATCGGTGTGACTGTCAACAGGTTTAAAATGTCCCAATTTACGCCTGAATCCTTCGTTTGTTACCGTTTAAATACCCACAAAATCCCAGTCAATATTAGAGTGATTAAGATACTAGTGGTCACAGGGAAATAAAAGGTAAAATTGTCCTTTTCTATACGGATGTCTCCCGGTAAATGCCCCAGTTTCTGGAGGATCGGCACATCCCGAAATAGCCACAATGCGCCGCCAATTACAACCAGGATTCCACCGATGAGAGTCAATAATTTTCCAAGATTTCCCAGCCAGTTGTCCATCGTTATTCGTTCGGCAAATATTTCTCCAGCAGGACGCCGAATTCATTCAGTTTTTCCCGGGGGAGCGTGCTCACATCCGTTAAAAACGCATCGCTTAACGCATCTTTGCAGGCACAATTTCGTTCCAGCTGAAATTTGCGCAATGTCGATTCCACAACCTTCCGTGCAGTAACCACCGCCTTGTTAAAATTTTCAATGACAGAAGTGGTTGAAACCACATCCAGCTCCTCATGCCAGCTGTCATAGTCCGTAACGATTGCAAGCGTTGAAAAGCAGATTTCAGCCTCGCGGGCGAGTTTCGCCTCCACAATGTTCGTCATACCGATTACATCCATCCCCCAGCTTTTGTATAACACCGATTCCGCCCGGGTGGAAAACGCCGGACCCTCGATATTCAAATAGGTGCCGCCCATGTGAATTTTATCCGTAACTTCCTTCCCCGCCTCATACACCAGCGAACTCAGTTCATTGCAGATGGGATGCGAAAAACCGATATGCGCAATCACGCCGTTGCCAAAAAACGTCTGGCGATTGCCATCTTTGGTGCGGTCAACAAACTGGTCCACAATCACGATATCCTGCGGCGGCAAGTCTTCCCGGAAACTTCCCACCGCTGAGGTGGTCAAAAGCCATTCCACTCCCAGTGATTTCATTCCATAGATGTTTGCGCGAGAGTTTATTTCCGACGGTAAAATCGAATGGTGTCGTCCATGCCGGGGTAAAAAAACAATTTCCAATTCGTCCAGGGTTCCGATCCGATAGGCATCAGAGGGGTTTCCGAACGGAGTTTCGATGACCCGTTCATCAGTCCATTCAATTCCGGGGATGTCATAAAAGCCGGTTCCGCCGATAATTCCGATTGATTTCTTCTGCGCCATGCTGTTGTCCTTGCATCAAGTGTTAACATAAATTCGGTGGAAATTTAGAGTTCCCATTCGTACAAATCAAGCGACTCGCATCTCCCCACAGAAAGTGATGCTAAAAAAATTATGGCTATTAAGCTACCTCAGGAATACAGAGAAATGATAAGCCCTTGTCTCCCAATTGGATACATCGTAAGATATTGTAATTCTTGAACGTAGAGACGTGCCATGGCACGTCTCTACAGGAGAAGAAATCGTGAGTCTCACCGTATTTTCTACCTGATGTTCTGTCATCCTGAGTAGATTTAATAGCCATAAAAAAAACGCTCCGACGCTTTGAAAAGCGTCGGAGCGTCCGGGAGGGCACGACTGAGTCCTTCTTATTCTTCCGGAATCTCAAACCCTGCGAAAAAGGTATTTTCTCCCGCACGAACTATAAACAACACGGATTCGCCGGGTTGGTACTTGCTCATCGCCTCCCGGTATTCGTCCATGTTATCGATGGGATTATCCAGCCCGACATGCGTGATGACGTGCCCCGGGCGAATATTCTTTTCTGCCGCTGGCGATCCGCGCTCCACCTCGGTCACGAGTACTCCAGAACCGACGGAAAGATTAAACTGCTTTTCCATTGATGGGGTAATATCCCGGAGCGTCATTCCGAAATTACTCACGGATTCGTCCTGGGTCGAACTCCGTTGTGGGATATTTTCAGGCAACTCGCCCAGTGTAACTGTTACTCTTTTTTTCTTTCCCTTCCGAATTATTGTTAATTCATGTTCGGAGTCAGGATTAAGTCCCGCTATACGGGTGCGAAGCTCGCTGCTGTTACGGACATCTTTGCCATCGACCTCAACGATAACATCTCCAACTTTCAGATCTGATTTGGCAGCAGGACTTTCCGACACCACCTCAAGAACTGCAGCTCCGTAGGGCCGATCCATGTCCATCGAGTTAGCGAGGTCGTTATCCACATCCTGGATACGAACTCCGAGCCATGCGCGAACGACGCGTCCCTTTTCAATGAGATCATTCATCACCTTGGTCGCCATATTAATCGGGATAGCAAAGCCGACGCCCTGGCTCCCGCCGCTCCGCGTAGCGATTGCTGTGTTGATGCCAACGAGTTGACCGTACAGGTTCACAAGGGCACCACCGGAGTTTCCGGGGTTGATAGCTGCGTCCGTCTGGATAAAGTTTTCGTATAAATCCCGGTTGCGGGCCCGCATCACGTCAGTCCGGCCTTTCGCTGAGACAATTCCGGCGGTGACAGTATGTTGTAATTGTTCCGAAAACGGGCTGCCAATTGCAAGTACCCATTCACCCACGTTTAACTGGTCTGAATTCCCAATCTGAATGGCTGGTAGATCCTCTGCATCGATCTTGATGACGGCAATATCGGTCATCTCATCCGATTTCACCTCTTCCGCTTCGAACTCCCTGCCATCTTTCAGCTTGACGGTGATCTCTTCCCCCTGTGAAACTACATGGTGATTCGTTAGAATGTACCCGTCATTGCTCACTATTACGCCAGAACCAAGCGCAGAACTTTTAAATTCCCCTTTGGGATAAAATCGTTCAAAGAAATCCTTTCCAAAGAACTCTTTAAACGGGGAATTTTCCATGGAAGGATGTTCAATGACTTTTGTGGTCCGGATAGTTACTACGGACTTGGTCGTTTTTTTGGCAATCTCGACAAACGCATTGTTCAGTGCGAGGGCTGAATTTTTCGTATCCTCCCCCAGTGTGGATTCTGACTTCGGCGCATTTACCGCCGGAGTGGGACTTGCCGCCTGTCCCTGCTTCGTCCATTCAAAATCCGAAATCAATATTAGTGCAACAATAAATCCAATACTAAACAGACTAATAGCTAAAAAAATCCTCGAAAGAGTCTTTCGCATTATACCTCCTGCCTTTTATTCAATTTTGACATCGTATTTGTATGCGTAAGAAATATGAAAGTTTCCCAAAGATTTCCTGCAATTATTAGTCAATCCCATAGCGGTATTATAAAAACCGGTGGGCGCAATTACAATTTCAGGAGGAATTGGAAAGGTGAGGAAAGAATAAAAGGAGTATCTATTTGAACATGGCCTTGATGCTGCCCCAGGTGTGGCGGGTGCTGGAAATGCGGGGCGTCACCTGAATTGGATCGGTGTATTCGGAGTGACCGTCTTTGTAAACGAGTTTCAGCCGATAGATATAGACGCGGTCACCGGATGCATCGCCGGTAGGCTTGGCAAATACCGATTCATCCACATACTCATAACTTGAAGATTCGTTATTGCACTGTACAACACCAAGCATAAAAAACATATCACCATCGGTGCTGCGCTCGACTCTGAAATGATCAAGTCCCTGCTCATCTGTTGTTTCCCAGACAAGGACCACTTTATCTTCCAGAGATACTCCAGTAAAATTTTTTATTATACCAGAGGCATAAATCGGAATGGCAACTAAAACCACCAGAAACGCTGCAACGATAGTATTTTTGCGGGAATATTTTATCATTACAGTTGGAATATTAGCGTCCCTTCCGTTCTAAATCAAGGATTTTCTACGATATTTGCATTATCTGTGTGATAAATCACCCAATATGAGGCTTATCTCACTAACACCTAAATTAAGCGATTTTGTGCGGCGATCTGCACCAATCTGTTGAGCGCGAAGGCTCCGTGAAATCCTCGACAGACCCTCCGGGTATGCCTTCGGTTTCCCAAAACCCTTTTCATCTC
>JAANXI010000135.1 GCA_018263365.1 Fidelibacterota bacterium | reverse complement strand
ACCCTGGGGCTATTCAATTGGCTCTTTCGGTCTCCCTCTTGACTAGCTTCGGCTTTTATGCCCGGGGCTACTCATTTTTTGGATTAAAAGGCTTTATCTCAACTCGCCTGAATAGCCCCGCCATTTATGGCGGGGATTGAAATCTCAAGGCAATATTGAGGCTTTAGCCCGGAAATAGGTTAGGCCGGTATCTGCCGCGCCCGCTTCTTCTCCACGGCTCCAAACTCAAAGCAGGGGCTGTCGATTGAACCGAAGAGTTCATACTCGTTCGCGTCGGTAATTTGCACGTTATAAAACTCGCCAACTTCGGCATCGGATTTGTTCGCTGAAATGCGCACAATCCCATCGACTTCAGGGCTGTCGTACTCGGTGCGGCCGACGAATTCCTTTTCCTGCTCATCGTACTCGTCGATGAGGACTTTCATAGTCTTATCCAAATGCTGCCGGTTCTTCTCCTGCATGATGTCCTGCTGGAGGAGCATGATTTCGTCGCGGCGGTCGTATTTCACCTGCTCCGGCACATCATTTTCGTAATCCGCAGCGATGGTCCCCGGTTCATGGGAGTACGTAAATACGCCGAGGCGATCAAATTCTACTTCCTCCACAAAATCGTAGAGTTCCCGAAATTCTTCCTCGCTTTCAGTAGGATAACCCACAATCAACGAGGTGCGCAGCGCCACATTCGGAATCGCCTCCCGCACCATCCGGATACGCTTCAGGATACCTTCTCTATCAAGTCCGCGACGCATGTGCTTCAGTAATCGGGATGAACCGTGCTGCACCGGCATATCAAGATACGCACAGATGTTATCCGCTTCCGCCATCACCGGAATATTCTTCTTCGAGAAATGGGCCGGGTGCGCGTAGTGCAGACGGATCCAGTCCAGTCCATCGATTGTGGAGAGTTCCCGCATTAAATCATGCAGATATACTTTCTCATCCAAATCCCAACCGTAGGCGGTGGTGTCCTGTCCGATGATCATAATTTCCTTGACGCCGTACCTCACCAGACGCTCGGCTTCTTTCATCAGCGACGGAATGGTCCGGCTCTCCTGCTTGCCGCGCATAATCGGGATGGAGCAGAAACTGCATCCGTTGTTGCAGCCTTCGGTGATTTTCAGATACGCGTAATGATTCGGCGTTAGCAGAGAGCGCCAGAAGGTAGGGTCAAACTCCATATACGGCTTGCCACTAAGATATTGCACGACTTCCGCCATCTTACCCTGCTCAAAGAATTTGTCGACTTCGGGTAAGGCATCTTCCAGCTCATCGATTTCGAAACGGGAAGGCAAACATCCCATCACCAATAATTTTTTCGAGGGATCGGTTTTTTTCAGTTCAGCAGCTTCGAGAATGGTATCCACTGACTCCTGACGGGCATCTTCCAGAAATCCGCAGGTATTTACGACAATCGCATTGGCGTCATTCGGGTCTTCCGTATTGCGGATTTCCTGCCCTTTGAGTCCGCCGATCAGGACTTCGGAATCCACCAGCGCCTTGGCACATCCGAGGCTGATTAAATGTATTTTCTGTTCACTCATGTATTATCCAGCGTTGATTTCTTCATTTTCCAATAGTTCGGAAAGAGATCGGAAGAGCACAGTCAGAACAAGCAGGAAAGCAGGGTGGAATGTTCAAGTTAACAGCAGTGTTATCGTGTTACAGTGTTATGGTTGTGCGTTTCCTAATCTTAATCCTAATCGTAATCTTACTCGCTGGTTCTTTGGTATTGTGTAACTATTGCCCCTGGTCTATCGTCCACGGTCAACAGTCAAAAGCATGTTATTCAAGTTTCCAGTTTCAAAACTCTATCTATTTTTCAGTGTTTCCGATGTTTAGTTTTTTGGTCTTCTATGGGTCTTCGCGTCTTTGCGAGAATAATTCAGTTATCAAAAACCAGTGTTCTGGTTGTGCGTTTCCCTAATTTTAATTTTACTCGTTGTTATTGTTTTCACCGGTCAATGGCCCAGTGTCCACTGTCAAGGGTCAAAAAAAACCAAAACCCGCTTAAACCAGCGTCGCGGACTTTACGCGGGACTCTCTATATAATAGTATTATCCGAGTATCAAGTTTCGAGTTTCCAGTTTCAAGTCTCTATCTACTATTCAGTGTTTTCGGTGTATTTCGGTGTTTAATTTTTTGGTTCTCTTTGCGCCTTCGAGAGATATCAATTCAGTAAAAGAGCGCTTCCGCAAACTGCTCCGGATCAAACAGCTGCAGGTCATCGATCCCTTCACCAACACCGATATATTTCACCGGCATATCCAGTTCCCGGTTGATGGCGACCACCACCCCGCCTTTCGCGGTGCCGTCCAGTTTTGCCAGAATAATACCGTCGATTTCCACGACTTTTTGGAAGTGTCGCGCCTGCATTATCGCGTTTTGACCAGTAGTGGCATCCAATACCAGTAATACTTCATGTGGCGCATTCTCGATTTGCTTGCCGAGGACCCGATGAATTTTTTGAAGTTCATCCATCAGGTTCCCCTGTGTGTGGAGCCGTCCGGCCGTGTCCACGATGAGGACATCTACATCTCTGGAAATTGCCGCGGCTGCGGCATCGTAGGCGACCGATGCCGGATCTTTGGCTTTCCTGTTCACAATGATGTCTACATTGGCGCGATCCGCCCAATTTTCCAGCTGTTCCATCGCCGCTGCCCGAAAGGTGTCTGCGGCAGCAATCAATACTGATTTCCCTTTGGATTTGAACTGGTGCGCCAACTTGCCGATGGAAGTCGTCTTCCCGGAACCGTTGACGCCCACCACCATAATCACCTGTGGGCCATCCTGGGATTCCGGTTGCACAGCATGACTACCGTTGGACAACAATTGCTTGATTTCGTTCTGGAGCACTTCCTGGAGCGCACCTATATCGACCTCACCGATTTCGGAGGCTCGGTCCCGTAAATCATCAAGGAGTTGCATAGTCGCATCCACGCCAAGGTCCGATTCAATGAGAATCTCTTCTAAATCCTCCAGTAACTCATCATCAAGTTTGGTCCGGCCGGAGAAGACATCAGCAATTCTCCCAACAACGGATTCGTGAGTTTTTTTGAGTCCGGATTTCAGTTTTTGAAACGCACTACGCATAAGTTTTGCTCCCCGATTTTCGCCGAATATGAATTTTGAAATAAATAAAATACACCCGCAAATATCGTATCCATGATATCACCATAACGCCTGTTGCGGCCCACATAATATAGATTTTATATGGCATCCAGTTCATAATGTAAGCAATGATAGTCAGGGCAATGAGGTTGATACTCACTTTCCCGGAAAAATTCGCCTGAAACGCCTTTTTATGGGCGCTCATCAGGAATGCGGCGCTGGCAGCCACCGTTAAATCGCGGCTTACCAGTATCGTCAGAAACCACCACGGCAATCCCTCAAATGCCACCAGATAAATCAGCAGATTTCCGATGGCTATTTTGTCTGCCACTGGATCCAACACCTTTCCAAAAGAGGATACCGACTTCATGTTCCGCGCCAGAAATCCATCAAGGAAATCGGTGAAAACTCCGAACACCATTAAAGCAAACGCCCCCAGCAGATGATCATTCTTCAGGCAAATAACAATGGGGATTACCAGAAAAGCCCGGGAGACGCTAACCAGATTCGGCGCCGTAAATATCTTTGGTGGTGACTTGCTCATGAGGTCACCTGGTGGAATGTATCCGGGATTGGTTTTTTATAGAGGAAATTTTGAGAGGAGAACTCCGCTTCCAAACTATCCCATGACTGCGGTGACATCACTTTCCCGTTCTGAAAATAAATCACTTGTTCCGTATGCCGTTTTAAGAATTCGTATTCGTGTGATATGCAAATAATAGCAGGAATTTCACGAGAAGTAAATATATGATCCAGTTTTTTTCGATCGCCGGGACTGACACCGATCGTTGGTTCGTCCAGGATAAGTAAAGTGGGTTGCAGTGCTAATGCAATCGCCAACACAATTCGGCGCTGCTCCCCACCACTATAACTCCACACGGGTCGTTCGAACGGTGCGTCCGGCTCAATGCCAAACGCCGTAAACTCTTGTGTCAGTATTTCGTGGAATTTCACCTCATCAAATCCGGGCCGGTGTCGCAGTAAATTCGTGGTTTCCCCGAGTGTTCCGCTATGCAGCATCTGTTCCGCAAACTGCGGAACATAGACGATATCATCTTTAGCCAGCTTTGATTCTGTGCTACCGCCTTCAAACTCCTCCAGTCCGGCTATCAATTTGGCAAATGTTGATTTTCCCGCGCCGGAATAGCCGTACCATCCCTGACAGGAGTTGCGAAAGAGGGAATAGTCTGGAATTGTCATTACAAATGAGTTCTCCGCCTCCCAGTCAGGGTAACTAAATTCGCCATTTTTAACGGAAAACAGGGATTCGTTCGTCTTATCCGAATTTTCGTTGATTGTTTCCTGCACTTCCAATGATTCCCGTACGTCGGGATAATCATTCGGATCAGTGTCATGCAGTATCTCATTATTTCCCAGATGGACCACACGATCGCCCAATACAGCCTCCTCCGGATACTGGGTAATCCAGAGCACGCCGAAGCCTTGATCCCGGAGTAATTCCAACTGGTGGTATAAATCCCATTGGGATGGATAATCCAGATAAGATGTCGGCTCGTCCAGAATGAAATACGAATGATCCATGGCAAAGAGCCCGGCAAGGGCTGTTCTTTGCTTTTCCCCGCCGGAAAGATCCGCCGTGCTTTTTTCCCGAATGCTTTCCAGCCGAAACAACCGGAGCGCTTCGGTTACTTTTTCCCGCATCTGTTGCCGAGCCATATTCCGGTTTTCCAGACCAAATGCCACATCCCGTTCTACGGTCGTCCCAAAAATTTGGTTTTCCGGATTTTGGCGCAGAAATCCCGGGCGCCATTCCGACTGTTCCAGTGGGGTCCCATCGATGGTAATTTCTCCG
>JAANXI010000134.1 GCA_018263365.1 Fidelibacterota bacterium | reverse complement strand
CCGTGTGGGTCGCCGGCAAATGCGTAAAGACCCGGAATATCATACCCCATCGACATCAGGTGACGATAGGAAGAATCGATATGAAAATAGACCATCACTGCTTCGAACCCCTGTTCGGAACGGGTAAAGTTAAACGCATCCGGATCAGCGAGTTCCGGAAAGTTATCCGTCGGTGTCTCTTCGTCGCTGACCACTGCGTATGGGCCTTCCAGCTTATAATTTCCGCCTTCAAGGGTCAAATCCTTCAGGACCATACTCACTCGTTCATTATTGAGCGAGGTATTATCCGTATCACTATTATCCATGAAATCACCGCTATAAGTGGTTTCAGCGGTCGTAATAGGATCCGGGTCCCAGACCATTCCTGAGCCATTCTCATACATCATCCGATCTTTGACATGCACAATATCCCCATTGGAGGCATCGACAAAGACTTCCCAATCGCCCATGGGATTGTCAGTCGGCACCTGTACCCGGTAGGTCAGCAGGTCGCCTTGAGTACTCTCAAAGATCATAAGCGACGCTTTCTGTTCAGCAAGCAATTCCCCGCTGACATTCAAATAATCGCGGGCATAACTGATTGCTGCTTCGGAGGTAATGGAGGGTGCTGTTGTTTTTATGGTTAAATCAGGACGAAAATTGCTCGCAACAAACGATACACGATTTTGGTTGTCGATCGTCACCACAATTTCGGACTGGTAGACGGGTATACCATCATGCACTTCATAAAAAGTCACATGCTGGCCGCCGGGACTCGTGGCAACCTGTTTCACACGCAGTTCATTTTCTGCATCAGTAATTCCAAATCGTTCCGCCTGAGACTCCAAAAATGTTCGCGCCATATCTTCAGTGGATCCGGCAAGAGGACCGTAATCCACATCATATAAATATCTGACCACCCGGCTCTCCTGGCCGATTTTTCCATCGGCTATCCGGAGTGTGGATTCACTTTTTAAACTGTTTATTTCAAGTGCCTCACTTCCATGATACGGCTTATTTGCCATCATCATGGTGGGCACAAACATCAACAGCAAACAGACGAGTGTCCGCTGTATTAAATTATTGTTTCGCATAACGCTACCTCCGTTATTTTGGAAAACCTTGGCAGGGTATCGCACGAAATACCTCCATAGTGTTTACTTGTTAAATCCGTAAGTAAGTCGTTTTGCACCAATCCATACGATCTACTAAAATATTCAAAAAAACCATCCAAATAATATATTTATCCCATCCCAAGAAGGAATATTCAAAAGAGCAATACGTCCAAAATTTAATCTGTTAATTCCCCGCTTTAAGGACCCTGATTAAAAATCATCACGACTCCGCTGCCACGGAGCAGAACTTATTTACTCATGATTTCAGGAATGCGTGATAATAAATCAGGTATTAAAAGTGAAAGTGAGATTAAAAATTTTTCTCACTAGACGCAAGCAATTTATCTCAAAAATCGTGCTTGTGATCACTTCGAATTGGTCATGGTTTGCCCCATAAAAAAATTCACCCGGATCGAGAGGCCCGTCAGCAGATTTTTCTCCGTGGCAATGAAAGTATTATGGTACCACGGCTCGCCTCCGCCAATAAAGTCGTGGAAGTATCCAACCTCAATTCCAAAGCGCTCCTGAACGGACCATCCCGCCAAAAACCCGAACCGGGTACTGCCCTGGTTCAGAATACCGCCGGGGATATACATGAGACGCCACCCAAAGTACGGATGCATTCGGCCGCTTTTCCCGAACGTTCCAATTTTGTAATACGTGAAATCCAAATTGGCGTTGGGCGTCAGAAAGACGCCGGCATTCAGGATATCGCCACTGCCACGGCTGTCCTGCCGCAATCGATAGGAATAATCGATCCCGGAGCCGTATATCGGAATTCCGAAGTGCAGCCCCAGTTCGCTTCTCTCACTTAATCCTTTTCGCCAGGTAATCACCGGCGCAACGGTTTCCGTACTCAGTGTTACGTATTTTATCTGTTCTCCCCTTTGCAGAGGTTCGGGCGAAATCGTCGGATGGGCGGTACATCCGCTGAGTATTATCCACAGCAATAAAGAGAACAGAAAAAAAGGTTGTTTCATATCCCGATCAATTGAAATTAACGGAGGTGGAAAATTAGGCGTGTTCCGCTCAAAAGACAAGCCAGTTCTCCGTCCGATTACCACTTCAGGTTATAATTCAGAATATGGCTATAAAGATAACTCAGAAATCCGGCGCAAAACCACGGATTTCATCCCAGGGAAACCTCTCGTAACCACTTGAATTTAATCTATGCTGTGACGCGCCATTCAGGCTGTAAGAGGATGCCAAGTCCAGATGTTTCTTGCACTTGATCCTGGGCAATATTCTGTGCCAAAAAACAAGCAGTAACCCGTTGATATTGTTTATTGTAGAGACGTTTCCCCGACTTATCGGGACAGGCATGAAACGTCTCTACTCGGAAGAAAATGTGGTGAATACTCACAATTTTTCCCTTGTTTTTCTGTTTTCACACAGCCTCCATGGCACGTCTCTACTCCAACGGGATGCCCCTTGGTACAGTCAATAATCTCAACGGGTTATCATCTATTTCACACTGTGTGGAATTTTGCAATGTCAGGAGAAAATAATATCTTGACTCCATAATCTCACAAAGATTCCATGGCATTTCTCACCCAAAAGATAAATCGTGACTTTCACCATATTTTTCCTGGTTTTTTGTATTTCTGCGTAAACTTAATCATCATAATTCAGAATTTTCAAAAAGCGGAGAAACGGATTTTACAAAATTTTCACAAAATTCCGCAATAATTTCTTGACATAACTTCTCGGAAAATCTATTTTACCGACCGGTAAGTAAAGAAAGGATGAATGAAGTGACAAAACCAAACCATGAAAACCAAAACAACCGGCAGAAAATCATCGACGCTGCTACACACTTATTCGCATCCAAAGGATACAATGGCGTCTCTGTCCGGGAGATCGCCGAAGAGGCGTCGGTGACGAAGCCTGTCATTTACTACTATTTCGATAATAAAAAAGATCTCCATGATAACATCCTGCAAGAGGCGTTTGCCGATATGACGGCACTCCATGATCTCATTTTCGAGAACAAGACCTCTGTCGAGGAACAGCTCCGGGAACTGATGCGGTCCCATTTCCGGTTCTGTATCGAAAACCCGGATGTGGTCAAAATCCTGTACGACACTATCGGACGCAACATCTCTGAAAAAGGTTTTATGCCGGGGAAACCTTCTGCCCTGGCCGGCGAAACGGATTTCCGCAAATTTTCGGACTTTATCCGCAATGGGCAAGCGGAAGGATTTATTAAACCGTCCGTTGATCCGACCAAAGCCGGGATGATGATGCTGGGGGCTATGAACATTTTTATCCTCACACATCTGCACAGCGACCGGGAAATGATTTCCGATGCGGTGGCAGATGAGCTCATGGACATGTTCTTACACGGAATTACCAATAATGAAGAAACGATCAAGGAGAATGCAAATTCATGACCCATCTACGAACGATATATGTATCAGTTGCACTCGCGTTCTTTCTTCTGCCAGCATTGACGACCGCTGCGGATGCGGACTCGATCTCCATTACACTGGAAGATGCCCAGCGCATTGCGCTCGAAAAAAACCCGCAACTCCAGTCGGCTCAAAAAGAAATCCAGCAATCAGCAGCCCAGGTGAAGCAGGCCCGGGGCAACCTCCTGCCCAGTTTGAGTGCGTTCGCAAATTATAATCACAGTTTTGAGCTGCCGGTGATCACTATTGAATTTCCCGACCCGGTGACCGGCCAAACGCAGAAAACTGAACTCGCCATGGGCACCAAGGAAAATATCACCTCCGGGCTCCGGCTACAGCAGCCGTTGTTTATGGGCGGTGCAGTCTATTCCGGGTACCAGATTGCACAGAAGGGAAAGGTCTTGGCCGGTAATCAGGCGAAAATCACAAGACAACAAATCTTACTCCAGGTACGTCAGGCGTTTTATAACGCGCTATTCACCAAGGAACTGATTGCCGTGGCTGAAGAAGCGGTTGCGAATGTCCAGCGCAACCTGGAACAGGTGCAGAAACAGCACGATGTTGGTGCCGCCAGCGGATTCGACTTGCTGCGGGCACAGGTTCAAGTATCGAACACGAAGCCCCAGCTCATTGCGGCAAAGCACCGGCATGAACAGGCAATCACTGGATTACGAACGGTGATCGGTCTAGACAAGAATGCCAATATCCGGGTCGTCGGCTCGCTGGAGTACGAGAAAACCGCACTGGTGGACAAAGACCTTGCTGACCTCCAGCAGACGGCGCTTCAGGAACGGATTGAAATGCAGAATATCCGTATCCAGCGATCCATGCAACGAGAGAATCTGGATATTGCCCGCTCCAAGTATATGCCGACCCTGGCCATGTCCGCCAGTGTACAGCACCAGATGCAGGAGGATGAATTCGGCCTGAACCGACAGGACTTCGTCCGGAGCATCTCCGGCGGCCTGTCGCTCTCCGTTCCGTTGTTTGCCGGTGGGTCCAACCATGCTGGAGTCCAGCAGGCAAAGGTCGAACTCCGCAAAATGGATGACACCGAACAACAGGTCCGAAACATGATCAACGCCGAAGTGGAATCGGCGTACTACTCTCTGCTAAATGCGCAGGAAAAACTGGAATCCCAGAATAAAACGATTGATCAAGCGGAGGAGAGTTTGCGGCTCGCTGACCTCATGTATGCCGAAGGCACCACAACCCAGCTGGACGTGCTCAACGCGCAGCTGGCGCTTCAGCAGGCCCGATCAAATTATTCACAATACCTGCTGCAATATAACGTTGCCAGAGATCAGCTGAAAAAAGCCATCAATGCTATGGATATAAACAATGAATAAACGTATCAAAGGACGAAATCGCATGTTAAAAAAGATAATTATTTTACTCTTACCAATGATGGTAATAGCCTCGCTTCTCTCCTGTTCCAATGATAGTGCGGGCGAGGAGGCCTCGGTGGAAGAAGTCGTTGCCGTGGAATTATTCACCGCAAAGCATGGAACGGTGCACCGATCGCTGAACCTGTTGGGCAATGTGAAGGGTAAACAAGAAGTTCGTATTTTTTCAAAAATCCCGGATCGAATTACTTCCATGAACGTTGAGATGGGAGATAGTGTTCGAAAAGGCGATCTTCTTGCCGTCGTACAAAACAATAGCCTCAAATCCAGGGTGAAACAGGTGCAGGCAAACCTGGAACAGGCGCAGGCCCAGCAAGATAACCTGGAAAACGAATATCAGCGCATCTTACGGCTCTATAATGAGAACGCTGTCAGCCAGCAACAATATGACGGGACCAAGACACAGCTGGAGGCGACCCGCGCTCAGGTGCGATCGCTGCAGGAGGCCCTGAATCAGGCTAAATCTCAACTGGGCGATACGTATATCCGTTCTCCGCTGAACGGCATCGTTGGACAGCGCTTTCTGGAGGAAGGCGATATGGCTGCCGGGCAGATGCCGGTCGTGACCGTGGTCCAAATGGATACAGTGAAAGTCGCGGTAAACATCGTGGAGCGCTATGCCAATGATGTGCGTACAGGACTGGAATCCGTCATCACTGTGAAGGCGCTCCCGGATACTTCATTCAAAGGAACCGTCTCGAAGATAAGTCCAGTGATTGATCCACTGTCCAGGATGATCGCCGCCGAAATCCGGATTCCGAACCCAAATTCTCTCCTGCGGCCCGGCATGTTCGCCGAGGTGACCATCTATCTGGAAACCCGCGAAAACACCATCACCATACCAAAATATGCAGTATTGCAGAAAACCGAACTTGTGCAGGATGAACTGGGACGCCAGCAAATTCTCAGAGAAAACCATGTGTACACGGTGGACAACGATCGCGCATACTACCGTACTATCGAAACCGGTATCGAAGAAGAAGGGCTCGTGGAAGTCACATCCGGATTGTCCTCCGGCGAGAAAGTAGTCCTGATTGGACAGAGCAATCTGGAGGATTCGTCCAAAGTGCGGATCGTTGAGAAGGAGGGCCGGATATGATTTTGTCGAAAACTGCGATCCGGCGCGGCATTACCTTTACGATGATCTTTTTGATCGTCATCGGGTTTGGCCTGTTCTCACTGTCGCGCCTGAAAGTCGATCTCTTTCCGGACGTCACCTTCCCGGTTATCGGTGTTATCACCCAATACGAGGGCGTGGGACCGTATGATATGGAAAACCTGGTAACGCGTCCCATGGAAGAGGCCGTTACCTCCGTGGAGAACATCGAGACTATCAACTCTCGATCCATGAGCGGCACCTCAATATTGATCATCGAGTTCGACTGGGGCACGGATATGGATCAGGCGGAGATCGACGTTCGGAAGAACCTCGACATCGTCCGGGATATGCTGCCGGAGGAGGTCAGCGATCCGATCACCTTCGCCTTCGATCCTTCGATGCAGCCTATTGCATTTCTGGCGCTCTCCAGCGATCAACTGGGACAGGCCGAACTCCGGGAGGTGGCCAAGGAAAAGATCGAGCCGCGGATCGAGCGTATTCCCGGTGTGGCCTCCGCAGATGCTCAGGGCGGACTTGAGCGTCAAATCAATGTAAAAGTGGAGCCACGGGAACTCGCCGCCAAAGGGATTGATATCAACCAGATAATCAATGCCATCCGCATGGAGAACCTCCAAATTCCCGGCGGGCAGATGGAAGAAGGAATGAGCGAGTACAGCGTCCGGACGTACGGCGAATTCCAGTCGGTGGATCAGATTAAAAAGGTGGTTGTCGGACAAAAGAGTAACACGCCAATCCATCTTGAGGAAGTCGCCGAGGTAGTCGATGGTTTTAAGGAACGAAACAGCTACGTGCGCAACAACGGGAAAGAGAGCGTTGTGCTCGTTGTGATGAAACAGTCGGACGCCAATACCGTCAATGCGACCGAAGCCGTCCTGAACGCCATTCCGGATCTGGAAGAAGTGGCAGGCTCCGGTACGGAAATTGAAGTCATCTACGACCTGGCGAGTTTTATTAAAGATTCCATCAGCAATCTGACCAATACTGCGCTTCAGGCCTTCCTGCTTGCCGGACTGGTATTGCTGTTTTTTCTCCGGAATGTCCGCAGCGCGATCATTGTAGCGGTCTCAATTCCGGTGTCGGTCATCGCTACGTTCTTTGTGATGGATCAGGCCGGAGTGACGCTCAATATCATATCAATGGCTGGACTGGCCCTCGCCACCGGGATGCTGGTGGATAACTCCATCGTTGTGCTCGAAAACATCTTCCGTCACCGGGAACAGGGCGAACCGATTCGCGAAGCCGCTGACGAGGGCACTTCCGAAGTCAGCATGGCGATTATCGCCTCAACGCTCACGACTCTGGCCGTTTTCGTCCCGATCCTGTTCGTCCCGGGGATTGCAGGTGTCCTGTTCAACGATATGGCGGTCACTATTGTCTTTTCGCTCACCACCAGTCTGTTTGTGGCGTTGACACTCATCCCCTTGATGTCCTCCCGCATGTTGAAACTCAATGACGTCGCCCGGAAATCCCCACTGATTAGCCGGATAACAGGCTGGGTGACGGATTTGTTGCGGAACCTGGACGAAAAGTATTACGGAGTGCTGAAATATGCACTCGGACATCGCAAAACCATTGTCATCTCTGCAATTGTGTTGTTCTTGATATCCCTTGGATTATTTCCGATTATCGGTGGAGAGTTTATGCCTGAAACTGACGAAGGGATGGTTCAGATGTCAGTGGAGCGGGCAGTCGGTACCAATCTGGAAGAGACCAGGAAAACATTCCGCGAAATCGAACAGTTAGTCCAACAAAAGGTGCCGGAAGCCGAAAACACCTATGTGAATTTTGGCACGGGTGAAGGTTTCAGCGCGCTATTCGGGACCGCCGCAGCCAATAAGGGCGAAATAATGGTTCGCCTGGAAGATCTTACAGAACGAGACCGGTCACAGTTTGAAATTCAGGATACACTCCGCTCCTACTTTGATAAGTATCCCGGCGTGAATATGTCCTTCAGCCAGGGCGGCGGCGCGATGTTCGGCGGCAAAGATATTGAAGTGGTGGTCAAAGGACACGACCTTGAGATCGGCCGTGAACTTGCCACAAGGGTCGAAGAGCGGCTGAATGAAATCGAAGGAATTGTCGACGTCGAGAAGTCCTTTGAAACCGGGAAACCGGAATATCAGGTGCACTTCGACAGGGACAGGCTGTCGGCTTTTGGTCTCAGCACGGCCTCCATTGCCCGGTCCATTTCCAGCTACGTCGGAGGAACGGTCGCCTCGCAATACCGGGAAGGTGGCGATGAATACAATATCTTCGTTCAGCTGCAGCGACCGTTCCGCAACAGTAAAGAGGACCTGTCCAACCTGTTTATCTCTACACCCTCCGGTACACAGGTTCCCCTGGAACAGGTTGCCGCCATCGAACAGGGTGTAAGTCCGGTGAGCATCGAGCGTGAAGATCAGGAACGTGTGGTGGCTGTGAGCGCCAATGTTTCCGGACGGGATCTCCGCAGCGCAACGAGCGACGTGCAAGATGCGCTCCGCGATATGTCCTTTCCCTCCGAATTCCGGTGGGAGATCGGGGGCGCGGCAGAGGACTTCCAGGAATCGTTTCAGGCATTGGGACTAGCCATTCTTGCGGCTATCGCCCTGGTGTACATGGTCATGGCGAGCCAGTTCGAATCGTTTTTGGACCCGTTTGTCATCCTCTTTACGATTCCATTGGCGTTCATCGGAGTGCTCTGGGCGCTGTTCATTACGAACACAACCCTGAGCGTCACCGCTCTGATAGGAGGAATGCTCCTGGTTGGAATTGTGGTGAACAATGGTATTGTCATGATCGATTACATAAACCAGTTGCGCGAAAAACACGGATACAGTCTTCAGGAGGCAGCACTGGAAGGCGGGCGACGCAGATTACGACCGGTCCTGATGACCGCGGTCACAACTATCCTCGCTATGCTTCCGCTCTCCTTCGGGATCGGGGCCAGCGCCGAAACCTGGTCGCCTATGGCGCGCGCCGTCATCGGTGGTTTGACAGTATCGACTGTCCTGACACTGGTGGTAATTCCGACATTGTATTACATCTTTGAAACAACACTGCTGAAACGGGCGGCGAAGAAGGCGGCCGAATAAAGCGTTTCTTGCCTTTTGAACCTGAAACAGCCGATAAAAAAGCCTCCGGCATACCCCGGAGGCTTTTTTGCTAATTGTAATTCATGAATCGAAATAGATGGTCAATAATGAGACATCATAAGATCAATATTTTCAATTAGGTAGAGACGTTCCATGGAACGTCTCTCCATGGGAAAACATCCATCTTTCCAAGTTCCGTAATGCTCTACAAAGTCCAGCCATCCTGGTTTCTCCCAATATGGCATTTCGTTTCATGGATTATTCAGTTCCCAAATGTTATCCAGAGCAATATTCTGATACCTTCAGGATATAGTCGAAGGATTTCATTACTTCCACTTCATACTCAAGGAGATTCTTCGACTCCGCTGACGCTCTGCTCAGAATGCCGATTGCTTTACACTATTGCCTTCTCTTTACTCCGGATGCGGCAGCCCTTCCCCGGTTTCGCAATACATGCGGAGGCTATACAGATAGCCGGCCCAGTCGTAGCTGCACATCGGATAAATGCCGTCCGTGGATTCCCAGTCGAGATGACTGAATAACAGGCTCGAACCCTTCTCCGTTTCTGTGATTTCGAACTCCAGTCGCGTGCCTTCCCATTCCGGATGCCCACCATTGCACGCCCAGCGGATTTTCGAAGGCGGCGTCAACTCCTTCACCTCCATTTCGAAAACCGTTCGGCGCTTGTTGAAGCCGAACTTCGCAACAGAACCGACTTCGGGTTTTGCCCGGGTATCCACCGCCCACCAATTTGACAGACCTTCCTGTGATGTAATCGCCTCATAGATTTTTTCCGGTGACGCCCCGATATCCAGTTGATGTTTTATATCAGCCATAGTCTCGTCCTTTTATTTCGATGTATTTAATTCTGCAGCTGTTCGTACCAGGGCAACCAGCGCACCGTAGTTGTTCTTCACATCGTCCAGGGAGTGGATTTTCACATGCCGCATCGACTTGCCAGTCCCTTCCAACAAACCTTTGGGATCATTTAGCTTAGCGCCATTGAAGAACTGAAGGTTCACGTGGTCGGTATGCATCATACAGTTGCAAATATTCTCGTTCAGGCTATATGTGGGACTGTTCCACTTACTCGCCTCCTCCAGATTCCGTTCGGCATCGAATACGAGCGCCCGCAACGCCGAAAGCACTGCCTGCCATTCCGGAGATTGATTTTCAATGAAAGCATCAACGTCTTGTGAGCGTTTGTCTGTCATCTTTTCTCCTGGGTCAGCCGCTATTGGACGGCACACCATCCGCCTGTGCGTTAATAATACTGGGCGCGGCTTTCGGCGGGTCATCGGTCAGAAACGGCGAAATATCCTCATCTTCCCAGGCGGGATAGTTATTCAGGATGCCAGCCACGTTGGACGCGGCCAACACCGCCATTCCTTCCCTCGTCCACCGGGTTGCCGATGCGATATGCGGAACGATGGTCACATTGGACAGATCAGGCAGACCGGGTTCCATCTCCGGTTCATCCTCAAATACGTCCAGTCCGGCGCGAAAATCCGGGTTGTTGCGACAATGCTCTACCAGGTCTGCTTCCTTGATGACCGGCCCGCGACTGACGTTTATCAGGATAGCATCCTTCTTCATCATTGCGAGCTCCTTGCCCGTAATCATGTGAAAGGTCTTGTCATTCAACACAGGATGCAGGCTCAGCACATCAGCTGTTTTCAGCACTTCTTCAATAGAGTCCGCACGGGTAATACTTACCGGCTCTTCACCATGAGATTCCAGGAATTTCGCAAACGCCTTTACATCCTTTTCCAACTGTTTATTCTGATAAATATCATAGTAAATCAAATCCATGTGCTCGCCCTGCACCATCATACGGGCGTATGCTGAGCCAATGCGACCTGCGCCAATAACCCCGACGGTTTTCTTCCACAAGCGATTTCCGAGGAATAAATCCGGCAGCCAGCTGTCGTATTTTCCGTTCCGCATAAACTCATCGGCCTCCACAACTCTCCGGGCGACAGAATACGTCAGCGCTACCGCCATCTCTGCAGTCGTCTCAGTCAATACACCGGGCGTGTTGCCGACAGCAATTCCGTTTTTCGATGCGGCATCGACGCTCACGTTATCATATCCCACTGCATAATTACTGTAGGCAGTGCCGCCTGCGTTGTTCAATGCCTCAAAAAGTTCCTCATTCCAGTCTTCAGTGAGTTGTCCGATCACACCATCGCACTTTTCGCCAATAGTGGATTTGATTTCCTCGTTGCTCACGATATCTCTGGACTGTCCCACGTCCACCCGGCAGTCGCTCTCCTGCAGAATATCCAACCATTTCGTTCCCGGTAATTCCTTGGTAACGATGACCCGTTTTGACCCATTCGGATTATACGTTTTCCATTGATCTTCCATTGATTTACTTCCCTCCCTCACATTATTCAGTATTTATGACAATATTACTCATAATATGAAAAAAATTCGGAAAAAATGTAGGGAAATAATCTATGGAACCAATCCCCGCAATAAGCGACGGAATCGGCGCTTAATGCGGGGATGAAAGGGATCAGATCAAAACGAACCAAACTCAAAGGTCAACGAGGCAGAAAGCCCCCGAAGATCGGTATTGGTCAATCCCAGGATTTCCACGCCATTGACCCAGCGATATCCCAGCCCGGCTCCCAGAGGAAACGCTCAGTGACATTGACCAGCAGATTTGCTTCCGGCGCAATCACGAAGATGCCATCGGCATCCAGGACGGAATTCAATGGGTTATCATCCTTTCGTTCACGGATATCACCGCCGCCGATTAGGAGATACACAGAGTAATGGATGAGATCCATGGGCCGGCCAATGTATTCCATCTCCAACCCGCTGTAGTCCACATCGAACGGCGTTCCGTCTGACTTGGCCTCGTTCACGAGATTATATGATCCGCCGCCAAG
>JAANXI010000133.1 GCA_018263365.1 Fidelibacterota bacterium | reverse complement strand
GTGATCTGGATGCCGGAATGATCCCGGTTGAGAATAGCATCGCCGGGTCTGTGTCCAGGAATTATGACTTTTTTCTTAATAAACCGGTGACAGCGGTCAATGAGGTGTACGCACCAATCCGGCACTGTTTGCTCGCCAAACGGGGCGTGATACTTTCGGATATAGAAACAGTCCTGTCTCATCCCATGGCGCTGAAACAGTGTGAGGTGTTTTTGAAAGACTTAAATGTGAAAACGGTGCCGGAATACGATACTGCCGGCGCCGCCAAGATGGTCGCCGAAGCCGGGGAACCCACCCACGCCGCTATTGCATCCGCCCTGGCAGGGAAGATCTACAATCTGGATATCCTGGCCGAAGATATCCAGACGATGGACACGAATATGACACGGTTTTTGGTTATTGCCACAAAAGAGCCCGATGACTTGCGGCGCGAAAAGACGAGTATTGCGTTTAAAACCGAGCACCATCCCGGGGCATTGGAAGAGTGCCTACACAAACTGACCAGGAACAAGATAAACCTCACAAAAATTCAGTCGCGTCCTATCCCCGAAAATCCCTGGGAGTATGTATTTTATGCGGATTTTGAGGGCGGAACAGATCAGCCCAACGTCCGGAAAGCCATGCAGGAGCTGGAGTCGGAAGCCAAGTTTTTAAAAGTGCTCGGCAGCTATCCCATTGGTGAAAAGGGCGAGTCAGCAACCAGGAAACCGTGAACCGAAATTTTGTGGGTGTTTTCATTGACAACTTCGAATCCTCCATGATTGATAGATGAGCATTTCCTGTTGACCGGCGCGTTGTTACAGCGTAAAATTCATGTATACCATCGGCCGGATACCGGATCGTATGTTACTACACATGCCCTCATAATATTCATAATGAAAACGTTGCCTTCCAGCAAAGGAGGGTTCCATGAATCAACGAATGTTAGTGCTCGGCGGCTACGGAAATACTGGTCGCCTGATAGCCGAATTGCTGCTTAAACAGACCGATGTCAAAATCGCCATTGCCGGGAGAAATCAAAGCAGGGCGACCGAGTTTGTACAGAATCTCAATTCCCGGTTTCCGGGTGATAGGGTATCGGCGCTGTCGGTAGATGCCACTGATGCTGCGGCGCTCAGGTTGGCTTGTGCTAACGTGGATTTCGTGGTCAATGCCGCAAGTACTGCCGAATTCACCCGGGAGATCGTTCAGACTATTCTGGCGGTGAAAGTGGATTACCTGGATACACAATACTCCACGCAAAAGGTGAATATATTGGAATCCATGCGTCCACAAATTGAGGAATCCGACTCGTGTATCATTACTGACGGAGGCTTCCATCCAGGGCTGCCGGCGGCAATGGTCCGATACGCCGCCTCCAAATTTGAGACGCTCCGATCTGCCAATGTCAGCAGCTATATCCGGCAGAATTGGAAGGCGGTCGATGTTTCGGAATCGACCAGGACCGAGATGGCAGAGGAATTCCGGGATTACCGGTATGACGTTTACAAAAATGGGGAATGGGAAGCCTCATGGAAAAATATGCGCCGATTCGATTTTGGTGATCCGCTGGGAACGAAAAATTGCGCACCGATGTTCCTGCAGGAGCTGACATCCCTGCCTGAAGAATTCCCGTCATTACAGGAAACCGGGTTTTACGTGACCGGATTCCACTGGTTTGTGGACTATGTTGTTATGATGCTTGGCTGGCTGGGAATGAAGATTTGGCCGGATCGATTGAAACGACCGGTTGGACAACTCCTTCTTTGGAGTTTGCAGTTGACCAGCAGCCCTCCGTTCCTCACAATATTGCAACTTGAAGCGGAGGGAAAGAATAACGAGACACCACACAAATTCCTGATGCGGATTTCACACCGGGATGGCTATTATCTGACGGCAGTGCCGGTGGTGGCGTGTCTTATGCAGTATCTCGATGGGACGATTGGCGCTCCTGGGCTATGGTATCAGGCCAATGTTGTAGAGCCACAACGCTTTATGAATGATCTGCGGGATATGAGAATCGATATGTCAGAAGAATGGAGTTAATATTGCACAAAAGGGGGACAGTATTATGAAAAAAATCCGGTGTTACTGCTTGGAGTCACTTTCCTGCAATTCTGCGGGCCGGATCTGTCGGAGTTTCAACACTTACGTTCGCCGCAGATTTCACGGAGCCTTCGCGCTCAACAGATTGGCACATCTCATCCACAACAATCGCTCAATTTAGGTATAATCTTGATAACTTAAACTGGATAAAACAGAGGCCGGATTTTTCAATGATTCCAGCACGCCGTTATGTTCGAAGCAGAAGAGCAGTTCGACATGGTAATCAGCACTAAAGGCACCGGCGACCGTCGCTGCGATGGTATCAGCGTTTGTGTTAAGCATTGTTCCCTGGCCGTCGTGCGTCAGGGCCGCAACTACCGGTGTTAAACCGCTTTCCAGAAATCTGTGTAATGTACCCGTCTTGACCGAATTGATATCCCCAACATACCCGTAATTGATATCGGCGATTTCTCGTCGGTGGGCATGGATGATGTCCGCATCGGCTCCCGTGAGGCCAATCGCATTGCATCCGCGATTCTGAAGTTGCGCCACCAAGTTTTTATTGATGAGCCCGCCGTAAACCATCGTGACGACCTCGAGCATTTCAGCGCCGGTGATTCGGCGCCCATCGGTCATCTGAACGTTCACGCCCAGGGATTCCGCCACGGAGGTCGCCTTGCTGCCGCCGCCGTGTACCAGGATTTTCGGCGCATCGATCCGTTTAAACTGATCCAGAAATTCCGAAAGCTGGGACTCATCTTTGATGACGCTGCCACCGATTTTTATGACATAGAGTTTATTCATAATAGTTCAATACTTTTGTTAGGGCATCCAGGAATTGCTCAGCATGATCTTCGGTAAAAGTCAAAGGTGGCAGGATTCGCAGAGTATTTTTGTCAGAAGACGAACCGGTAAAAATTCGTTGCTTGTACAGCAATGCCTCACGAATTTCTCCAGCCGGAAACGGAAATTCGATGCCGAGCATCAGTCCCTTTCCACGAATATCCGCAATCCCCGAGATGGATTGTAAATTCGAGATCAAATAATCGCCGATTCGCCCGGCATTTTCTAGGAGGTTCTCCTTTTCAATGATATCCAGCACCGCTATGCCTGCTGCGCTTGCCAAATGATTTCCTCCGAATGTCGAGCCAAGCATCCCGGATTTTGCTTCGAAATCCGGACTAATAAGCACACCGGCAATCGGAAATCCGTTGCCCATGCCTTTGGCGACCGTGATGAGATCCGGGTGGATACCTGCGAACTGGTGTGCGAAAAAGCGACCGCTCCGGCCGTATCCGGACTGGATTTCGTCCAGGATGAGCGTAGCGCCGTTTTCGGTGCACAGTTTCCTGAGGTGCTGTAAAAATTCCGTCTCAGGAATGTGGACGCCACCGATTCCCTGGATACCTTCGATGATCACTGCGCAAATATCGGTATCTGAAAAAGTCTCAGCTAGTGCCTCAAAATCATTGAGGGGCAGAATCTCCACATCCAGATTCCGGTTGATCGGTGCCTGAATGTTTTCGTTATCGGTTACGTTCACGGCAGCGGAGGTGCGCCCGTGAAATCCATTTCTGAATGCGATTATTTTTTCTCGACCGTTTTGAAATGAAGCAAGTTTCAGTGCATTTTCCACGGCTTCCGCGCCTGAATTGCAGAGGAATAACTGATATTCCTCATACCCTGAGGATTTTCCGAGTCTCTCTGCGACTTCATCCTGCAAACGGTTCGGAACCGCGTTGGAATAATATCCGGGAGCCTCCATCTGCTGCTGAATGGTCCGCACAAATGCCGGATGGCTATGTCCCACAGAAATCACGGCAAGGCCGCCGTAGAAGTCGAGGTATTTGTTACCGTCTTCATCCCAAAGATATGGGCCTTCTCCGCGGACCGGTTCGATGTCGAATTGCTTGTAAACCGGAAACATCTTCATCGTTAAAATACGCTTGCTTTCAGCTGGAGTCCGGTTTTTTCATTGAGCCCGAACATCAGATTCATGTTTTGGACGGCTTGTCCGCTGGCGCCTTTCAGCAGATTATCAATCATGCTGACAATCATTAGGTTATCCTCGTGCTTTTCCATGTACAACAGACATTTATTGGTATTCACCACCTGTTTCAGACTGGGGTTCTCAGGAGTGAAATGAGTGAACGGGGCATCGGCGTAATACCGTTCGTAGAGCGATCTCGCATCCGGCTCTTTCAGATCAGATTTCAGGTGCATTACCGCAAAGATTCCTCGCGGAAAATCACCCCGGACCGGCACAAAGTTGATGGCGTGATCAAATTCGGATTGCAGCGAACCGAGTGTCTGTCTGATTTCTTGCAAATGTTGGTGCGTGAACGGTTTGTATACCGATAAGTTATTGTTCCGCCAGCTGAAGTGCGTGGTCTCACGTGGCTTTTGTCCGGCGCCTGTGGATCCGGTAATACCGGTCACTTGTATCTCTGACTTAAGTAGTTGCGTATCCGCCAGTGGTAATAGTCCTAGCTGGATAGCCGTGGCAAAGCAGCCAGGATTTGCGGTGTTCTTCGACTCCAAAATGTCTGACCGATAGGCTTCTGGCAGGCCGTAAACGAATATCCGCTTTGGGTGCGAATCCATTCGGAAATCCTGACTCAGATCAATGATACGGGTTGCCATATCAACATTGGTAGTTTCCAGAAACTCCTTCGACCGGCCGTGCCCCATGCAGAGATATAGTACCTCCGCATTTGCCGGGATATCACTGGAAAATTCCAGGTCCGTATCGCCAATAAGATCATCGTGGACGGCTGTCACCAGTTGTCCGGCGTGACTGGTGCTGTGAATACCTGATATCGATACTTCGGGGTGATGGAGCAGAAGGCGAAGTAGTTCACCAGCTGTGTACCCGGCGCCTCCGACAATGCCTGCGGAAATCATGTGACGCTCCCGTTGCTGTTATTTGTATTTTCTCCGGATGATTCGGCAGTTCCATTGTTCGAATCACGGGATCTGTTTTTGGTCGGATTGGCGGACTGGTTCTCCTCATTTTCAGGATCGTACAACATCCCGGTGCAGAGGCAGTTCCGGCGGTTGTTCCGGGTGAGAATGTCGTAATTCGGACAGCTCTGACAACCGTCCCAGAATTCTTCATCTCTGGTGAAATCGTCGAAGCTGACTGGACGGTAGCCCAAATCCGAGTTGATTTTCATAACGGCCGGTGTCGTCGTTATCCCGAAGATTTTCGCGTCAGGATACTTCCGGCGGGAGAGTTCGAAGACTGCTTGTTTGATGCGCTTACCAAGCCCGTGTTCCCTGAATTCCGGCACCACGATCAATCCGGAAATTGCCACGTATTTTCCATGGGTCCACGTTTCTATGTAGCAGAATCCGGCCAGCGCACTATCTTCATGGAGCGCAATAATTGCGTTGTTCTGGCGCATCTTCTTGTTGATATATGCCGGTGGCCGCTCGGAAATTCCCGTCCCCCGCGCTTCAGCGGCTTTTTCAATGAGATGGCTGATTTCTTCGGCGTACTGTTCGTACGAGGAATCAGCCGTTTGTATGATAAAATCTGAAATCCTGAATCTACAGTATCTCGTTTTCTTTCAAATATTCAGTCACCCGTTTTTCATGCCAGTATCGACTTGAATTTCCGGAACTCATAAAGCCGACATGTCCGCCATAGGATGGGACTTCCAGCGTGATGTTCGTATTAGCCTCTGCCTCGGAAAACGGATAACATTCTTCCGTCAAAATGGGATCGTTGGCCGCGCTCAGAATCAATGTCGGGCACCGAATATCGGCAAGATACCGGCGGGCACTGCACTCGGCGTAATAGTGTTGCGCATCCTCGAAGCCGTGAATTGGGGCAGTGTATAAATCGTCGAACTCTTTCAACTTTTTTATCCGGCGAACCTTGTCGTAATCAATATCTTCAGGGAACATCCCGGCTTTCAGTCTGATTTTTCTCTTCAGCCGCAGCAGGAAACGCTTTTCGTAGAGATAATTTTGCGGTTCCGAAATTTGCTTCGATGAATCGGCCAGGTCGCAGGGAACTGAGATTCCGACACCAGCTTTTACCTGTTCAGGTAGTTCCCGGCCCGATTCTCCCAGGTATTTCAGGGTAAGATTTCCGCCCAGGCTAAAACCGACGGGCACAATTACCTCATAATGGTGGCGTCCTTGCACGTGCTCCAGGACGGTGCGAAGGTCTTCGGTGGCGCCGCTGTGATAGGATCGGGGCAGTCGGTTCATTTCCCCGCTGCATCCCCGAAAGTTCATGGCGAGAACATCCCACGATTCATCATAGAATGCCTTGGCCATGCCGCGCATGTAATGCGTATTGGATGAGCCTTCCAGTCCATGGAGGAGAATTACTAATTGTTCAGAATCCTGGGTTGACCAATCCAAATCGAGGAAGTCGCCGTCCGGAGTATCAATGCGTTCCCGGGAATATTTCACTCCCGATACTTTTCTGGTCAGCGTCGGCCAAACGGTCTGGAATTGCCCGCTCTTCAGCAGGAATGGTGGATTGTATTTCGAGTCGGTTATGACAGGCATGTGGTACTCGTCTGCAGATCCTGATAGTGAGGAGAAGTGATACACAACTCCCGGAATCAAGTCTCATGCGCCTGAGGAAGGTACGTCAGAATACTCTTCCTTCTTCTTGTTGGCTGCTCGCTTTTTCGTGTCCAGCTCCATCTTGCGCAGCCGAATTTTCTTCGGCGTCACCTCGATTAATTCATCTTCCGCGATGAATTCGATGGCGTTATCCAGTGATAACTTCCGTGGTGGTTGAAGGTTGACCGTCGCATCCGAACCGGCGGCACGCATGTTGGTGAGTTTCTTTTCCTTGGTAATGTTGACTTCCAGATCACCGCTGCGGTTCCGCTCGCCGATGATCATACCTTTGTACACTTCGGTTCCGACATCCTCGAACAGTTCGCCCCGATCTTCCATGGCGAGACTGGCATAAGTGGTTACTTTGCCCGGTCGGTCTGCTACGAGAGCACCGGTTTCCCGCTGTGAGATTTTCCCGAACCACGGCTCATATCCTTTGAAAAGAGCATTCATCACGCCGGCGCCCTTGGTATCGGTGAGGAACTGACTGCGGAAACCGATCAGTCCGCGGGACGGGATATCGAACTCCATATTCACCCGGCCGTTCCCGTGATTCATCAAGTGAGTCATCTGGCCCTTTCGGATGGAGAGTTTTTCGGTCAATATTCCTACATGTTCTTCCGGCACATCGAGAAACAGTTGCTCGACCGGTTCCAGCGGCTTGCCGTCTTCGTCGTACTTAACAATAACATGCGGCTTCGAGACCGCAAATTCGTAACCCTCACGACGCATAGATTCGATTAAAATAGCCATTTGTAATTCACCGCGTCCGGATACTTTGAATGCATCAGCTCTTTCAAGCGGTTCGACTTTGAGTGAGACATTCCTGAGCGTCTCCCGGTCTAACCGCGCTTTAATTTGTCGCGAGGTCAAATATTTGCCATGCTGACCGGACAGCGGACTGTTGTTTACATAGATTACCATAGAGACAGTCGGTTCGTCGACATGAATGCGGGGCAAAGGTTTCGGATTTTCCAGAGATGAAATGGTGTCACCAATTGTGACATTTTCGAGTCCCGCTACCGCGATTATATCACCTGACTCTACTTCTTCGACCTTATTCCGGTTCAAACCCTCAAAAGAATAGAGGGCGGAGAATTTTGTCTCTTTGATCTCATCGTTTTCGCCACATTGGGCATATGCTTTGTTCATCTTCAGGTTGCCGTTTACCATCCGGCCAATGGCCACCTGCCCGACAAAGGAATCATAGTCCAGGTTGGTCACTAAAAATTGAGGCACAGCATCATCATTGGCCTCGGGACCGGGAATTTCGGAGAGGATGGTCTCAAACAGCGGTTTCAGATCAGCGGAATCATCTTCCAGTTCTTTGTGGGCCACACCGGCTTTGGCGTTAGTGTAGAGAATCGGAAACTCGATCTGCTCTTCCGTGGCATCCAGGTCAATGAAGAGATCGTATACCTCATTGATAACTTCCTGGATCCGGGCATCGCCGCGATCAATCTTGTTTATAACAAGAATGATTGGAAGCTCCCGAGCCAGTGCTTTTTTCACCACGAAACGCGTCTGCGGCAGCGGACCTTCGCTCGCATCAACGAGTAAAAGCGCGCCATCCACGAGGCTCAGACTTCGCTCCACTTCACCACCGAAATCTGCGTGACCCGGCGTATCGACGATATTGATTTTTACGCCACCATAGCGGACAGTCGTATTCTTTGCCATGATTGTGATGCCACGCTCCCGCTCCAAATCCATATTGTCCATGATGCGGTCTTCCACCTCCTGATTTTCACGGAAGATGCCACTCTGTTTTAACATCCCGTCAACGAGAGTTGTCTTCCCGTGGTCGACGTGGGCGATTATGGCAATATTTCTAAAATTCTGTTTTCGCATAATTTATCCAGTGTTTCAATTGCCGTTCCGTTTTAGCTTGCTAACATAAGATAAATTTGAGCGAAATCCATGGAATAAGTGAAGTTTTTATTGAACATAATTCACCGCAGAGAACGCAGAGGGCGCAGAAAAAACCGCAAAGATGAAACACCGAATTTTTTATAACTTTAACCCCTGAACACATTAACACTCTAACACTGTCGTCAAAATATGTTATCCTTTTGTGATTCTTTTTCGGTATGGTCAAATTATCTTCTCAGTAAACGATTTAAACGACAGCCAATGACATGAGCGAAAATTCGACAGTCCTGATTATTGAGGACGATCCCAATATCGCGGATCTCGTTGAGATTCACCTGAACGATCTGGGATACGATCTGGAGCGTTCCTACGACGGGGAAGAAGGACTAGCTAAAGCCTTGGACAATTCGTATGCACTGATTATCCTTGATTTGATGCTGCCAAAGTTGGAAGGCTTTGAAGTCTGCAAACGCATCCGCGCCGGGGATTAGCGCACGCCCATTTTGATGTTAACTTCCAAATCAGAAGAGCTTGACAAAGTGCTAGGCCTGGAACTCGGTGCCGATGATTATCTGACAAAACCGTTCAGCATCCGGGGACTGATCGCGCGGATTAAGGCGATTTGTCGACGCATTGATATTGAGGACGATAAGAAAGAGAAAGGTGATAGTAAGGAAATACTGAACATTGCGAACCTGACCATCGATCTGGAAAAGCGAAAAGTCACTAAATACGATCAGCCTGTTGATTTAACGGTCAAAGAGTTCGATTTACTCGCACTTTTCGCACAGCACCCTGGCAGGGCTTACAACCGTCAGGAACTGCTGGACCTCGTGTGGGGCTATTCCTTCATTGGCTACGAACACACGGTTAATTCGCATATTAACCGGCTGCGGAACAAAATCGAGGAAGATACCGCGAATCCTGAGTTTATCAAAACCGTTTGGGGAGTCGGTTACCGGTTTGCCGAGAAGGACGAGTTAGACATATGAAACAATTCTTTCGCTCATTCTACGGAAAACTCTCCGCGGTATTTTTATTGCTGCTTCTTGTTATTGTCATTTCCCAGATATATATCACCATGCAGGCCTCGCGCCAGTTCATCAGCGAGGTGGATCAGAAACTGAACCTGGACCTGGCGGCAGATATGGCATACGAACTTCGTCCACTTCTAAAAGACAGCGTCGACTTCCAGCGGATTGGTGAGCGAATTCACTATATGATGGTAATGAACCCGAAAGTCGAGATTTACCTGTTGGACGAACAGGGCGAAATACTCTCCTTTTACGCTGAGCCCGGCAAGGAGATTGTCCAGGAGCGCGTCGACCTGAAACCGGTGGAGAAGTTTCTGAGCGGTAACCGGGATATCCCGATCCTCGGAGACGATCCGCGTCACCGTAACCGGCAAAAACCGTTTTCTGCTGCTGAGTTACAAATTGGCAAAGACATCGATGGGTATATTTATATCATCATTGGCGGGGAACAGTATGATTCTGCCACGGCGATGCTGCGCAATAGTTACATCGTCCAAACGACTATTAAGGGGTTGATAATTACGTTGGTCATTGCCGGTATCGCCGGATTGATCTTGTTCGCTTTTCTCACTAAGCGCCTCCGTGGGATGACCTCCACTGTCCAGCGGTTTCGGGAGGGTGATTACGACCAGCGTATCGATATCAATTCCGAAGATGAAGTTGGACAACTGGGGGCTGCCTTTAATCAGATGGCGGATACTATTGTGTCGAACATGGAAGAGTTACAACAGACAGATAAACTCTGCCGGGAACTCATCGCCAACGTCTCCCATGATCTTCGAAGTCCGCTGGCATCCATGCAGGGCTATCTCGAGACGATTCTGATGAAGGAGACATCGCTCTCGGATGAGGAGAAAACGAAGTACCTGAAAATTATCCTGAATAATACCGAGTTGCTGAATAATCTTGTCCACGGACTGTTTGAACTCTCCAAGCTGGATGCGCGGCAGATCGAGCCTGAACCGGAACCGTTTCCCATCACCGAACTGACACAGGATGTGGTAATGAAGTTCCAGCAAAAGGCGAATGAAGCCGGCGTCAATTTGGTATCGCACCTGCCTTCGAATCCCAAACTCGTTTATGCGGATATCGGCATGATCGAGCGGGCGCTGTCCAATCTGATCGATAACGCGATTCACTACACGCCTGAGGGCGGTAAAGTCGAAGTCGTGGTAAACTCCAAAGAGGATGTCGCTGAAATTCAAGTGGCGGATACGGGGCAGGGAATTGCTTCCGAGGATTTACCGTACATTTTTGATCGGTTTTATCGCGGCGATAAAAGCCGTACGGGCACCACGGAAAGCACCGGCCTGGGGTTGGCAATCGCACAGAAAATTATCGAACTCCACGAAGGGAAAATCGAGGTCGAAAGCGAGATTGGTGCAGGAACCACGTTTCGGTTTGACTTGCCGTATCATGAGTAACTTTTCGTTCTATCTTTTATTTTAAAAGTATCGGCCTCGTTTACAATTTTGGGAACCCAATTAACGAGTGAAGGAAAAACAGAACCAATGTCTGAGCGAAGCGAGTTTTGGTTCTGTGCCGAAACGAGTTAAATATTGGGTCAAAATTGTAAACGCAGCCTTGATTTTTTCTTCACTTTTGCATCAAGGCAAAAGTGAAATATAGAGTTGGAAGTCAACTCTTTCTCACCAGCCTCGCCAGTCCCATAGGGATCTCTGGTGAGGAGATGCCTTCCGGCAAGACTCCTCCCGGAGCGACAAGCTCAGAGTGACAGGTTGTTATTAGTAAATTAAAAAGGAATCTGATAGTCTTGGCAACCAAAATTGTAAGCGAGGCCGGAAAAATATGACCTCACC
>JAANXI010000132.1 GCA_018263365.1 Fidelibacterota bacterium | reverse complement strand
CGATCTGAGATGAAAAGGGTTTTGGGAAACCGAAGGCATACCCGGAGGGTCTGTCGAGGATTTCACGGAGCCTTCGCGCTCAACAGATTGGTGCAGATCGCCGCACAAAATCGCTTAATTTAGGGTTTGAGTCAATTTCACTTATTTGAGCATAGAATACTTCTCCTATTAATGCTGTGATCAGAGTCATTGTTTTCCGAAAAGTGCTGTTTTACCAGAAAAATTTGCAAATTGTCCCAGAGATGTTTTGATTCAAAGAGTCGGTCACCTTATTTTCGTAAGGATATTAAAGTTGGTGTACAGCATGAAATCCATATTAACGACATATTAATTAACTAATAACTCTCCCATATATTTCATTCACTATGACTCCAAAGAATAAAATATTTGTGCTGGACACAAATGTCATTTTGCACGACAGCGAGTGCATCTACCATTTCCAGGAGCACGATATCGTGATTCCGATTACCGTGCTGGAGGAACTGGATTCCTTCAAAAAGGGGAACGAAACCCTGAATTTCCATGCCAGGGAATTCGTGCGCGAGCTGGATGCGTTGAGTGGAGACCACCTGTTTAACGGCGGCGTGGATATCGGCGAGAAAAACGGCAAAATCAGCATTTCTCTGGAAAAGCAATTCCACAAAGACCTGCAGTTCAACTTCTCTGAGCACAAACCGGATCATCATATCCTGAACACGGCGTATCAACTGGCTGAAGGGCATCCGGAGAAAGCGGTCATCCTCGTTTCCAAAGATGTGAATCTCCGCATGAAGGCCAAGTCCATGGGATTGCTCGCGCAGGATTACAAAACCGATCACGTACAGGATGTTTCTGCACTGTACACGGGGCTTCGCATCGAGGAAAATATGCCGGAACAAGTCATCGAAGAGATGTACAAGGTCCCGTTCGAAGTGGAGGCCTCCGCGCTACCCATCGAAAATCCGCTGAATCCCAACGAATATCTGATTATGCGGAATGGACGAAAATCGGCGCTGGGGGTTTATAATCCAAATACACTCAATGTGCATCGCGTTGAGAAGACATCCGTCTATGGTATTACGCCGAGGAATGCCGAGCAAACGTTCGCCTTCAACGCACTGATGAATACGGACATTCCGCTGGTGAGTCTCTCCGGGAAGGCCGGAACGGGCAAAACGCTGCTGGCGCTGGCTGCCGCGCTGGAGAAGCGGAAACATTACCGACAGATTTATCTCGCCCGCCCGATCGTGCCGCTGAGCAACAAGGACATCGGCTTTCTGCCCGGCGATATCCAGTCCAAACTCGATCCCTACATGCAGCCGCTGTACGATAATCTCGGCGTGATCCAGAATCAGTTTCCGGGCTCGAACACGAAAAACCGGCGCATCAAGGAGATGCTGGACGAGGAAAAACTGGTGATCTCGCCGCTCTCGTATATTCGCGGACGGAGTCTGGTGAATATCTACTTCATCGTGGACGAAGCCCAGAACCTGACACCGCACGAGATCAAAACCATCATCACGCGGGCCGGCGAGGGGACAAAAGTCGTTTTCACCGGGGATATCTACCAGATCGATCATCCGTACCTGGACAGCCACTCCAACGGCCTGAGTTATCTCATCGACAAAATGCACGGACAAAAAATTTACGCGCATATCAATCTTGAGAAAGGCGAACGCTCCGAGCTGGCGGAACTGGCGAGCAACTTATTGTAAAAACTCCTCAACAATACCCATTCTTAAAGATGCCCTCTTTTAATTTGAGCCTGCATTATTCATGAATTCCGAAAAATTGAGTGCCGTTTATCGAGATTACTCGTGTATTTTCAGGAATTTGGATTTTTCTGTAGCATCTCCCCTGTGACACGCTGCCGTTCAAATTGATATCCCAACAATTTCCGGGCTTGCAGTATCGGTCTCCCTAATCGGATCTCCGCCTTTGTGGTATTGTTGCGGCGGTCCCGGGTGTTTATTGTCGCCGGAGTTGTTGTGGTGTCTAATCAATGATTCTGCGTGGTTTTTGTCATCCCCCTGTCCCCCTTCAAAGGGGGAATATGCTGGGTTTGCCGGGTGTGATAGTTTGGACAAACGGATATTGATTTATCGCTGATTGCGAGAACTTTTTTCCTGGCAGTTGTAGATCTGCACATCGCGTCCCCCTTCGAAGGGGGCCGGCTATCCGCCGACAGGCGGGTCGCCGGGGGGATGAAAGTCCGTCACGCCCCATCCCCCGCAAATATTTTCTCCCGAAAAGCAATTTCCGTCGATTCTGCGCCAGACATTCTCTTTTTCCCATGGATGTCAAGATGGTCGCACGTCGCATCACCGATCATGTGCCCCTGCATCCATTCGGCGTCCGTATCCACATCCAGGTTGATCCCGGGTACCTCCCTCATAGAAAAAAGTGGAAGACTTGGTGAATGTTGCGCAATATGGTTCTCCTCAAGAGATGTTATAAATAATTCAGGTGAGCCCCGCAATGAAATTGCAAGGTTTGGAATCTTAGTATCGTAATTCGGTGCGTTCCATCACCCGTTCAGTTTGACCTTCACTTCGGGAGTCCCTAACTTTTTTCCAAATGAATTTGAGGGGCTCCGATTAATATGAAAGTCTTTGTCACAGGAGGAACCGGTTACGTCGGTAGTCAGATCATACAGGATCTGTTGAATGCCGGACATGAAGTAACGGCGTTAGTCCGGGAGGGCTCCGAATCCAAATTATCTGCCGATCCGGATCGAATCGAAATCGTTAAGGGGGATGCGTTGGAACAGGAGAGTTTCTCCGGCGCGCTCGCTGACTGCGATGCGGTGATTCATTTGATTGCCATTATCCGCGAGTACCCACAGAAGGGTATCACCTTTGAAAAGATGAACTTTGAGACGACAAAAAACGTTCTCGAAGCGGCACGAAAGCACAGCATTTCCCGGTTTGTTTACATGAGCGCGCTCGGCGCGAAACACGACTCCAAATCAAGCTACTTTACCACGAAAGCAGCCTCCGAGGATCTGGTAAAGGAGAGCGGGATCGATTATACCATTTTTCGTCCTTCGATTATTCACGGTCCCGACGATGAGTTCATTAATTATTTTGCCGGGATTATGCGAACTTTCCACGTCATCCCGATTATCGGCGCCGGCAGGTACCGGATGCAGCCGATTCATCTCCGGAACGTCAGCCAGGCGTTCGTCCAGTCGCTGACCAGCGTTGTCGCCGTCAACAAAACCTATGAGATCGCCGGCCCGGACCGGTACCCCTACCGCGATATGATGGGTACAATAAAAGGGGCGACCGGGACCTGGGCCATCCCGATGTATCAACCAAAATTGCTAATGGTGATTCTGGCAAAGCTCTTCCAGCATTTTGCGTTTTTTCCTGTGACCGAAGCCCAAATTATCATGCTCTACGATGAAAACATCACCGAGGATAACCGCATTTGGGAGGACTTCGATATCGAACCCATCGGATTCGAGGAAGGATTGCGAGAATACCTGTGAACTCTGCAACTATACATAAGATATACGCGATTGCCATCCTTGGAATAACTGTGCTTTTTACCTCGATCCCGGCACTCGCAGAAGGGAATGTCATGATAGAAGTCGGAGAGAAGGCACCGGATTTTTCACTGTTAGACAGTCAAAAAGAACTCCGCTCGCTTGAGGAGTTTCTGGGATCGCCCACGGTTATTTATTTTTATCCCAAGGATGACACACCGGGCTGCACCAAAGAGGCGTGCAGCTTCCGGGACAACTATCAGCAGTTCAAAGAGAGTAACATCGATGTTATCGGCATTAGTTACGACGGCCCGGAATCCCACGCGGAGTTTAAGGAAAAATACAGTTTACCGTTTACGCTGCTCTCGGATTCGAATAAAGAGGTTGCCAAAAAGTACGGCGCCTCCCGCGGATTGCTGGACCTCGTCGGCGCCAAGCGGATTACCTATCTGCTGGATAGCGAGGGCACAGTAATTAAAGTCTATGAGAATGTGACTCCGGCCGATCATGCCGGGGGTATTCTGGAGTTCTACGCGAACCGGTAATCCGTATGCCCCGCCCACAAAAATCCGACACCTCATTTGACACTTTCCAGCAGCTGGGTATCCGGACCGGGACCATCATCGCTGCGGAGGAATTTCCGGAGGCGCGCCAGCCAGCATACAAACTCACCATCGATTTCGGGGAGCTCGGCACAAAACAATCCAGTGCGCAAATCACCGATCTGTATTCTCCTGAGGACCTCGAAAACACCCAAATTATTGCCATTGTCAATTTTCCGCCAAAACAGATCGGACCGTTTCTCTCCGAGGTACTTGTGTTGGGGAATGAAACGGACGATGGTGTTGTACTCCTCCGGCCTGATAGTCCGGTGCCGAATGGGGCGGTGGTTTATTAATGCCTATCACAGATGCCATCTTTCGGAAAGAAGGCATCTGCAGACTGTAAAATAATTCCACCGTTTTGCCTCATCGTTAGAAGCGAGTGAGAAACGTGATCTCTTCTGCGGAAGTTGGAAATCCCGAGTCGTTTTCGGGGAGAAGGAGAAACAGCTCCGGGAGGAGTCCCCGCCGAGTGAATGGAGTCGCACTCTTTTCACGTCTCACATTTGTTACTTGAACACGGTAACACACGAACACTTTAACACTGTTGTTTCTTTAACTCCATCTTGTACTTCGCTGCCAGTTCGTCTATATTTTTAGCAGCATGGTTATCCTTCGCATATCATTTTTATTTCAGCCGTATCCATCATGTAAAACAGAAAGGGCCTGAGTATGAAATATCCCCCCGAACCGTTTAAAATCAAGGTTGTGGAGCGCATTGAACGGACGACCGATGAAGAGCGTCGTAAGATCATTCGTGAGGCCGGGTACAATGTGTTTAACATCGCCGCTGATAAAATCTATATTGATCTGTTGACCGACAGCGGAACCAGCGCCATGAGCGACAACCAATGGGCCGGAATGATGCACGGTGACGAGTCCTATGCCGGGAGCCGGAATTACTATCACTTTGAAAGCGCCATCAAAGATATCTACGGATTCGACCACGTGATACCCACGCACCAGGGACGGGTGGCGGAAAATTTGCTGTTTTCGACGATCTGCAACGATGAGAGTGTTATCCCCAACAATACCCATTTTGATACCACCCGCGCCAACGTTGAATACAACGGCGCATTGGCTCTGGATTTGGTGGTCGACGAGGGCCGCGATCCCAGCATAATAGCCCCGTTCAAAGGAAACATGGACATAAAAAAACTACAGAATACCCTAGATAAATACGGCGCGGATCGCATCCCTCTTTGCATGATCACCATTACAAACAATTCCGGTGGTGGACAACCGGTCTCTATGCAGAATTTGCGGGAAACCAAAGAGCTTTTACAACAATACGATATTCCGCTCTACCTCGACGCGTGCCGATTCGCTGAAAACGCCTATTTCATCAAGGAACGGGAAGACGGCTACGCCGATAAATCCATCAAGGAAATCGCACAGGAGATGTTTTCCTACGCCGATGGCGCTACGATGTCCGCCAAGAAGGACGGCCTTGTCAACATGGGCGGATTCATCACCATGAACGACGGCGACCTCGCTGAACAGATCACCAACCGGCTCATTCTCATAGAAGGCTTTCCGACCTATGGCGGTATGGCCGGGCGGGATCTGGAAGCCATCGCCCGCGGACTACAGGAAGTACTGAACGAAGATTATCTCGCCTACCGGATTTCCCAGGTGCGTAGTCTCGGCGAAATGATGGACGAGGCTGGTGTGCCGTACCTGAAACCGACCGGGGGACACGCACTTTATCTCAATGCCAAATCCTTTTTACCGCACATACCGCAATCCCAGTTTCCGGGACAAGTGATCACCTGTGCACTGTACACATCCGCTGGAATCCGCGCTGTGGAAATCGGCAGCCTGATGTTCGCTCATGAAGATCCCGAAACCGGGGAAACCGTGTATCCGGATCTGGAGCTGGTTCGGCTGGCCATTCCCCGACGGGTCTACACAAATATGCAGATGCAATACGTGGCCGAATCAATTATTGAAATTTATAAGCGCCGGGAGGAATTACGGGGACTGAAAATCGTAAAAGAGGCGCCGGTCCTGCGGCATTTCACCGCCCGGCTGACGCCTGTAGAGTCATAAAATACATTCTGCTTGGATCGCTTTTTTCCGCAGAATCCATCCAGTCACCCTGAGCCTGTCGAAGGGTGACAAAATCACAAGCTAAGATATACACCAATTCCCGCCGCATTTCCCCGAAGGGATCCCTCTGGGGCGACAGGCTCAATGTGACAAGAATTGTAGTAAAAAATCCTAACTTTTGTTTATTAGTCTAGTTCGGCAACACATCCTTGGGAGGATTAAAGCCGAACGGGCCGGGGCCATCCTGATCGCCGGGCGTTTTAATTTCGCCGTGTTGCTTTTCGTATCGCTGGATATTATTCTCCAGCGCCTTCAAAAACGCCTTGGCATTTTGCGGGGCCATAATTACACGCGATTGCACTTTGGCCTTCGGGCTGCCCGGCACGACTCGTGTGAAATCCATGATGAATTCCGCATGGGAATGGGTAATAACCACAAAGTTCGCATATTCCCCGTCGGCCATTTCTTCAGGCAACTCAATGTTCACCTGCTGCTGGCCCTGTTGCTGCTGTTTTTTGGAATCGTCTGCCATACTATTCTCCGCTTCGCTAACATTTCATTTCACATTCCTGTGTACAGTAAAATAGGATACAAACGGGGGAATGCAATCACTGAATATCTGTTCCGAAATACCAGCGGAAACAAAACCGGCACTATCAGGATACGCGTACCCCGATAATGCCGCATGGAAATTATTCCAATGATGGGATCAGAAACGACCGCTACCAGTCCTCATCATCGTCGTCTGAATCTTCCCCCTTGTGCATGGTGTCCATATTATCCCGATAGGGCGTGAACGGCGAAGCGCCTTCTTCATACGGCGAAGTATCCGCATCGTCAAATTCAGACTGAAACGGCGTCATAATCTCGTCGCCGTACAACTGCAAATCAAAAAAATCCACCTCTTCCACGATGCCCTGCATCATCAGATATTCAAGAAAATCCTGAAATTTCGGCTGCTTCAGATTGACACTGCAATGTGGACAGATAAGCGAATTTTCCAGATATTCTTCCTCAAGCGGTTCTTCACAATTCGGACATGCGAGACTTATCATTTTTTTATCGATTCTGTTAGTGTTTATCCTCTCATTTCCGCCGCTAATATAGAAGGCGACTTCAGTGGATGCAATAAGTAATTTTGATGGAAAAATCAACAGAAAAATGCAACAAATTTCAGAAAATTATCCCTGTTGAACCCAGAGATGGCAAGGGATTGTAACGATGGTCTAATTTCGAGCTGGACGAAGAATAAGATCGTACAACGAAACCGTAACCTGCACAAAAAACCCGGCCGCCATGAAAAATCCTGACAGCATCAACAGGTACGTCCAAATCGGCGAAAAATACCGCACCAACCAGAAGCTCCCAAAACTCCCGACGATAGAAATAAACGGCTCCGTCAGAATAAACGTCTTCCAGAAACCGTTCTTCATCGAGGAGAAATAGAAAATCATTCCAGTGAGCAGAAAGGTCAGACTCAGACCGAACATGTGGTTATGCACCGTCTGGAACATCTCGCCGGCCGGTTTCTCGAATTTCATTTCGGTTTGGGAGCCCCGGAAATCTTCGGAAACGCCTGTGTAGGTCATGTCAGTGTTGAAATACACGTAACTCAATCCCACCAGATACGCCAAACTCAGCACCACCAAAAACAGGGCCAGCATTTTCCGCAGGCCTGGCGGGAGTGTTGCCAGTGACATATCTTCTAAAGATGTCATGAGCCGTCCCCGTAGTGCCATTCAATCAAATGCAACACCCTGCGGACGCCGGCATTCACTCCCCGCACCGAAATTGTTGCTCCGGAGATGTTGATAATGTCCCGGTTAATCCGAATCGGTTCATCAGAGGATTTACCACGATATTGATATAAAAAGCGTTGGCGCTGTACCTCGCCACCCCGGTTCTCCCGGTACACCAGAATCCGGACGCCTTCTACATTGAACTCGGCATCCACCCCCACCAGCAGGGTTATCGGCCGGTACTTTCCGTACTCGTTGATCACCATCGCGTAACCGGTCAGGTTATTGTTCTGATAGATTTTCCGAACGACATATTGCGTGTCGGGAACAGCGCGGTGCAGTTCGTTTTCGATTTGAGTTCTGGCGCTCTGCGAGACCGAGATGGTATCGAATTCTGTGGAATAATTTTGCCCGAAGATCTCCCCAACTGCTTCCTCCGGCGTCATCAGGTACTGTTCGGGGCCTAAGTCCACATCCGCCGGGACATCCTGCTGGGCAAATACAAGCGGGGTAAGGAAAACAAAAATGCTACATAACAACTGCTTCATGCGGAGGAGTGTTCAGAGTGTTCTGCGAGTATCTCATCGGCGTACTGCTGAAAACTCTTGTCGGAGATGTGACGCTTTACGGATTTCACCAGGATGCTCAGGTGCATATCCTCGCTGTCCAGTAACTCCTGCAACACATCCTGCGTCGGCTTATCCTGCCGGGCAATGAACGGCGAATAGATCGGTGTGAGTTCCAGACTTTCCAGCGTCAGCGCCAGTTCGAAGCCCTTTTTCAGCGACAAATCTCCTCGCTCCAATACCTTTGGATACTCTTCCAGGAAATCCTCGATAGTCTGGATACTCTGTGCGCTGACCTGCATATCACTGTTTTGCAGTTCTTCGTCCTCTGCGCTCCGTTTGCGCATGAGCCGAACCAGCCGCACATGCGTCTCCTCCTGCTGCGCCATCATAATCCAGAGTCGCTGCAGACCGCGTTGGGTGAAGCGTTCCGCCAGTCCTTCATAATATTCCCGCATCCCGTTTTCCAGAGATTCCATCAAGGCGAGCAGGTCTTTGTATTTTATGGTGTGTGTGCTGCCCATGTATTTTGTCTTTCCTCTAATTTGCACAAGCGGGCATAATGTAATACGCCCGCCTGTGCATATCAAACAGCATCGGACAACTCAAAGACACAGCCCGAATTGTCTAGAAGTATGATGTCGTCCCGAAAAAGAAGGTTCCGACCATATCATCGGCATCCGTTGAATTCAGCGGTGTGTCCTGTTCCAGCAGATATTCGACCTTGACTGCCGTATCTTCCTTGGGACGCCAGTTCAGCCCGAAAGTATAGCGGTTTGTGTGCTCGCCGTCAGCATCGAGGTTATAGTCGACCCGGCCCAGGCGCACCAGACCTGTGAATTTGGACTCCGGAAATCCTGGTACCAGCCCGAATCCAAAATGAATGTTGGGCTGGAGATAATAGCCGAACTGATTCACACTGGTGTTGCTGGTGATCTCCGTGGTTGAGTACGCCGTCTCCATCAACACTTCGAACGGCCCTTTTTGTAAAGTTGCGTCCACGGTACCAATTGAGATACTACGGCTCTCGACACTATCAGGAGAATAGACACCGGAGTGTACGCTCCCGCCAATTTCTATACCGAGCATTGGACTGTATACAACTCTCCCAACAAGGGATTTAGCTTTATTATTATCAGAAGCCAGTGAACCACGCCCTTTTCTAGTACGTATTGAATCAATTGTACTTAAATTGTCATTATCAAATCCTTGCGTCGAAAAATTTTTGTCGCTAATAATTTTGTCATTAAAGCCATTTACCAAATAAACTTCATATCCCAGTACCGACATTTCCGAGGGATACATCGTGCCATGAAAGCCCATCCCGGATTCCGACAGGGTCGTGGGGATCAGCTGGCGATCCACCAGCGGCCGGGACACAAAATCATTCCACGGGCTATCGTGCACCAGGTTGAACTTGCCGAGCGGGGACAGGATCACACCGCTTCGATACGTCAACCAGTCCGCAAACTGGATATCCAGGGCGGCGTATTCCAGTTTTACCTCTCCGTCGCCGGGTACGCGTCCGCCGTGCTCGAACTCGATCTCGGTGGCAAAGTGGATCCGGTCGGAAATCTCGCTGAAGATAAACGGGATCAGCCGGTGCTGATCAAAGGTGTTCTTATCTTCCGTAATTTCCCATTCCATATCGATGTATCCGCCGACGGCTGTCCCGCGGCCGAATCTCTCGATATACGGTTTGTCATACATTCCGCCGGGAACGGCCGGACGATCCTGAGCGGCCGCTATCTCTGGTAATAGCCCCATACCGACGAATACAAGTGCTCCCACAAAAATCTGTCCCAATTTGAACTGCATTCTGACTCCATTCTCCAATCTATAGTTTGAACGGTTGCGTCCGAGAAACTGAACCACCGAATCGAGATGCTATTTCTATATCCCGGATTCTTTTCCCTCTCATTACAACCGTTCCCCTTATTATTCGTTGCAATTGCAACTTAATCTCAATTGCGATTAGAATATATACCGAAGATGCTTGGAGCGCAAGCAGGATCTTATTGAAAAACTCAACATCGGAACTTTTCTGTCTCCGATAGTGGTTGTAAATTCCGTCGACTTCGATAACAAAGGAATAGATTGATTATGCTTGACTTTCATCCGTTTGTCGTGGGATTTGCTGTCGCACTGCTTTCCGTGAGCGTGTTGTTTGATATCCTTGCCGTCACAACAGACCGGCCTCACCTGCAAACCGTCGGCTGGTGGAACCTCTTTTTGGGATTTCTGGTCGCGCTCTTCGCGGTAATTACCGGCTTGTACGCGAAAAACAGCGCCATCTTCACAGAAGGTGTGGAATCCCTGTTGCCGTATCACCAATACCTGGGGATTGCTACCGCTGTGATTTTCACGGTGCTCTTTGTCTGGCGCTCCAGCATGGATCGAAGAATCCGACAAAAGTGGCGAATACTTTATCTGACCGTGGCCATTATTGGAACCATCACACTTCTCACCACCGGATTTATAGGTGGACAGCTGGTCTTCGAGCACGGGGCGAATGTGCAGGAGGTGAAGGAGTTGCAGCAGAGGATTGAACATTTAGAATCTTCGACAATTTCCCGGGACAGTAGTGTAACAGATCAAAATTAAAATGGAATTGGGTATAAGGTATAAGGGTACAGGGTATAGAGGAAAATCAAACCATTCTACCGATGGAAATGTTAGCTTAATTTACCCGTGAAGAGCACAAATTAACGCAAAATAAATATCGAACGAAAAAGGATACCCCAAAACCGCCGAGTGTTTGAAGCAGAAACGATGGTTCTTCAACCTGAAAAATTCACAAATTCCCAAAAAAGACAAGGGGATTTTTTGGGGTTTAAATTCTTTCATATTTTTCTCTCACGACCACCTGAAGGCGGTTGCTGATTCAAAGGAAGTCTCATTGAATCAGAGAATTGAATCTCATGCCGTTCACCTTATTCCCCTATACCTTATACCCAACAAGTACCTTGCCACCTTTTTTTCCACCGGAAGACTGGCTTTTACAGACGACGGAAGTCGTCTTATTTTTAACCAGCGTGCCTCTTCAGAGGTACGCGGAAGTCATGCTACCATTCGAATGATTCACAGCCCAATGCTCCAAATATTTCCCAAAATCAACGCCCCGGTGAAAATCATACCACGGGAGAACCCTGGGACCAAAGGTCGAAGACATAACTGTTGATTCGGTTTCCGGGCGGGAACGCGCCCGATATAAATCGGGTTATTTTGAATATGCATGGACGGGTAATAATGATCATCCGTGGGAACGTCCACCACGTCACCGCCCCAGATTTCCATATTTTCGTAGGTAAACGGGATAAAGTTTAATTCCAGAGCATTCGCCGTGGGGTTTTTTAAATCCCGGGTTTCCTGTTTCTGGTTCTCCGGGAGTGGCGTTTCGGGCGTTTGATTGGCTGCCATCCCGGCCAGGAGGACATATTGGACCGGAATCCCGCTCAGATAGGCATCATTGATGAGTTGCTGAATATCTGTATTGGACGTTACCTGATCGTTCACATACCAGACGCCGACGGCATATCCCCGGGACTCCTGAAGCGCCGTGAGATCACTCAACCAACCCCCATTATCCAACTGCGGATGAGTGATGATAAGGTAGTCGGCCTCCTCAACGGGATCAACTGCGTAGACCGGTGACGTCATTCCAATAACCATACAAACGAAAGGGACAAGGAAGATATATATTTTTTTCATTGGTCATTCTCCTTTGAGCATTTACTGAAAAGAGTGTAGCTCCATTTCAAATTCTATTCTACTCGCTCGAATCGTAAATATTTTTTGTTACTCAACACACTAATCTCAGAGCCATCGTGAGAGATGGACAGGTGCGTAAAATGGCTAAAGTCGTCAGAACGGCGGTCGAATTCGCCCAGGCTGTATTCCCAGACCGGGCGTTTGGCGGTGCCCTCTATTGGAACAACCGTGATACGGCGCTCCCCACCCCAGCCGCTGGTGACGTTCCGAAGAACGGCGATAACGCCCAAGGGTTTATTGAGGACCACTTCTTCCACCGGGCGAGAGCCGGGAAAAAGTATTCTATTTACCAACTCGCCAGTTTGCACCGCGAAAATTTTTATTACCTGATGTTGTTCTCGAAATAGGATGTATTCGTTATCCTGAGAAAATTGATCCCTGGAGGAGGAAAACCCCGTTTGAAATGTAGACACTGTGGTACCGTCCCGCCGGATAATTTCCACCTCGCCTTCAAACGGGACTATCCGGGGCTCGTCCCAGGTTTCCTTCTGGACTGGTATTGTATACATCAAAGCCACATAACTACCGTCGGGAGAGAGCACATTATATACTACTTCGCCATTATAGGAACGCTTCCACAATATTTCCCCATTCTTACTTATGAGGTAGAAATCCGACATAATTTTACCATTTTTGCGTTTGGGGTATTCAAATAACATATCCTCTGTTGTTTCTATGAATGCACCACCTCCGGTACAGCCATATGTTGGACAATAATATTCCTCTCCGGCTGCCAAAACATCAACAACCTTGTAGATGTCCTGACCAAGATGAACAATATGCAACTTCCCTGTATCTGTTCTGCCTATATACGCACCGTTACCATACATAGCCTCTAGGTACACATTTTCTTGGCGGAATTTCAATGGCCCTAACCGGTCGCCGTTTCTATCATAAAGGATGTAAGCCTTCTTCACTGGCGGTTTTACCTCATCATCGACAAATGTATAAAGGGAGGTTGTGTCTTCCATGGCAAACCGGATAATCTGAACAAAACCTCCCTGGCTTTACCTACGAATAGTTCCCCGTTCAACCTCTGGAATCGGAGTGAGTTCGGCATCATTCACATGTTTTTCCAGTTCTTGTTGGCCTGATATGTTTTGTCTTCCCACTTTCGGGGTGAATCGCATCCGTCCAGCCTGGGATTCCGACGGGGAAGAGAACTTTACGCGAGAGTTCCGGGTATCTGGCTCAATTTGGGTCTCCTCAACAACTTCCCATTTATAGCTCCGTTGAGCAAGTAACATCCCTGCGCTCAGGAAACAGACTATCCCTGCCATCAAAACCAGTTTCGCAAATCTTATTTGTCGTTCCATCTCATTCCCTCCCCCATCCCTGCGGAGTTGTCAATAATTATTGCAAAGTCCGCACTGGTTGAATTTTGGTTAAAGTCTTCCACCGATACCCGTAAGGTATAATTACCATCGGGTAATTGGGTGGAATCAAACGCATCTTCAAAGTCGGAAGCGCCCGTTCCCGTGGCATCGGTAATATCATTGGTAATAAAATAGTAGATATAACTATTTGGGGCTTGAGGATACAGATACTCTATCACCGCATTCGTATAGACACGTTCCGTTGCCAGATTCACCTGATTATCGGCAGAAAATACCACCGTGTTATCCGAATCAAGAATCTGATAACCGATATACGCCAATCCCCCGCGCAACCCATTGAGAATATCTTTCGCCCGGATAATAAAATCCGCCTGTCCGCTCACCGACGTGGGCTCCATCGTCTGACTGGATTGATCCTCGCGAATGACCAAATACGATCCGTCAATGACGGGATATTCCCAATCACTTGAAAACGGGGGATCCAACCGGAAAAAAAAGAGCGGGTTGGTGAAGTTCTCCAGATTCTCGTCGTCCTCGTTGCCGAATTGGGTTTCATCGTTAAAATGGAGGTGATTATCTGAATTGGTCTCACCGATTTTAATTCCTTTTTCATATACCCAGTCATCCTCAGCATAATTCATCTCTTGAAGATGCACATACTCAAAGTTGTCTTTATCAGGCAAGTGGGTGCCCATTAGACGAAGACTTTCTCCTCCCCTATTGCGTACTCGACCGGATGAGACAGAAAGAACATCAGTCCCCAGCCATCCGTCTATGTCAATACCATGGTGGGTATGAAGCCCCCCTTCTGATCGATACTCATTCGGTACGCTATTTAGATTATGAGACGTATTTACATCGGCAATAGGCCACTGACAGTTGCTGGTAACCGGTGCCTGAATCCATTCAAGGTCCAGCAGTTCCGCGCTGTTATTATTTTCATTTGATTCAGTGACATATTCATCATAATCAACATAGACCTGAATGGTGTTCGACCCGAATACCCACCCCCGGACTGTATAGCTGTCATAGGTAATATACAGGGTGGCACTTTCGCTTGCGCCAGCAGAAATATACCCAATATCAAAGTAATTATCAGGGGTGTCTCCGTATGCGGGATCGGGCTCATTCGCCAGATTGAAAAATACATCGCCAAAAACGTAGTCGTCCGTTTCTGCAGTCCCCTGGTTTTTAACTGTAATGCTGAGGGTCACTCCCGCATCCTGATATGCTCGCGATTGGTCCACAGAAAAAGAAGTCACGACCAAATCCGCTTCTCCGTGAACGGGTGCGAAGGGGACTCATACCAGGGATATTATCACAACACAGATAGATTGCCATCTTCGGTGTCTCATATTTTCTCCTTTGTATTTTGCCTGCATTGCGTCACCATATTTATTTCAGGTAAAAAGACAGAGAAGAGCAATAAAAGAAAAATTAAACCTGACAAAATTTTCATGGACTTATCCCATTTTCTTCTAAAAAATTTTCCCAATCCTTTTCATACTCCTGGTATGATTTCCCCACAATATTTTCTTGCCATACCATTTTATCCGGCAAAGGTGTATATCGTTTCTGGTTAAGCACCTTATTTGGATCCTGAATAACGCCGTTTTCAACTACTAAAAATTGCGGGATTGTCTCGTTTAAAAATTCGGCATTATATACTTCTATTCTTTTCTCTCCTAATGCAGCATGACTTCCATCATGCACCTGTGTAAGGATATCCTTGCCTTGTTGAATTTTACCATTAGGGAACCATTCGGAGTGATACCGTATTAATATAGTATCCTCAGGTATTGACCCCCATATGTCGGAATTTATTTTAAAATAAACCATTTTGTCTAGGTCTCTTATTACCGGTGTATTCAAATTACGAGCGAGTAATGTATCTTTTATTACATTCCCGAGGACTAAACCGTCACTTCGCACAATTACCCGCCATTTCCCTGAAAGTCGATCCAACATTTGGTGAAACAAAAACCCATTTCCCCACCGTCCAAACTTGTACCGATCGGCGTATCCAGTTTTATCTAATTTTTCATGGTACAAATCAATACTGATATAAAGGCGTGCTAACGGCAGTAACATCGATTCCGGTATACGTATCTCTGACCGTGCTTCCCTGGTTTTTCTCTGTTCTAGTTCCTCTTGGTACCACTGGTAAAACTCCCGGAATTTGGCATCATATTCCTGAATCACTGCCGGGTACTGTTCGATTCCCGGCCAAGGGTCCAGGGCGCCGACTTCTTTGGGATTGGGTTTGGGAAGGGTGTCTGGCCACGAAATTTGTTGGCTGAAGATGGTACTGGTATTCAATAGCACAAAACCTATACCGAGCCAAATTATTTGTTGGAGAGTGTCCTTCCCTGAAATGGCTTGACCGGTTCGTGTGAACATTTAATGAAATGCTACCATACAATAGGGCGTTTTCTTCAGGGTATCAACAGGTATATTTTGGAGGCGTGTCTCCGAAATATA
>JAANXI010000131.1 GCA_018263365.1 Fidelibacterota bacterium | reverse complement strand
TACAGACGCTCTTCCGATCTCAACTCTTTACCTCGGATGTCCCAATAGAGGAACTTATATGTACCCCGGGGCAGTATGCGATACCCCGGCTTTTATGGTGGAGCCGAACCGGCGAACAGGGAGCCTACTATCTGGCATCGTATGCAGCAATCGGCACGGACGACCTGGGGTGGACTGCCTGGGATTCTGTGCAAACTATTGAGACCTTTGGAGACGCTGCCGATAATTTTGTCCTGGATTATCTGGAACCCAGCCGAACAATGATCGCCTGGGACGCCGAAGTCAATGGCAATCGTGAGATTTTTGTGCAAGACGATCGATTTACAGATTCCCCGGTGCAGATAACCTCGAACATAAGTAATGATTCAGAACCACTTATCATCCATCACAAAGTCTCCAGTGATTCCTTCAACATCACCGTTCTCTGGAAATCCGACCGCACCGGAACAGCCAGAATCTGGGCTGCGACAAACAGAGTACCGGTTGCGGTCGATGATGAGCCAAACATTCCGCAGGATTACCAGGTAAGCCAGAACTACCCTAATCCGTTCAACGCCCAAACGTATCGAATACACAATACCACATCCCGGCAATGTTACCATTGATATCTATAACGTACGGGGGCAATTGCTCAGGAGCTATACCTCTAGTATAAGGGAACCGGGTGAATTTGCTTTTCAGTGGAACGGAACAACGGATACTGGGGCTCCTGTGAGTTCCGGAGTATATCTGATAAATGTGAAATATTATGACAGTATACGCAGGGTAAGCCGGATTAAAAAATTCAGGGCTATACTAATAAAATAATCCGGGGAGCAATCCTATGGATACACACAGGAAATATTTTGCAGTGATTCCAGTGATGGTGTTTTGTCTGCTTCTTTTACCGGTGTCCACAGTTGCGGAGGGATGGTCCGAGCCCCTTATGATTTCAGATTCAGTCCAGGTCGTGGGCAGTCCGGAAGTGATGAACAATTTTGTGCCTGACGCAGACACTTCATGGGTGGTATGGAGAGGACAAACTACCGACACGATAACGGACATATTTCTCACAAAATTATGGAGCCAATACCAATCTGTTGAATCCCGCACTATGCAGCTGTCGCAATCAACCGGTCAGGCCTATAGCCCGACCCTGGTTTCCCTGGAATATGGTGGACTTGCAAGTGAACAAACCCCGGTGATTGCTTGGCTGCACACCCGGGAAAATGCCGATTCTGTTGATATCCTTTGGAGGCGTCAGTGCTCTGGTGGATGGACTGACACAGATACACTCGCAACAACACCACTGATACCCTGGATTCACCTGTACCCCGGGCTAGGCATCTGGGCGGCTGAGGAACTTGTACTTTATTATCCCGGAACCGACTTTCAATATTTGTACCAGTTACGCTTTGATACCGATAATACAGCGACTTTGGAAACGGATACGATCACAATCGAACAAGCTGGCTTACCTGCAGACTCCTTGCAGGATTTTCACGTCGCAACATTTTTTGACCACGACATGTTCACCAATAATGTAATCGCAAGGATAAAATCCGGTGATGCATGGTATATCGCAAATTCGCCTGTCTATTTAGCTAACCCGGAATCCTGGCCTTTAATTGGTACCAGAGATGAAATTTCTGCGCTTGATGTCGCGCAGGGGCACAGGGAGTACCCTGCGATGGGTTGGATTGAACAGAATGACAGTACCGATGTCCTTGGATTGCTGGAGAGTCGTTCGCATCATCCATACACCTTACCAACCTTTTATACCGACTGGAAGGAAGAGCCGTCTCTTTTCCCAATGGGGGATAATGCGGATATGGGAAGAATCTCGATCAGGAATATCGATACAACCCGGACCTTGCTGACGTGGGATGCAGTCGTGGATAATAATCGTGAAATATTTTTCCGGGCGACACCGTCGGATTCTGCTGGTGTACAATTGACTGGTAATCCCGGTTCGGATGCAAACCCGGCGATCACCCATTTGCCTGCGCAAGGTGATTCACTGCAGCCGGTAATTCTCTGGGTTTCCGACCGGACAGGTACACCACAATTGTGGGGTGCGACGAGTAAAATCCCGGTCAAAATTGCGGATGAACCTCATGTACCCATGGAATTCCGTATAAGCCAGAACTATCCCAACCCGTTCAACGCCGAAACGACTATCGAATATCAGGTGCCGCAGCCCGGGAATGTTTCCATAGAGATCTTTAACCTCCGGGGGCAGCGCATTCTATCGGAGCAAAGGAGTGTTCCTGCGCCGAGAAAATATGCATTCCACTGGAATAGTACTGATTTCCAGGGAAATGCGGTTTCATCGGGAGTGTATCTGATTCGGGTGGGCTTTGAAAGTAGTGGACAGAATTTACAGGCCGAGAGGATTGTTAGGGCGGTAGTGATCAAGTAAACACTCAAGGCCCTGGAAGCCGCTCTTTTTCATCAGAGATGCCTTCCGGCAAGACTCCTCCCGGAGCGACAGGCTCAAGCCTGCTCCGATATATCGGAGAGTGACACCCCGAGGCGTCATCCCTCCGGAGAGGCTCCTTCCGGAGCTGAGCGTGTCGGCCCGGAAGGGCTCCCTCCCGGGAAAGGGGCAACGCCGCCAAGTCACTCGACTTTGCCCGTCTGAATGATGCGCAACAATTTGGCCTGCAGATTTGTTGTGAGCTGCGAGTGGGTGCACAGATATTGTTTCAACAGGGAGTGGATGGCTGAACCAATTTCTAGGGACTGGACAGGTCGCAGGTGTTCCTGCATTTCATTGAACTGGACAGTCAGTCCCTGAAATCCCTGGTGTAGCCGTTCCTGAAATTCATCAAAATCCACAACGATATAACCTGAGTTTTTCTGCGTGTGAATTTGCTGGAGTAACGCGAATAGTAGAGGATATTCCACATCCCGCAGTTGAATACAACAAAATTTCCTGTCGACAGAATTTTTTTTGTGGACGAGAATCATATCGTAAAATTAACACAATTGGAATTTGGTGATTGCCGGTGATTCCAGCCGTGGAATTTTGATTCCCTGGATCGATAAATCGAAATATTCTTTACAATAACGTCGGTTCTTTCTAACATCACAGACTGACAAATACAAAGATTCAGGAATGTCTGCTCTCACCCAAATACAAAAACGGATTCAGGCTCATACTCCCGCGGTTCAGCAGGATGCGCAGCTGACCCGCGCCGCCGTGCTTATCCCGCTAATCGGCGGGAAAGATGAACTGGAACTGCTGTTCACCGTCCGGACTGATGATGTGGAGCATCATAAAGGGCAGATCTCCTTTCCCGGCGGATCAATTGAAGCAAGTGATGACTCACTGGAAGCCACGGCACTCCGGGAGACTCACGAGGAATTAGCGCTGAAAACCGAGCATATTGAAATCCTTGGGAGGATTGATGATATGTGGACGCCCACCGGATACATTGTGACGCCCTTTGTCGGATTTATACAAGAACTGCCAGTGCTTTCGCCCCAACCCAGCGAGGTGTCCGATTTTTTTACCGTGCCGCTGGCGTACTTTCTGGACGAATCCAACGGTTATACCAGGGAATATTCCAGAGGCGGAGAGAGTATGGATGTCTGGTTTTACGATTATGGGCGGTACACTATCTGGGGCGTCACCGCATTCATTATCAGAAATTTTAAGGCGATCCTCGAAAATTCTGCCTGATCCGATGTCCGGTTCAATCCATTGATTTTCGGGGTTCGGCAGAGTAATTTGCGACAATCGTAAGTGAGACAAGAGGAAATTATGCGACATACCATCAAAATTTACGCGATGCCGCTATGGCCGCTCGTCAAAAATGTGTTTATCATCAGCTGGATCGTTTTTACACTGATTACCCTGATTTTCGGACTGTTCTGGATTGGATTTATGCGTCAGTTCGCCGCGACCTTTTCCGGGGCCGGCGCCGGGATGCCGATGGAGGCCTTCCAGGATTTGGGGGGCATGTTCGTCATCATGTTTGCCATTTTTTACGGGATATTTGGCAGTGTTGTGTTTACAGTATTAACCGGCCTGGGAGGGCTGATTTACAACTGGATGAACCGGCAAAGCGGCGGCCTGGAGTTTGAAATTTCGCTGCCCGACTCCCTCTCGCCACAGCCTGCTGCACAACAATCCTCCGGGCCCGACACTCCGGAGCCTCCAAAAGAAATTGAAAATACCAATGATGTAACGGAAAGCGACTCCCTTGACGATGACACCCGTTGATTCCGATATCCGCGTCCGATTTGCCCCCAGTCCCACTGGATACCTCCATGTTGGGGGCGCCAGAACGGCCATATTCAATTGGCTGTTTGCCCGACAAAACAATGGGAAATTCCTCATTCGAATCGAGGATACCGATACAGAGCGTTCCAAGGCGGCAATGGTCGAGAAAATTCTGGAAAGTATGGAGTGGCTCGGCCTCAGACCGGATGAAGAAGTCGTGTATCAATCCAACAATATTCAGGCTCACAAAGATGCAGTCGATCGATTGCTGTCCGAAGGTAAAGCATACCGGTGCTTTTGTACGCCGGAAGCACTGGAGCAGAAACGGCAAAAGGCCAAATCGGATGATGACACCGCCTATCAGTACGACGGCACATGCCGGGATTGGTCGGAAGAGACAATTCGACAAAATCTGGATGCAGGCAAAGAATTCGCAGTCCGGTTTCGCGTGGACGAAGGCTGGGTGAACTTCAAGGATCGGATTTACAAGAAAATTTCGGTGAATAAATCGGAGATCGACGACTTTATCATCCAGCGCCGGGATGGTACGCCGGTCTATCAACTGGCGGTGGTGGCGGACGATGCCGAAATGGGCATCACCAATGTTATCCGGGGGGAAGATCACCTGTCCAATACACCGAAGCAGATTCTCCTGTATATTGCGCTCGGTTACGAGGTGCCGAAATTCGCGCATCTACCACTTATCCTTGGGAGCGATGGTAAACGGCTGAGTAAACGCCACGGCGCCACCTCGGTGGATGAGTACAAACAGCGCGGCTATCTGCATACGGCAATTCTAAATTATCTTTCGTTACTTGGTTGGACACCCAAAAGCAATGAGGAGATATTCTTTCCGAATGAGCTGATTGAGCAATTCGACATGCTCCGTGTCTCAAAATCCAGCGCAATATTTGACCAGAAGAAATTGGACTGGGTTAGCGGGGAACATTTCTCGAGATGGGACACCGCCGATTTAGTCGGATTTGTGAAGTTAGTCCTTGTTGAGGAAAATATTGCAGGCGAAGACGAATTTGATGAGGAGTATCTCCATGATGTGATCGAATTACTGCAATCCCGGGTGACGACACTGTACGATTTCGCAAAATTCGGTTCGTATTTTTGGAATGCTCCACAGAAGTTCGATACCGAATCTGCGGGGCGCTTCTGGCCGGACGAGTCGGTAAACGAATCCATGGGAGTATGGCTTAAACGTTTAAAGGCGCTTGATGATTTCAGCCCGGACAGTCTGGAAACCGCCCTCAGAGATTGCGCAGAAGCACAGAATATTAAAGCAGCCCAACTTATCCACCCGACGCGCCTGGCCATCACCGGGATGGGCATAAGTCCCGGGATTTTTCAGGTGATGGGGCTGCTCGGAAAAGACCAACTTATCACACGAATCGGATATGCCATTGAGCACTTACCGCATTAAATTCGTCGTTATCCTGTTTGCATTACTTTGTGGGATAACCACCGACAGTTCTGCGGAGGAGATATCGATCCATCAGGTATATTTTATGCCGTTCAGTAATATGGAATCGAATACAGTCTATCCTGAGCTGCGGAGTTTTATGACTGAAAAGGGAAGGGCGCAGCTGTACTCCACACCATTTATCACCGAACTTGATCAGGCGACCTTCCACAGATTGATGCAGAAATCGGCGCCAGATGCTGATTCCGGAAAATACCATACACCGCCACGCAGATATGCGCTGGTGAATGAATACGAAGTGCGCGATGGAGCATTACATTTGGTCGGGGAACTGCTGGACCTTCGCACACTGAAATCACAGGGATTGGTCGAATCCACGGGAGACCCAGCAAATCCTGAACAGGCGGTAACGGATTACATCGGAAAGATTCAGAACACCTTTTTTTCGAAAAGAAGAGAAGTCTCTGATAGAACAATTGCGAAAAAATCAAAGATGTCACCTCCGGAAAAACAGCCGGAGGTACAGCCGAAGGTGAGTTCCCAAAAACCCCCTGCACCTTCTAAAGCGCCGCCGAAGGCGGAAGAGGTAAAGACCCGTCTGAGTGAGTTCAATCGAACGGTGCAGGCCTTGACGGAGTTACTCACCGTGGACACCCTCTATGCGATTCAGTATGAAGAACCTACATTACAGGCGCTGACAGGCGCTGCCGATACCTACGAAGCGTGGGTTGAAGTGGAGCTGACGCCGACTGCCGATCTGGTCCATTTCCTCAAAACAAATAAGTATGTCCGAAACGAGGGCAAGTATGCCGTCCTCACGCTGCCGGCCTCGCTGGAAAGTTTACCGGCGGAATTTCGGAGTCTGCTCGAACAGGGATACGGTAATCTGGCCGTAAAGGTGGATTTCTACGCGCCGGATAATTCGGAAATCGAGCCAGTTGGGAACTCCCAGTTTCTTGAACAGAAAGAAGACTATAATACTCTCGCCGGGCAGCAGCTTTTACCGGTTCAGATGCTGCAAACAAACCGAACGGTGAAATTGTATTTTCTTACCTCACCGCGGACTATCGATGCCGTCGTACCAGTGTATTTGCCGAATACGCTCCGTATTGACCGGATTGATGTCGGGCTGGCACCGCAGTAAGTTAGTCTTTAAAAGTACGTAAATATATTATCGGAGAGATGATCTTTTCCGGCGTTCACCTTTCGACCAACTCAGGATGACTATCAGGGAATAGTGGCTTTCCTGTCATCGCATAGATTCTGAGATACAAAAAAAGCGCCCCGGTAACGGGACGCTTTTGATCGAAAACTGAGCGGAAGACTGTAAGCGAAAGTCCGCTGTTACCGCTTGTTTCGACGAGAGCGACGACGCTGACGCCGGATGGCTTTCGCGCGCTTCATGCGTTTTTCATCGCTGGGCTTCATGTAATAGGAGTGCTGCTTGATCTCCTTGAAGATCCCAGCCTTCTGGAACTTCTTTTGAAACCGCCGCATCGCGCGTTCAAGCGACTCATCCTTTCTGACGTTAACTTCGATCATTAAAACTTCACCTCCTCAGGGTGATCACGTTAGTAAGTTTATCCTAAATACTGACGCAAACCTTTGCTGCGTGATTTATGACGAAGACGACGCAGGGCTTTTTCTTTAATCTGACGAATCCGTTCACGGGTCAGACCGAATTCATCGCCAATTTCGTTGAGTGTCAGGGCATAGTCCCGTCCGATACCGAAATACATTTCCAATACGGTACACTCACGTTCACTCAGGGTCCCTAAGGCATCCATCACTTCCTGTTTCAGGGATTCGCTCATCAGGTCTTCATCCGGCTCTTCGCCCTCGTTGTCCTCAATCACATCCATCAGCGAGTTGGATTCACCATCCCGGAACGGCTTGTCCAGTGAATAGTGGCGCCGGGAGATCTGAATGGCATCGGAGACCTCTTCCGGCTTCATGTCCAGCTCGTCGGCGATTTCGCCGGGACGCGGTTTTCGCTTGAGATCGTGCTGCAGTTTTTCGGATGCTTTGGAGATCTTGGTGATATTCCCGACCCGGTTCAGCGGCAGCCGGATAATCCGGGAGTGTTCCGCCAGTGCCTGGAGAATGGACTGGCGAATCCACCAGACGGCGTAGGAAATGAATTTAAATCCCCGGGTTTCATCGAACCGATGTGCGGCTTTAATGAGACCGAGATTGCCTTCATTTATCAGGTCAGACAGCGGCAGTCCCTGACCCTGGTAATCTTTCGCCACACTCACGACAAAACGCAAGTTGGCGGTGGTAAGTTTTTCGAGTGCTTCCTGTGAACCTTCTTTTACCTTTTTTGCAACAGCAATTTCTTCTTCAGGAGCCAGCGGTTCATACTGGCCGATTTCCTCCAGATACTTACTGAGAGAACGATTTGTGCGGTCTCTGACCCCGGAATCCTTCTTTGCCATAGGCGATTAGCCCCCTTTTAATATTCCTCTTCTCTTTACATTTTATAATAGTAACGCATTACCTGTTTATTGTCAAGCAACCATTGATTTCTTCCCCTGGCTTTCTCCTTTGATGATTTCAGTCGGTGAGAGTTACAAAGTCTGTGCAGTCCAATACTTCCACCTAATCGGTTATTTTCAATTCATGTGGTCAGGAGATGAGATACATAGCGTTCCCAGGTAGTTTTTGCTACTTTATTTGAATCGAACATAACAAAAAAATTCGCAATATCGGAATGACAATTTGAGGAATAACGGGGGAAGAGGGAAATGTCGATTGCACTCGCTACATCTGAAACGGAATACCAGAGGAATACCGATGATAATCTCTTACTGAAGGAGATACTGAGACAGAATCTCCACGCCGAACTCAAAATATGGGATGCCCCCCCATATCGATTGGGGACAATATGATCCCGTCATCATTCGATCGATTTGGGATTACACGTGGAAGATAGAGATTTTTCAGGATTGGATTGAAAAAGTTGAGCAGAAAAGTCGATTTGTCAATCCGGTTTCTCTTGTCCGGTGGAATTATGATAAGCGGTACCTTATCGGTCTCGCCGATGCCGGTATTCCGGTAGTCGAAACACATTTTATTCCGGATTGGAGCATCAAACGAGTTATGAGGTGTCTGGAGCAAAATAGACTGGACGACGTTGTGCTGAAACCTTCGGTCTCCGCCGGTGGACGGAACACAGTTCGGCTCCAAAGTCCAACGCTGGAAGCCGTTGAAAAATTCGTCAGCGCGTGTCCGCAACGCGGAGCATTAATGGTCCAGAAGTTTGCAGGATCTATCGTTACCGGCGGAGAAATATCAGCATTGTACATCGATGGGAAAATCACGCATTGCGTCCGAAAAACAGCAAAGGACGGAGAATTCCGGGTCCGGTTCACATATGGCGGGAAAGAGAGCACAATATCTGTGGATAAGCGATACAGAAAGTTCGCCAACAACGTTATTGCGGCACTTGAAGCCGAACCATTCTACGCCCGGATCAACTTCATTGAAGATGAAGCAGGAAAAATACGACTGATGGAACTGGAATTGATTGAGCCGAAGATGTTTTTTGCACATTCGAAAGAGGCAGCGGAAAGATTCGCACACGGTATTCGCGATAAAATAAACGAATAACCGGAGGCTGCTTTACGGTTTTGTGATCGGTTGTAAAACAACAAAAGCCCTGCCGTCACAGACGAACAGGGCTTTGTCTGAGTGGCGCCTCTCGGAATCGAACCAAGGACACGCGGATTTTCAGTCCACTGCTCTACCGACTGAGCTAAGGCGCCACGAGATTTCTCTCAAAGAGCGCAAAAAATATACAGTGAGATTGAGGAGGATGCAATTATTGATTCCGGTTTTTGCGGAATTTTGATTCAATACTAAAAGCGATAGTTCGGATGGGTGGAAGGGCGAAAAAATCAAGAGGTTTTCCATGCCAGTTGAGAGACTTTTACTCCGGCTGACGGATTTCCAAATTTTTTGTTTTTCTCCTTCATAAATCCTCGTATTTTAACCGACTGATAAAACAGATTATTCTGGATCGTGAAAGTGAAGTCTAATTAAGCAGGAGGTTCCGCAATTATGGGGCTGCAGATTCTTATTGTTGATGACAACGAAAATATCAGCACACTGCTGAATGATGTGGTTTCGTTAGAAGATTATACTGGAGTTGTTGCGCATGACGGCGAGTCCGCAAAATCCGCTATCGATAAGAACGACTTCGATGTCGCCTTCTGCGATCTCACGCTTCCCGATATTTCGGGCTGGGAAGTGGTGGAATATCTCCGGGAGACAGCGCCGGAGACCAAAATCATCGTTATCTCTGGCATGGGGGATTCCATTGAGAAGGATAAATTGGAAGAGCATCAGGTAGAGTATACCGTGCACAAGCCGTTTCAAATTACGGATGTACAGGAAGTCTTGCGGGAATTATAACGGAGGTGGTGTGCCGGTTTTCCAATGATGCAGTTTATATATTTTGGTCCTCTGTCGATTTTTGTTTTGGAAAAGTATTTCAGTTCCGATTCTATGTAGAAAATTGTAAATAGCGCTTGACACCGTAAGCCCTCCGTTATTAATTTTAGCACTCAATCGATGAGAGTGCTAACAAACATATCATCTGATGATTTGAGCCCGGCGCAACAGGCCGGCGCATTTCCGACACAATCATATTGTAACCTAAAATCATTCAAGGACTCAAAAGGAGGAGCGAATGAACATTAAACCGTTAGCAGATCGGGTGGTCGTCAAACCGTCCGAAGCAGAAGAAAAAACCGAAGGCGGTATTATCGTACCGGATTCGGCCAAGGAAAAGCCCCAAAAGGGAGAAGTCGCGGCGGCAGGTCCCGGAAAAAAATCTGATACAGGGGAAACCGTACCGATGGAAGTCAGCGAAGGTGACATGGTATTATACGGTAAATACTCCGGTACGGAAATTACCGTCGACGGCGTTGAATATTTAATCATGAGAGAGAGCGACATTCTCGCAATCGTGTAAACCTTATTTAATAATAAAAGTACCTGAAACAAGGAGGAAGTATTTATGGGAAAAGTCATTAAATATGACGCTCAGGCGCGTAATGCGCTCAAAGAGGGCGTCGATAAACTGGCCAATGCGGTCAAAGTGACACTCGGGCCAAAGGGCCGGAATGTCATTCTGGAAAAATCCTTTGGCGCGCCGACGGTGACCAAGGATGGTGTGACCGTTGCCAAGGAAATTGAACTGAAGGAACATCTACCAAATATGGGCGCGCAGATGGTGAAGGAAGTGGCTTCCAAAACCTCTGATGTCGCCGGTGACGGAACCACCACAGCAACTGTGCTTGCACAGGCGATTTACACGCAGGGACTGAAAAACGTCGCCGCGGGAGCCAACTCGATGGAGCTTAAGCGCGGAATTGATGCTGCGGCTAAAAAGGTCGTGGAATACATTCGGGGGATGAGCAAAGAACTACCGGGCAAAGAAGAAATTGCCCAGGTTGGCGCCATCTCTGCAAATAACGATCTGGAAATCGGGAATCTGATTGCCGATGCTATGGATAAAGTCGGCAAAGACGGCGTCATTACGGTGGAAGAAGCCAAGACGTTGGAAACCAGTCTCGAAGTTGTGGAAGGTATGCAGTTCGATCGCGGATACCTTTCACCGTATTTTGTGACAGATTCCGATTCCATGGAAGCGGCGCTTGAGGATGCCTACATCCTGATCTATGATAAGAAAATCAGCGCAATGAAAGACCTGCTTCCGATTCTGGAGAAGGTGTCACAGATGAGCAAACCGCTGATGATCATCGCCGAAGATGTAGAAGGCGAAGCGCTTGCCACACTCGTGGTTAATAAATTGCGTGGAACCCTGAAAGTCGCTGCAGTCAAAGCACCTGGATTTGGCGACCGCCGGAAACAGATGCTGGAAGACATCGCGATGCTGACTGGCGGAACGGTGATTTCCGAAGAACGCGGCTTCAAGCTCGAAAACGCCAATGTGGATTATCTTGGTCAGGCCAAACGGATTACCATTACCAAAGATGATACCACAATCGTGGAAGGTTCGGGCAAAAAAGAGGACATCAAGGCCCGCATCAGCCAGATCAAGACACAGATCGACAATTCCGACTCCGATTATGACAGGGAGAAACTCCAGGAACGCCTGGCGAAACTCTCCGGAGGAGTTGCGGTACTGAATGTTGGGGCAGCCACTGAAATAGAAATGAAGGAAAAGAAAGCCCGCGTGGAGGATGCCTTGCACGCCACCCGCGCTGCCGTGGAAGAAGGAATTATTCCCGGTGGTGGCGTGACGTTCCTGCGTGCAGTCAAAGCACTGGACGACTTTGAACTTCGCGGCGACCAGAACATCGGTGTTGATATTCTCCGCCGTGTGTTGGAAGAGCCGGTCCGGCAGATTGCAACGAACGCCGGTCATGAAGCCTCGATTGTCGTGCAGAAAATCCGTGAAGCTGATGATGATAACTTCGGATTCGACGCGTATGAAGAAGAATACACCGACCTTGTAACGGCCGGTGTCATCGATCCTACCAAGGTGGCGCGTATTGCACTGGAGAACGCAACCAGCGTTGCCAGCCTGATGCTGACCACTGAATGCGTTGTCGGCGACGATGACGAAGACGATGACGATGATGGCGGCGGCGGAATGCCCGGCGGCGGTGGAATGCCCGGTGGAATGGGCGGCATGGGTGGCATGTACTAAACCACCCCTCGACACCGCAGAAAATCAAAGCGCCCCGGGAGGCCGGGGCGCTTTTTTTATTTCAGAAAAAACAAGAGCTTAGCGGAATACAAATATCCTAAGAGTCTTCCCTGTAATTTCTGAGAATCTTCACCATTATCATTCTATATTTTATAATTTTACTACAATATCATAATGTGATTAAATTATTTATATAAATAATTTCCAGTAAAGTCGTTACAGGGTGTTAATAAATAAAATACCTAAATAATTTCTGATTAACGTTTGTAATTAACCGAAAAATTTTCAAACTTTTACGATATCTTGAAATCACATTCTATGACATGAATGAATTCGACAATTCTCTGAAATGGTAGGAAAAGGAGGAGAGATGGTACTGTCATCAAATCTTGGTTATCCGAGAATTGGTGCAAATCGTGAACTGAAACGGGTGCTTGAAGGTTACTGGCGCGGTAAAAATTCGAAAGATAAACTTCTTGAAACTGCAAAAGAATTACGAGCACGGCACTGGAAATTGCAGCAGGATGCCGGCATATATCATATCCCTTCCAACGATTTTTCATTTTACGATCAGGTGCTGGATACCGTGGCGATGGTCGGCGCTGTGCCTGAACGATATCACTGGGACGGGGAGAACGTTGACCTTGATACTTATTTCACCATGGCCCGGGGTGGCCGCGGATTCAATGGAGAAGTTCCGGCCATGGAGATGACCAAATGGTTTGATACGAATTATCACTACATCGTTCCGGAATTCGAAGAAGGCCAGACGTTTCGGTTGGCGTCAACCAAGCCCATCGATGAGTTCGTAGAGGCTCGGAGATTAGGGATCCAGACACGCCCGGTGCTTCTTGGACCCGTCTCATTTCTGCTGCTTGGTAAAACCAAAAGCGACAATTTGGAACCGCTGTCACTCCTCGATGATCTGCTGGATGTTTATGAACAGATGATACGGCGCCTGGATGACGAATTGCAATCCTGGCTGGCCTTCGCCAGACAGAAGCTGGATGAAATTGCGATCTTGTCTCGGGCGGTTAATGACGGTCGCGAAACAGTGAATGACACGTTAACGGAAAACAGGGAGGCGATCGCAAATCGGCGGAATTCCGATCGAATCCATCAGGAACATACACAAAATAGGGTTAACAATGTTACGTCGGACATGTATTCCCGGCAGAACGATTACCCGGTCCGGCGGCAGAAACAGCGGTCGCAATTTTCACTCCCTGTGCTTCCTGCCACCAGTATCGGTTCACTCCCACAGACCAGAGAAGTGAGGAAGCAGCGAGCGGCGCACAGGAAAGGGAAATTGTCGAAGGAAAAATACGAGGATTTTCTTCGGGAGCAGATTTCTGACGCCATCCGGTTCCAGGAAGATATCGGTATAGATGTGCTCGTGCATGGTGAATTCGAGCGCTCGGACATGGTCGAGTACTTTGGGGAGCAGATGGACGGCATTGCCATCACCAGGGACAGCTGGGTCCAGTCGTATGGCTCGCGCTGTGTCAGACCGCCGATTATCTATGGCGATGTCTTCCGGGAAGACCCGATGACGGTCAAATGGTCCAAATACGCCCAATCACTGACTGAGAAGCCGGCATACGTGCTATC
>JAANXI010000130.1 GCA_018263365.1 Fidelibacterota bacterium | reverse complement strand
CTCCCTGGAGCGAAAAAACTTGCTTGCTCCGGCAACCGATGTGGAGAACTGGGGAACGAGTATCGCCGAGGAAGGCGCTACGCCGGCTGGAGTAAATAGTATCACCGTCCCGGATTACGATCTCAGCCTGACGAATTTTTCCATGGAAACCATCGATAGCGAGCTGCATTTGTCCGCAACGGTCCAGAATACCGGAGCACAGTCAATATCTGGTTTTACCCTACGCTTTTTCCACGATGCAGATGAGGATTCGGCTTCGGAATTATCCGAACATTTTGCCACTGAACAAGGTGAAGGTCTTATGGCCAATGATTCAGTCACTTTCAGCCTGCAGCTGCGCGATATTTCCGGTGGGTACCAGCAATTTATCGGGGTTATTGCGTCATCAGAAGATACGAACCCCCAAAACGATACACTGGCTGCATCGATATTCATTGGTTATCCTTCCGGCTCTGTCGCGATCAATGAAATCATGTACCGGCCGGAGTCCGGGGAGCCGGAGTGGGTCGAACTGTTTATTCGACAGGATTCTTTAGATCCGCGGGGATTTTTGCTACGTGATGATGGTCATGAGGCGCAGATTAATCTGCATGAAATCCGTTTGTATACTGCTGGCGATTTCATCGTAGTAGCCGGTGATTCAAGTATTCTGCAAAGTTACCCGGACGCATCTGTCAATTTGGAAATCGCACAACCTTTTCCGACGCTGAATAATGGTATCGATTCGCTGAGTATTCGGGACGGAACCGGAGCAGTAATGGAATCCCTGGAATATTCCAGCAACTGGGGCGGTGATATCGGGGTATCGCTGGAGCGCATCAATGTGAATGACTCCGCAAATGTGGCATCCAACTGGGGGAGTTCTGCCGCAGATAACGGGGCGACACCGGGAGCAATGAACAGCATCGCAATTCTCGAAAATGACCTCAGATTACTTCCCGTAACAATCCAGTTGGTCCCCGAATTTCCCGAGGCAAATACCTCCTGGCAATTAACCGTCGAGGTCCTGAATGCAGGCACAGAAGTGATTTCGGAGCTATCTGTTGAGGTGTTTCAGGATACGAGTACTATCGGTGATCCCTGGGTTTCCAGGCCAGTGCAGCAAAGCATCAGCCCCGATGACTCTGTAATGCTCAGCATAGTTCTGCCGGGGCTGGCAAGCGGCCGCCACCGGATGGCGCTTCGGGTGAAAATCCCTGGTGAACAGCGTCCGTCTGATAACACTGATCAATTCGAGGTGACGATTCCGTTCGAATCCCAGACGATGCTGATCACCGAATTCGCGCCGATTCCCGGCGAAGGTTGGTCGGAGTTTGTGGAAATCTACAACCCGTCAGACGCCGCTATTGAATTATCCGGATGGCGTCTCGGTGATAATGCCGCATTGACTCCGGCCTTCACCGGTGATTTGGTTGTTGGACATCATAGGTATGCAGTGTTTGCGGAGGATAGCAGCGTTTATCATGAATTCAGGATACCGGATTCGGTGGCGTATGTGGTCTCCGACAACTGGCGGAGTCTCAACAACACCGAAGACGTGGTTCGGTTTGTCGATCCGTCGGGGCGGGCGATTGATTCATTGAAGTATTCTGATCTTTGGGAGATTCCGGATGGAAAATCCGTGGAAAGAAAATGGTATTTGAGTAGTTCGAGTTCCCCGTATAATTCTTCGGCGGCAGCAAACTGGGATAACAGCATTGATGAACANGGTGGTACGCCGGGATGCATGAACTCAATCGCCGTGACTGCAGCAAACTCACTGAACCTGATCCGCACAGATACTATCCAATCTGCTCCACCAGGTAAAACGATTTTGACAGAGTTTCGGGCCGTAAATACGGGGCTGGATACAACTTCTCAACTTACATTAATTGTGGGATTTGATGGAAATGCGGACTCCATACTGAGTGAGGAAGAAATTCGCGCCACGGAATCCATCTCCGGGATTCCACCGGCGGATACCACAGATGTTGCTTTCGATATCGCTGCATCAATGTATTCGGGATACCGCACGCTCATTGCGGAAGCCGCATTTGACGGTAAAACGGAATCGGCCTTTTCGGATATTTGGATTCCTTTCAACCCCCAATCGATCATATTTAACGAATTTCTGGCTGATCCGTCGGAAGTGATTCCTCAGGAATTCACCGAAATTGTAAATATTTCCAATGATTCTATTCCGATGGGACAGTGGATTTTGGCGGTTAATGAGCGACGCGTGATTCTCGGCTCGGCGTCGTATCTGCTCCCGGATGAATACGGCGTAATTACCGAGGACGGAATATCTCTGGAGACCGGTCACAATTTATCCGGCGATTCATGGGCCAGCCTGCCAAATGACGGGGGGACTATTCGCCTGTTCGACCAATACGGATATCTTATTGACTCGCTTACTTATACTGAAGATTGGGATCTAATGACTGGGCGATCCCAGGAACGTCTGCATCTCGAAAAGGGAGACCATTCTGCGAGCAACTGGAAGGCATCAGTGAACCAGCGCGGTGCGACTCCCGGTGCTGAGAACAGTCTGTATTTCAACGTGGATTCTGCGAATACAGGATGGACGATAGTTCCATCAACATTTTCTCCGGACGATGACGGTTTTGATGACTTACTGCGAATATCCTACTCCGGAGAAGCAGCGTTGCAGTACGCAACCATTCGCATCTTTGATACCGTGGGCCGGACTATCAAAACACTGGTCCGGGATAAACCGGCGCCGGTTCGGCAGTCATGGTTTTGGGACGGAAACGACTACAAAGATCGGCCGGCGCCAATTGGCATGTACCTTGTCCAAATTGAATACAAGCCAATGAACGGAAAACAGCGTGAAAAAATCGAGACGATCGTCCTGGCAAAACCGCTGTGAGTTACTCTTTCACCTTTTCGATACGGGTGATTTCGACGATCGTTCCCCACATGTGAAATGAGGCTTGTTCCTTTGCCTCCACAGCGGTGAATTTGACCCGCAGGCTATCCTGCTTGAACTCTTCGGGCAAGTTAAGCGGATCATATCGTTCTCCGTTATCTGCTATGATGCCGTAAAATCCGCCTTCCAGATCGATGTATCTGATGGTTCCCCTGTCGGAAATGATTTCTTCGGTGCTGCATCCCAAAACCAAGAGGAAAATAACCACTATTGTTGGTATAACTCGTCGCATAATCAGTTAACCTGCACGATTCATAAATACGGTTTTTGATTAAGCAATCCGAGTTTCTGCGACGGATTCTCTACAAAGGCATGTTATTTCGTAAGTTATCATTGATTATTTTATCAGTACAATCCGTTTAGAACTTATTCAGGTTAAAACAAATTATTCTTTTCTTGCCATAACGTAAAAACCGATCCCGGTGATCCCCAAGATGATGCTTACGCCTACTAAAATCTCCTGCCAGCGCGCCATGCCGTGGTGCGAAACGTCTGACAGGTTCAGGGCTTCTGATACGGTAATCTCCTTAATAAGTCCGTGTCCCATCCCGTCATCGACTTCGATTGTCCACTGACCGGCGGTATCCGGAGCGAACATAAACCGGCCGTGTTTATCCGTCATCCCCTGCTGGAAAACTGCCCCCGTGTTCCCAGGTCGATACAGACTTACATCGGAAAAGGCGATTGGAGTTCCGTCCTTGTACCTGGCTTCAATCCCCACTCCCTCATTGAACACAGAATATTCAACCCCGTGTGCCCAGGTCGATATTGGAAAAAACGCAAGAAGAAAAATATATATGCAATATCTCATATTATTTCCCGGTTTGACGTACGTTAAATGTTGTGGAACAGTTTTTTCCGTTATGGCTTGCCGTTATCAGGTACATTCCCGGTTGCCGGAGCGAGAATCCCGCCTGCCGGTTTTGTGAGACCGTCAGGTATGTAGTTTTGTGCTCCACCGGCATAATAGCCAGCGTCCCTGAAACAGGCTTCCCTTCGTATAACAATTGTAAATGAATGGTGTTGCCAACGATGAATCCTTGCCTGCCAGTTTTTATGCCGACTTCAAGCCCTGTTCCAAATGATATGAATTCCGAAACCGTTGTGTCTGAGTTTTCCGGAAATATTGCGGTTTGTCCCCAAAAGATCGGCTCCGGCATTTGTGGCCTTTTCAGAACAAACCGAAGAAGAAACGGAGCGGGTTTCTCCGGAGTCACACTGCCAACTCGTCGATTTCCCAAGGTTGAGATGGTAACATCGGAGATATTTGCATTTGGTAACTTTTTTTTCACGCTATGAAGTAATTCATTTTTGAAAAGAAAATCTCCTGCGGGGAAATCGTGTCCGCTGGTTATCGCAAATTGCAGCAACTTTCGTGATGAGTCGGAACATTGATCTTTCTCCTGTGATTCATCCAAAACGTATTACAAATTTAAATAAATGTAATACGACTGGCGGGAGTTTCCAAACAGGAAAAAGAAAAGGCCGGGCTGAGGAGGCAACTGTTGTGTCTACTATTTGGAGATAAAAGTATTACTGTTTCCGATTTACGCGTTCAGGCGTGAATGCGGGTAAGCATACCGACCAGTATTCTGCCGGTTCATCGAAGGGATTAGAATACTGCACCCGGGCTCCGGCCCGGACCAACAACGATTCTCCGGCGGAGAGCTCCACCTCGTCTCCATCGATGGTCACGTGTTTTTTCCCCGAGATCATGATGGTGATTTCGTTGAATTCCGGTTCCTGGGGCGGCTCGCTCCAGCCGGGCGGGGCCACCATGTGCGCCACGCTGAAGGCATCTTCGCCCGTGCTGGCGTTTCCAAAGTGCTCCTCGATGAGCTTCTCGTCATCGGTGGGAATGGTGACAGGCGATGTTTGTTTGATGTAGTTTTTATCCATGAAACCGGCAGTGTTACAGTGTTCGTGTGCTCAGGTGTTCAAGTAATACAAAAAAACTTGAACACTCGAATACCTGAACACTGGTGTTTTACTGTTTTTCTATGTTTAGCTGTTTGATCTTCCGGGAGAGATTCGGCTGCGCCATGCCGAGGTGGTCGGCCACTTCGCTGATGTTCCAGTCGAATTTTTCCAGCTGACGCTTCAGATAGTAGACTTCGAACTCCTTCCGGACTTCGGAAAAATCTTTGGTCTCCAGAAAGGGATACGAGCCGCCGCCCGGTGCTTCGTCGGAGGTGAGGCTTGATCGGACATCGTCGGCTTCAATGACATCCCCGCTGGTCAGGATGTACATCCGCTCCACCAGATTCCGGAGTTCGCGGATATTGCCGGGCCACTCATAAGTCCGGAGCAGTTTAAGGGCCTCGTCTGAAAATTCCTTGGGATCGGTTTTAAGATCGTTGGCGAAGTATCCCAGGTAATAATCCAATAGGATATCGACGTCTCCGGTTCGTTCCCGCAGCGGCGGAATTTCAATGGGAATGACATTGAGCCGGTAAAACAGATCTTCACGGAACGTACCGTTTTCGATCATTTGTTCCAGATTTTTGTTCGTGGCAGCCAGGATACGCACATCGATATCAATGGTTTCATTGCCGCCGACGCGTTCGAATTTCCCCTCCTGGATGACCCGAAGCACCTTGGCCTGGGCGTCCAGGTTCATATCCCCGATCTCATCGAGGAAGAGCGTGCCGCCGTCGGCCAATTCCAGCTTGCCGAGTTTACGCTTTTCCGCGCCGGTGAATGCGCCCTTTTCGTGGCCGAACAGTTCGCTTTCCACCAGTTCGTTTGGTATGGCAGCGCAGTTGAATTTGCCGAACGGCCCTTGCTTCCGGCTGCTTTTGGCGTGGATGGCGTAGGCCACCAGCTCTTTGCCGGTGCCGCTTTCTCCCCGGATGAGTACCTTGGATTCCTGCCCGGCAACTTTTTTGATGACTTCCCGCACCTCCTCAATCTGTGGGGATTCACCGACGATTCGGTACTGATCGTCCATCTCTTCTTTTTCCTGCCGGAAGCGCTGATAGAGACGCTGTTTTTCGGCAATGTTGCGCGCTGCCACCACAATCTTTGGCAGAGAAAGCGGCTTTTCCATAAAATCGTACGCGCCCATTTTAATGGCCTTAACAGCAATGCTGATGTCGCTGTGCCCGGAGATCATGATAACATCCATGTCCTCGTTTTTCTCCAGAATTTTTTCGAGGGCTTCCACTCCATCCATGCCGGGGAGCTTAACATCCAGCAGGATTAAATCGATGGGATTATTGTCCAGCGCCCGCAATCCCTCTTCACCGGTTTCGGCGGTGATCACATCGTAACCCTCGTCTTCGAGAATACTCCCGAGTGAAATCCGAATATTTTTTTCGTCGTCAACAACCAGAACGTTCATTTAATCCCCCCGGGATTTGAAACTTGTTACTGGAAACTCGAAATTCGATAAAAGCATCTACTTAGTTGCGTTTATGAATGCATTGAGTTTCGGGCCCAACTCATCAATTATATCTCTGTATTCTTCTGATATATTATTCGAGATTAAATTTCGGCGAATTAATTTTCGTAACCAACACTTTGTTTCTTCGAAGGAGCCCCTTGCATATCTGTAAAAAAGTTTTCTCTCCTTCGGCGTATAGCGGACCAAATCCTTCTGCAATATTGGCACTGATGCTATCTACTGAGCGAATAATCTGATAGCCGATAGTGTTCTGTACTTTTACAAGCCATTCATCAAAGTTATACCAGACTTTATCTGCCAAGTTCTCCGCCAATTGGTACACATTCAATTCATATACTTCTTTCATAGAATATTCCTTGGAGATTTATTCCTAACATACAAAGAAGGTAACAGAATTGTATTATCTCTGCCAGTTTCCAGTGTCAGGTTTCAAATTTCAAGTTTCTATTTCACCGTACTTATCCCGGCTTTCGGGAGAGATGCCGATTTTGATGATAAATGTCGTGCCCTCGCCGGGTCCGCTGTCCACTTCAATTGTGCCTTCATGACTTTGGACGATTCGCTTCACAATCGCCAGCCCAAGTCCCGTGCCCTTTTTCTTTTTGGTGAAATACGGTTTGAATATTTTCTCCATATCTTCTTTGGGAATCCCGCTGCCATTATCCGATACGGTGATGACGAAATTCGGATCATCGTATTCAGCATGGATGCGAAGTTCCGCGTCCTCCTGCGAGTCCATGGACTGGATGGCGTTTTGCACCAGATTGACAAATACCTGTTTCATCTGCATTTTATCGCCGTAGAATTGCGGCGGGTCTTCTTCAATCTCGCAGATTATATTTACCTCCGAATCGTACGGCATCACGATTTCGCGGAGCTGTTCTTTCAGCGAATATTCTTCAAAATTCGCTGACGGCATCTTTGCAAAATCGCGAAATTGGTTTACCAGGGCCTGGAGATTATCAACCTCTTCATTGACGATTTTCATCACCTCGCTAAAGACCTTGTCCAGGTTATCGCTGCCCATCATATATTTGTTTTCCAGGCGCTGGGTCTGGAGACGAATGGGTGTCAGCGGATTTTTAATCTCGTGGGCCATAACCTGCGCCATTTCACGCCACATCATCTCTTTTTCCGCTTCCAGGAGTTTATTGCGGTTTTCCACCAGCTCGGCGGTCATTGCATTGAACGAAACAATCAGGTCATTAATCGGCGAGAACGGGCTTTCTTTCACGTGGATATCCAGATTCCCGCCGGCCAGTTCTTTGGTGGCTTCCTGGAGACGGGCCAACGGCCTGGTAATGAGGCCGAACGATACCAGAAAAATGATGAGCACAGTCAAAATCAGGAAGACGAAAATAAAGATGGAGTACACCTTGATTTCCCGCTCGAAAAAATCGCCGGCTAACTCAATCTGTTTGACGTCCATCAGCAGGTTTTCGACTTCGTTCTTGAACTCATCCGTTGCGCCGGCCTCCATGTCATCCTGATATTCCTGATAAAGCGAGATGATTTTCGAGTCCAGTTCCAGGTATTCGATCTGGTTCTGAAACGTCCGGAAACTGTCGATGAAGTAGCTGCGAAATACCAATACGGAGGCGGTGAGGAGAATTGACACAAGCAGGATAATCTGCAGACGGAAGGACGGAACAAATTTTCTCATAGCGCCAGCACGGTTTTATCGAAGGCGTCCGATTTGATGGTCGGTTCTACTCCCTTCCAGTAACTCATCAGGTGAATATCTTCCTGCATACCCGGTAATCGGATGTTTTTCATATACGCAGTCACCTGGATGTAATACTGTTTATCACGATCCAGATACTCCGCATCAATGATCTCATATTGGGTGATAGACGCCATCTCCTCTTGCGCTTCCTCCAGCGTCACCGCATTTACCGTCTGATCGGTTTCGGAAAAATACACCTGATAGTAGTTATCAACAAGGCTGTACTTGATCCGATGATAGAAATCTTTGACGATAATGACCTTATCGGATTTCTGTTCCCGGATGGAAACGCGAAAGTAAAACCGCACCTGCTGCCCGGATCGAAACAGTTGATCCATTTCTTCGGTATAGCAATTTTTGAGCTGGGCGGTGATGGTGATTTTACTTCCGTTGACATCAATCTGGGGGTTGTCGAAGACGGCATTGGTCCCGGTGATTGATGTAAAAAACAACGACCCGATTGCGATGGCAGTTGTCGCCACCTTTTGTGCGATGGTTTCAAACATTGCGCCGCGCGGTTATCACGGTTACAGACCCACTGATGCCCCGTGTATTGGTTATCCACATAGTACAAATATCAAGAAGATTTCACCTTTTGCCAATGATTTCTTTTCGACAGAACGATTCCACAAAAATGCCGTCCCGGGTTTTGGACCGGGACGGCACTTCTTGTGATTTTCTCAGCAATGGAGTCGCTTAGAAGATATCAAACCAGAGACCGACTGAATATGTCAATCCATCCACCTTGGTTTCCGGAGAACTTTTTACTTCGATGTTATCGCTGACCACTTTTGCATTCCAGCGGGTATGGTACGAATATCCCAGCATGTACCCCACATTCCCCCGGAGACCTATCCAGTCGGTAAACCGGACGATTACCGATGCGTTGGGATGGGCCAGCAGGTAATTTTTCTTCAGATGGACGAAGTGGTTGACTGCGGTATTCATATCGCCATCCAGGTCATCCCAATTGTAATCTTTGTTTACTTCATACAGCTTGATGTCGTAGGAACCGGTCCCTGCGGTAAATCCCCCGTCGAGGATCAGGAAGTTGAAGACCGGAATCCGCTTCTGCAGCATAAAACCCCAGTACCCGAATTCGTATTCCATCCGGCGATCAGTATCTCCGGAAGAACGGCGGTCAACTTTGGCGCTGTTAAAATCGAATCCCCAGTACCAGTTATTGTCGTCTTCGAACTGAAACTGAAAACCCCGCATGAGCAGTCCTTTTGTGGCGCTATCGCCAAAAGGATTGTCGGTCAATACATCCGAAAAACCGGAACGGTTTAACAGATCCGATATTTCCGCGTGGTCAGGTTCGTACCAGGTCGCATAAAAGGTAAATCCCCCATCGCCTGCACTAACATGCCGGCCTTCTTCTTTGGAAACCTCTTCACCGTTTCGACCTTGCAGGATCACACTCACCGTATTCACTTTTCCGTCGCGGAAGTATTTCACCTGCACGTTGTCACCGATATTTTTACTCTGGATGAGCCGTACCATATGGTCTTCGTGTCGTACTTTTTCTCCATCGAATCCCATGATGATGTCATTTTCCATGATGCCGGCCCGTTGCGCCGCGCCATCGGAAACGACACCGTCTACCAAAACACCATGCGTATAATCGTAGTGCATTTTGTAAGCCGTCTCAAAATCCAGATCATCAAGATAGACGCCCAGCATCGGCCGATCGTCAGAGAACCTTTCAATCTGTGTGCGTATCACTGTACTGTCTTTTCCGGCAACCTTTGCCCGGATATCCTGATTCTTCACAACAACACTGGACGATGCGGAACCTGATTGCTGGGCATTCGCCACTCCGGCAAACCAAGTCAGTAACACCGCTGTCACTATCAGAGACACTGTTTTCCATTTATGCAAGATGGTCAATAATTTGTTTTGCTTTTTCATAGTATTTTCTCCTTTACCGTATAATTCTTTCATCCATAATTCAATTGTTAGAAACCAAACCACGGACCGATACTGAAAGATAATCCCTGGTACGTGTTGCTTTCGGGCGAGTGATCGATATTATAGGTTTCATCGCCCATTTTGGCTTCCCAGCCGGGATGAAAGGAGAATCCCATGAGATATCCAACCTCGGAGCGGATAGCTAACCACGGCAGAATGCGATACATCATAGTGATTCGTGGTTGCACCATGAGATAATTCTTTTCCATCTTCAGATAACTGTTGTTCGCTTCGGTGATGGTGGAATCCAGGTCATTCCAGTTGTATTTACCCTGGGTTTGCGCCACTTCCAGAGATGTATGTGAGCCTCCGACTAACAGCCCGGTTGCAAAGATGATATTTTCGCTGGGACGATACCGTTTATCCAGGGTGACGCCACCGTAACCGGTTGAGAATTTCATCCGACGGGATATTGTGCTGCTCTTCCGATCAAAACGGTAACCGGCACCCATACCGCCGATGAACCAGCCTTTACCAACGGGTCCCATACCACCGCCCCCTTGCAGCAAGAGGCCGGTTTCCGAAAATTTATTAAATCCAAGGCGACCGATAACGTCATTGACATCGCTCAGATCCGCCATCGAGTACATTGGAATCCAGCCCCCGCCGCCGTAGCCTCTGGAGAAGAAACTCTCCTTATCGAACCCGAAATCTTCGGCATCCCAGTCATCAATGTCTTCCCAGTCTTCATCGGAGTCGGTATCGTATTCATAACTATATTCGGAATCCTCGTCCTTTGTTTCGGACGAAACCCGCGGCGTCCTGGGCTCGAGTATGAGTTCGGCGGTGAAAATATCCTCATCCCGGAACAATGTCACTTTCACCGTATCACCGACGGATTTGCTGTCGATTATATTTTTTAGTATGTCCCGGTGCCGGGCTTTGCCACCGTTGAATTCCATGATGATGTCGCCTTTGCGAATACCGGCCTTATCAGCAGGTGTTCCTTCCACAACCCCATTCACCAGCACGCCGTAATTGTAATCGTAGTGGCGTTCAAACGCTTCTTTAAAATCAAGGTCAGAAATAGAGATACCAACAAACGGCCGGGCGTCCCTGTGAGAGACCTTCACTTCAAAATTTTTCAGCTTTTCCAGCTCTTCCAGGGTTTTCGGATCGTTCAGTTGCTGCAACGCCTGATCCAGATTCTTCTGGAGTTCCTGCATATTGATGTCCATCTCTTGCCGGACTTCGGGATCAAGTTTGTTCAGTTCTTCCCGGGCGCGCCGTAACTCTTCACGCGTCTGGTCCAGTTCCTTTTGCAGCTGGACTTCCACTTTGGTGGTATCTGTGGACGTATCGACCTGCACGATGACGGAATTGCCAGGCATTCCGATCGCTCTGCTATATAACCTGATTAAGGACGGATCGTCGAAAAACTGCTTGAACTCATTCAGGCTTGTATAACGGTTTGTCGTATATGCAGAATCTTCGCATTCATTTTCTGAATTGGAGTCTGCAGCATAAGCGCTTCGTACGGAAATCAGCGTTAATCCCATCAAAGCTATTATCAGGATAACACCGCCAGTCACCAGGCAATTCAGCAGGTTGTGAGTTTTCCGTTTCATAATATGCTCCTTTCGATCAGCACAATTATTTCTAAATCCACTCAATTGATACGCAACAGATATGCCAGTTTTTACCTTAAATTTTATAAACGGCTTAACCACAGGTGATTCCGGGATTTTTTGACGTTGGATAATAATTAATTTTCAGGGGATTTTCATATAGTATTGATATGTATTTATATCATTCTGATATAAGCCATCGACCTCTTCCAAAGAGTGTCACAATTTATTGAGTCCTATTTGTTTGTACAAATTGCAAACTTTCGGATACAGAACAACACAAACAGGGCCGTAGTTCTCCTGCTTGTGTTGTGTAAGAATGAGAGTCTGTAATAAAGAGGAGAGGTAAAAAGTGTGGCCAACCGCGGCAGTTTCAGTTGGTGATGGTGGGAAGAAGGGAGTAGGTGAAAAGCGTGGTGTTAAAATAATCAGCGTCTGTTTCGACTTCATTGATGAAGCGATTGATTTCTTCTTTGGATGGTATATTGCCTTCAAATGATCCTGAGAGAGTAGCGGATTCATCGTTTTGGCGTTGAATTTCGTAGGTGAGTTGCCGCAGCGCTTTGTTTATTAAATCTGAGTTAACATTCTGCTGGTGGGAATCCCGGAGCATTTCATCTTCCACCTTATGCAGAAACAGGTTCATTTGGACGGTAAAATGGATCCGGGAGGGCAGCTCAGAAAAATCCATTCCCTGTTCATTCAATGACTCAGCCAGGGAATACAGTGCAGCAGATAAAATGCTCTCAGACGCCATCTCCTGATGTACGGACTCCACCATGTCTTCCTCCACTTCTACAATCATCAAATTGACAGCACCATCGGAAACTGCGGAGGACTGAACGGTCATAACTTGAGGAGTAATTCGCCGCAGGGCATTGTTTAACAAGTTTCTATAGGTCTCCTCCTGATGGAACGATCGGATCATTTCATCCTCGACCTCGTTCATAAACAGACTCATTTCCATGTTACTTAAAACGGGCGAAGCAGCTGACAGCATCAATGGAATTGTTAAAAGAATGGCGATAAAAATTGTCTGCGATATCTGTAGTGTCCGTGTTTTCATTTTGACCTCCTTTGTTTCCATTTTCTACTATGATTCATACAAGTCCTGTGCCAAAATATTATTCGATGCCTTAAAAGCCTTATCAATAAAGGGTTTCCGAGTATTATGTTTTTCGAAGAACGCAAAAGCGGAGTGTGCATTTGATATGAATTTGATATACGATTATATCGAACTGATATGGAAAAAGACTTTTGAGCCACAAAAAAAGCCCCTCCGCCGGGGAGGGACTTTTGAGAGGGCCGGTAATGTGGATTGAGCCTATTTCATCAGAACCAATTTTTTGGTTTCGGCGAAACTCCCGGCCGAAATGCGGTAAAAATAGACGCCCGAAGGCATATCTGACGCGTTCCAACGGATCGAATGAGCGCCGGCGTTTTGCGTCGCCCGGACGAGGGTCGTTATTTTCCTGCCACGGATATCGTACACGTCAAGAACAACACGGGATTGTTCCGGGAGGCTGTATTCGATAGTCGTCACCGGATTAAACGGATTCGGGTAATTTTGGTGCAAGGCAAATTGTTTCGGAGCCTGAGCATCTCCGGGAGATATCCCTGTCGTCAGGCTGTCAAATCGAACGACATACAGTCCCGATTGCATGTCTGAGCCAATGATTTTACCCGAATCGAAATACGGATAGACAGACCAACAGCCGCTGAACCCATAATGATCCTGAAGATAAGTATCATAAAACCCGGTTTCGGTCGGATTGGTCGGATCGGAGATGTCCCATATTCGAATGCCTTCCGTATAATGCCCGATATACAGATAGTCCCCTTTCACGTAACAATTGTGCGTAATCGCGTTTGGATCCACGATAATTTCCGAGACCTGTTCAATGTCATCCAAATCAGAGATATCGTACACCCGAATCCAATTGCCGGACGAGCCTACTTCATCGCCGACAAAGGCATACTTTCCATCTTCGGAAGTCCAGACGTTATGGGCCCCGGAACCGGTGTAATTAAAATTAGCTAGCTGCTGCACATTTGACTTATCCGAGACATCCAGAATGTCAACCCCCTCGCCGTAAATGCCTGTAGCATAGGCGGTATCATTCCGCACATAGATATCATGATAATAATACGGTTCATAACTACCAACCTGTTCGGGATTGATCGGATTTGAGATGTCATAGATAATCAAACCACCCAGGCCGTGATTCCCAATGGTATAGAGATAATCTCCGGCAACATAACAGTTGTGAGCCCCACCGGAATTGGTATTACCAATATTAATTGTAGCCACTGTCTGGGGATTTGTCGGGTCGGCAAGATCGATGATTTGTGCGGGTGCTGTTTCGTTAATCAGGATAGCATAATGTCCATAGACCTTCACATCTTTGGAGTCAACTTCAGGGGTAACCGCTGGTTCAAATCCCACTTCGGTGGTCTGATTTCCAGAGATGTCGATGATACTTAAACCTTCATTCCGAGCGCATAACAGAGCATATTCCTCACCCGTTTCCGGATCCGTGTATCCCCAGATATCACCGTAGTTACCCCGCTGATCCCAGTGCTGAAGGAGCGACATATTCTGTTTGACTTTTTGTGGCTTCCCATGTTTTTCCTCGCTGACATATTTGACACCTCCTGAGGTATCAAATGCCTTAAAACGATAATAGTAATCCTCTCCGTTCGTCAGCCCGGTATGGACAAAACTGGTATCCGATGTAGAAAATGTTTGCAGCAGTTGATCGGCTCCCTGAGACTGAGAGTAATACAGGTAAAGACTATCAACTCCAGCACCAGAGAACTCCCAGCTAAGATGTAATTGCCCATCTGACGGTTGGATTGTTAGGTTTTCAATCGCGTACTCGACTAACCAGATGGTCAATTCAGATGTATCAGCTGCGAAAAAATCATTCCCTGAAACAAGTCGTGGCCACCAGACATACATCGCATCATTGTTTAGCGCATGATTACCAGGGCCGTATGTTTCACCCGTCCCGTCGTACGAGCTGGCCATTACAAAAAGTTGCTCGTATCCCCCATCTGTACTTGTATTCGGATCCCAATATAGATTCGCCTGAGTACTATCGGGGCTATTGCCGTCCTCAAGAAAAGTGAGGTTTAGTCTCCGTGGATTGTCCGGGTCAGAAATATCCCAGGCGGAGCCGGGAAACACACCGACGCCCTCAGGAGCAAAGCCGTTATCAAGGCGGTATACCTGAGAATACGTGGTTTCGCTGGGAGTAATTCGAATTTGTACCGGCGCATATTCGTTGTCTCCCATATTCACTTCCTGATAGAACTCAACGGTGTAATCAATGCTGCCATTAAATGTATTTCCACCCCAATGATGGCCGGAAAGCCATTGCGGTTCTCCACTCCATTCAGCAAATGGGTAGAGATCGCCCTGTTGCCTGACAAGAGGCTTGGATGAACTGGAATCGTAGGAATTTACCTGTTTAAGGTAGTGCTGAAAATCCTGGGCTGAGATACTATTATTACAAATTAGCGTCCCCAAAAGCAGCCAGATTCCGATTTTATCTTTAGTTGAAAAATTTGGCATAGTCACTCCGGATTTGTTAAAATGATGACTAATTCAGTCATCTATTGTATGAATATTTAGCCTTCATAGGAAATAAGTGCAATCGATTTTTCCAACAGACTATAGTTTAGATGATTTTGTTGTTAAAATTTGTTTTCCGGATTCTCCGGAAAAAAGTCTTCATTAGTTAATCCGGGATTCATCTGGATGTTCGCATACCCGTAGTTTTCAACCAGGGTATTAGTCGCATCCCAGATTTTGACCTGAACGGGAAGATTCGTCTTTTTACTGATACAGATTAGCGCGCGATGGCTGTAATAACCGGATTCAGGATCTTTCGGCATCACCGCTTCGATGCACCGGACTTTTTCATCGTAGAGAGTATCTGTGCCCCTGTCGAAGTAGCGTACAGTATCCGCTGGACGGGACTGTCCCCGTTGATAGTCGCTGACGATAATATCAATGGTATTCCCTAATCCTGCTTCAGTCACCGGATGGCGGTTGCCCTTCATTGCCAATCCTCCTGTCGGAGAGACGTTTACGGTCAAATACGGAAACGAATGTTGTCTGACCCGGACTTTCTCCTCGTTCCAGCCTTTTTTGTACAGTAATTCCCGGCCCTGGTACGGATCCTCAATCCATTTCATGTAGAGCTGGAACGGCTTCCGGAATTTCATAAAAATCGTTTCCCGGGGATTCATCTCCCCGTCGATCCGTTCCTGTTTATAGAAGGTGCAGGTGTACCCGTTTATCTCAGTATACCTTTCCTGCAGGGATGTGATAATTTGCAGGATCTGTTCCTCCGACAGCAGCTGATCTTTCTGCGCCAAACCGGAAGAGGCGAAGACGAGCATCAGTAAACCGGCAGTAACACGAACAATATTCATAAGGCATTCCAAAATTATTTGTGGGCACTAGCGAGCGGAAAAGTCAGAATTATTGGAATGAATCGAAAGTAATTTTTGTTGGAGATCGCAGAAAATCTGATAGGACATCAGTGCGCAAACATGAAAAAACGCCTACATTCCAGGAAGTCATCCGAGCGAAAGCCGACGGTGCGATTGTCTACCCGCTTGGCACCTGGGTACCACTGCGATTCGTTCGCTTTTTCTTCCTTGGTATATTGAATCTCGACAAAATACGAATCTCCCACGGTAAACGGCTGACATTTTTGCCGGTTTTTCACGGCCTTCCTTACCCCTTCCCTAATCATTGGCACGGTCTTTTTCGGAGCGAGGGAAATACACGCCTTGCCGATACCTTCCTTGACGGAGATGGTCTCCACCTGCGTAAAATGGAATTTCGCGTATTCACAGATCGCAGCATCGCCTGAGAGCAAGACCACCGGGCCTGTATAATAGCCGGCAATAAGGGCATTCCAGCCGGCTTCCAATGCGCCGTCGATAGCGGCATTGGTTTCGTCAATCATGAGGGGGAAAATGCTCATAATCGCTGTGCGATGCGTCGACTTCGCGCCGGTGCGCCACACCAGTGATGCCTTCCATATCAACTGAGATTAATACCTTTGGATTGCTGCTGTCTGCCATGCTTGTCTCCAGGTTAATCAGGATGAGAAGCAAACAAGGGCGTTTTCGGCCCCTGTTTGCCTGAGTGAAATCTACTCCATATTTTCTAATGTATAGATTTCATCAGCGAGCTCTTCGTAATGGTCGTGCACTGCGGCAAATTTGCTCAGTATTTCCTCGTCGGAAATCGTATCGACTGAATCATTAAGTGTTTGGGACGCTTCCAGCAGGTTGCCAATGTATTCGTCTATCTGGGGCTTGTGTTCCTTCAGGGATTCCGGCAGCGAGGCATCCTGAATCTGCTGCGCCAAATTTTGGAGTTTTTCGGCATTCGTCTTTATCGCCTCAAAATCACTGTTCGGCACCGCCTGATGTTGTAGCGGGCGCAGAACCGTATGGAACTTTTCCATAGCGGAGACGATATCCACTGAATTCGCCATATCTGATTCAGATTTTTTCTGACACTGAAATATCAGCGCCATCGCAAAAACTGCAACTGTTAACGTGAGTAGGTGAAACTTTCTCATTCTTCCTCCATTGGTTGATAGTTTAGTAGTGTTCAAGTGCTCAGGTGTTCAGGTTAATGACGCACTTTTTGTTCTTCGGTATATTTTACTTGAACACTCGAGCACCTGAACACTTTACCACTGTCGTTATAAGTGTGAGGCGACTAAATCCTGCATAAAGTGCTGCATATTATCTTCGTTTTCGAAGTCCAGGATCCGTTCGATGACCTCGTCCTGACGAGCAGAGATCAATACACCATCGGCCAGCGCCTTGAATTTCACGATGATTTCCTCGGTGCTCATCGGCTCCCGGGGATCGCCCTTGGGATAATCGACACTCGCTGAATATTCCGCACCGTCTGTTGTCCTGATCTTGACCTTCGATGGCTGTTTTTCCGGAAACATCGCTTCGAATTCCTCGCTGGCCTCGCCTTTGATCTTTGGCAGTACCGCCTGGATTTCCGAATCCTGGATGCGCTCGTCGTTAAACTGCTCAGGAGTAATTTTCCGGTCGACGACGGCGGCGGCGATACAATAGGGCAGGCTGTGATCCGCCGTTTCCCGGGATTCCGGTTTGTACTTCTCCTCGTCAAAAAGGATATCTACTGCACGGGCAATCGTCGTGACGGTGATTTCGTCTATATTGTCCGGCTGGATGTCATTGTCCTTTACTACCTTGATTGCCGCCGTGATATGGGAATGCGTCAGCGCTTCCGTCGGGAAAGCCTTCATCGAACATTCCAGGATTTTGAAGCGCTCGCCGAGTTCGTCCCAGAGTGCGTTCTCATCCCAGCCGTCGCCCATGACATCCATGAAACCTTCTTTCCCCTCGAAAATGGCTTCCGTGCCTGAGTATCCTTTTTGCGCCATCAACGCAGCAATGATACCGCTCTGGACTGCCATCGGATCGACGGTATTCTTCATCATCGTAAGCTGACCTGCTGCGGCGGCGCCGGGACTGAAGTTGTGCATCCCGGAGATACCAATGGCATTGACCATCTGATCTTCAGTCAGGCCGAGCAATTTACCGGCTACAATGGGCGAGACGAATTGCGTAATCGTCGCGTGATGCCATTTCCGCTCCCGGATGCCCGGTTTGCCGAACTCACAGAGCCGCTGTTCGAACTCGTACGCCAGCACAATCGCGGTAGTGACATCTTTGGGATGGAGCGCTTGCCGCTCGCCCATGGCCAGCGCCGCCGGAATTAAATCGCTGGGATGGCTGGGATCTTCCTTCCAGTAGATGTCGTTATAATCCAGCGCCCGCACCATCAGACTGTTGACGAACGTCGCGTTTGCGGCGGGAATCCGGTTGCCGGAGCCGATAATAGTCGCTTCCGGTTTGCCATTCATATCACAATAAATCTGGTTCACGATGTTCACATCTTTCGTCTTATATCCGCCGAACGCGCAACCGATGGAGTCCAGCAGATACCGCTTCACCTCGGTGATAACTTCTTCCGGCAGATCTTCGTATTGTAAATCAAGCGCAAAGCGCGCCATTTTTCTTGAAATTGTTTCAGCCATAGCATTGACTCCCATGAGATATTTGTTAGTAACTAATTGTAGAGTAAATCGGGTGTATCCCGGCGTCTACCTTTCGACAGGCTCAAGATGACGCCGGGAAGAGTCACCCTGAGCTTGTCGAAGGGGCTCTTCCTGGGGAAAAATCCAATAATTACAACTTCTCCGCTACCGCTTCTGCCACCTCTAGCGTGGTTGCGGTGCCGCCCATATCGTAGGTTAGGGCGTCCGCCTCTGAGATCATGGCTGCAATAGCGTCTTCCAGCCGGTCCGCATCGGCGGTTTCGCCAAGCCAATCGAGCATCATTTTGGCAGTGAGCAGCATCGCCATCGGATTCACTTTGTACTGTCCTTCATACTTCGGTGCGGAGCCGTGCGTCGGTTCGAAGACCGCGTAATCGTCACCTATGTTGCCAGCACAAGCGAATCCGAGACCGCCAACCAATTGAGCGGAGAGATCGGAGAGGATATCCCCAAACATGTTTTCCGCCACCAGGATGTCGTAATCGTGCGGGTTTTTCAGCAGCCACATGCACTGAGCGTCGATGTTGGTTTCGTATAACGGTATATCAGGATAATCCTGCTCTTCCGATCTCGCGGTGCGCAGCATCAGTCCGCCGGTCTCGCGAAGAACATTCGGTTTATCCACGACGGTCACGGATTTCCGGCTATATTTCTTCGCATATTCGAACGCCTGACGCACGATGTTTTCGCAGCCCTGGCGTGTCATTATTCGCGTTGAGAGGGCGATATTTTCCAGGCCGAATTTCTCGAACTTCGTCATCTTTGGATGTATAGAAAGCGCCTGAAAAACTCTGTCTGGCAGAGGATGAAATTCCACACCGCCGTACATACCTTCGGTGTTTTCACGGAAAACCACCAGGTCGATGCCTTCTTTAAAGTTTAACGGATTGTTCGGGTAGGCTTTACATGGACGCAAATTGGTGTGCAGGTTGAATTCCTGCCGAAGCCGCACGATGGGCGAAAAGTACTCGTAGCCTTTCCCCTGCAGCGCCGGATCGAGTTCTTTGGCCGCCTCTTCTTTGGGCTTGGAGGTTATGGCGCCGAAGAGGCAGGCGTCGGTATTCCGAAGCACTTCCAGCGTCCGCTCTGGCAGCGGATCGCCTTCGGTTTTCCAGAATTCCCAGCCGATATCGCCGGGGACGTATTCAGCGTCAAATTTCAGCGCATCCAGAACGATGCGGGCGGCTTCCATGACGTCGTGACCGACGCCATCGCCAGGTAACCAGGCAATGCGATACTTGGGCATAGTCGGTGTTCCTTTCGTATGTGGTTGACGGACAACATCTATTTGAATCGATGTATCGGTGTAACCTGGATTCGAAACTCAAAGTCCGGCAAATGTTCGGTAAGCAGAGCTTTGAGGTGGTGCGTAAAATTTTTTATTTCCTGGGAAGACAGTTCGGGTTTCAACATAACGGCCATAATGGCGATATGGTGCCTTTTGGAATCGACGACCCTGACTTCGTGAAATCCCTGGAGGAAATCTTCGTCGCCCTGAATTTCGTTCATCACCCGTCGCACTTTTTTGACATCTTCGGAGTTGGGCGAAATCGGGTCAAGATGCACGAGTGCATACGCATTCAGTTTCGTGCTGAGCAAGTTTTCTACGCTTTCGGCGGTATCGTGCATGGTCATAGGATCAGTGTTGTCATCAACCTCAATGTGGAGATTAATGTACTGCTCCTGTCCGTAATTGTGTACCACGATGTCGTGGGCATCCAGCACGTAATCGACCTCTTTTGCCAGATTACGGATTTTATTGATGAGTTCCGGTTTTGGCGGTTTACCCAACAGGGAATCGATGGCTCGTTTGGCGATGTCGTAGCCGGTGTACATCAGGATGGCTGCCACGCCCAGGCCGGCCACGCCGTCCAGAGATGCGTATCCGAACTTGCTTCCGACCAGTGCTACGAGGACTAACCCGGAGGATATTGCGTCGGTACGGTGGTGCCAGTAATCTGCTGCGAGTGTATCCGACTCGATTGCCAGACCCAGGTGCTTTGAGAACTGTCCCATCAGTTCCTTCAGCACAATAGTGAAGGTGACCGCAATTAACAGCGGAATCGAAATTGTGATAACTTGCGGATCCGTAATTCGATTAATTGATGATTTGATAAACTCGATACCGGTTACCACGAGTAAAATAGAAATGATCAGGGTCGAAATGTATTCGGCCCGGCCGTGCCCGTAGGGATGTTCGGGGTCCGGCGGCTTGTTGGAAATCTTAAAACCGACAATCACGACAATGGAAGTTGCCGTATCTGATAATGAATGGATGGCGTCGGCAATCAGAGAGAGGGAATTCGCAACCAGCCCGATTGCCAGTTTGATTCCAAAAAGGAGGGTATTCAGGATAATACTGGCCCAACCTTCGAGGAGTCCGTATCGCCCCCGAACAGTTCTATCTCCAGTGTTATCAGCGTCTTGGATGAATTTACGGGCCAGCCAGCGCGTGAGTTTTTCCATTGGAAGTTAAATGTATCTTATATGCAGAGTGAAATAAACAGAATTCTGTTTGAATTCGTTTCCTGATAGTTCACATGATTATTTTCTGCAATTTTTGCACCACCTCCTTTATTGCTCTTTTGGCTTGACCCAAAAGAGCGAAAAAGTCAAGGATGCCAATTCAATTTCGGTATCGGCTACAATCGCCTTCGGGGCAAAACCAGGAACTCGCTACGCTCAGACAACTGGTTTTGCCTACCTCTGGCCATTGGCCGCTAAAGCGAAATTGAATTGGAGGCCGGAGTAAAGAATATAAAATTGTATTGGTTCTTAACGAAAACTTCGCTGTCTGAGCGCCCTATGAAACATTTCGGGAGGGTTGATATTACTCGTCTTCATCATAAATGGGAAAGTGATCACCTTACGAAGGCGTGAGCTCGGAGTTTTCTTGATTTTTTCTACCCGTTTTTTATCAAGAAAAAACGGGTAAATATAGATAAAAAAAAGAGGCCATCCCGCCGTGGCGGGATGGCCTCTTTGGTTTTGGTGTTATCTTGGGTTTGAGTGAATTAATCCGCCATGGTCGAAAGATCTCCAACCTCTTCACCCATCGCCTTGGCACGCAGGACGCGCCGCATAATCTTGCCAGAACGCGTCTTCGGCAACGAATCCACGGCTTCCACATTCGCTGGTTTGGCAATCGGACCGAGTTCGTCAGCCACATGTTCGACCAGCTCATCCGTCAGGTCTTCAGTGCCTTCGTACCCGACCGTCAGAATCACGTATGCATGGATGGCATTACCTTTGACGTCATCCGGTACGCCTATTACAGCGGCCTCAGCCACAGCATCATGGCTGACCAGGGCGCTCTCGACTTCCGCAGTGCCCAGGCGGTGTCCTGCGACATTCAGTACATCATCGATCCGGCCGATGACCCAGAAATAGCCATCTTCATCCTTCTTGGCTGAATCGCCGGCCAGGTACCAGCCCTGATCTTCGAATTTGGACCAGTACGTCTCCTTGAAGCGCTCTTCATCTTTGTACAGGGTTCGGAGCATGCCGGGCCAGGGTTTTTTGATGACGAGATACCCTTCTTCATCCGGATCGACCGATTCCCCATCATCATTGACGACATCCGCCTCCACACCAAAGAACGGTTTAGTCGCAGAGCCGGGTTTCAGCGGCATCGACGGCACCGGCGTAATCATGAAGCCGCCGGTTTCCGTCTGCCACCAGGTATCCATAATCGGGCACTGCTCATATCCGATGACTTCATGATACCATTTCCAGGCTTCCGGATTGATGGGTTCTCCAACCGATCCTAATAACCGCAAACTGGACAGATTATGCCGATCCGGCCAGGCTCGTCCGAATTTCATCAGACCCCGAACAGCGGTCGGGGCAGTATACAGGATATTCAACCCGTAATATTCGATCATCTTCCACCAGCGATTCGGGTACGGATACGTCGGGGCGCCCTCGTACATAAAGTTCGTGGCACCGAGAAGTAGTGGGCCGTACACAATATAACTGTGACCGGTCACCCAGCCCGGATCGGCAGCACACCAAAAACGATCGGACGGTTTGAGATCAAACACATACCGAAGGGTTGTGGCAATGCCGACCATGTAGCCACCGGTGGTATGGACAATCGCCTTTGGTTTACCGGTTGTGCCGGAGGTATAGAGCAGATACAACATGTCTTCGGCGTCCATCTCCTCCGCTTCGCAGTCCCGGCTGGCAATCGGCATCTCTGCCAGTTCGTGATACCAGTGATCCCGGCCCTGCTCCATGTGGACTTCCGAACCAGTCCGCTGCACGACCAACACGTTTTCCACAAATCCCACATGACGGATGGCTTTGTCGACGGTCTGCTTGAGCGGCACTTCCGAACCATTGCGGTAGCCGGCATCCTGGGTGATGACCACCTTGGACTGACTGTCTTCCACCCGTTCTCGGAGCGCTTCCTTGGAAAAACCGGCAAAGACGACCGAATGGATCGCGCCAATCCGGGCACAGGCGAGCATCGCCATAACGGTTTCGGGAACCGGCCCCATGTACAAGGTGACCCGATCACCCTTTTCCACGCCGAGGGCTTTCAGGATGTTAGCGAATTTGCAGGTCTCACGGTATAGTGCGTAATAGGAAAATGTGCGCTGCTCGTCGTTTTCACCTTCCCAGATAAGCGCAAGTTTATTGCGGTTGGAATTTTGGACATGGACGTCCAAACAATTGTAGGCAAGATTTGTCTTTCCACCGGTAAACCATTTATAAAACGGGGGATTGCTGTCATCGAGTACTTGGTCCCATTTATCGAACCAATGGTATTTTTCGGCTTCTGCTTCCCAGAAGCCCTCCAGATCTTCGGCGGCTTCTTTCTGCATCTGTTCCCAGTCCCGGGCATTGGCATTTTTCACAATATCTTCCGGGGGATAAAAAACGTCACCCTGGAGATCACCATTCTGACCTGCCATAATATCCTCCTCCGTTAAATTTATTCGACTGTTTGTTCACGAAAGGTAAGACTTAATTATACGAGGAAATCGAAATAATTCAAAGGGGAGAAAAACAGTCATATTCTAATTTGATTTTAGCAGACTTTCTTTGGTGTAGGATATTTCAAACTTGATATGCTCCTGCTTTTCAATTATATGAACCTAAATTAAGCGATTTTGTGCGGCGATCTGCACCAATCTGTTGAGCGCGAAGGCTCCGTGAAATCCTCGACAGACCCTCCGGGTATGCCTTCGGTTTCCCAAAACCCTTTTCATCTCAACATCTTG
>JAANXI010000013.1 GCA_018263365.1 Fidelibacterota bacterium | reverse complement strand
ATATGAATCCGCTCAAACTAAAATGGGCCGAGGAGTTCGGCGCTGATTACACGGTGAATTCCCACGGGATCCGCGACCTGGGAGCCCATGTTCGTAACCTGACCGCCGGAGGCGTCGACGTGGCCTACGAGGCCATCGGCGCCCCCCGGACTATTTATCAGGCGTTTACGTGCCTGGGACCGATGGGTCGTCTGCTGGTGGCGGGATACACGCGCAACGACATCAAAATACCGGAACCGAAACTCATCATCGAAGAGCGCAGCATCCATGGAGTACTGGGATGCCCTTACAACGATTATCAGAAGATTTTTAATATCATAGAAGACGGGGGATACTCCATCGAATCGCTGGTGACAAACCAGATGCCGCTGGACGATATCGAGAAAGCACTAATCAGCGTAAGAAGTGGACAGACCCTCCGCACAATTGTTCTACCGTGACTCCGAAGTATTCCATACATTACAGGTTAACTGTAAATGAATAACTGACAGCAAATGATGCAACTTATGAGCAGTTGGCAGAGATAGGGGAGCAAGGATGGCGAAATTTCAGGGAATCGATTACTATAAATTAGACGATCATTTTTCCGAAGAGGAATTGATGGTGCGCGATATGGTGCGGAATTTCGTGGAGAATGAGGTCCTGCCGGATATCGAGGAGCACCATAAAGAGGGCACCTTTCAGAAGGACCTTATTCCGAAGATGGCGGAGCTGGGCCTGTATGGCGCAAATCTGCCGGAAAAATACGGCTGTGCAAATCTGAACAACGTCGCCTACGGGCTGATTATGCAGGAATTGGAGCGCGGAGACAGCGGCGTGCGGAGTTTCGCCTCGGTGCAGGGCGCGCTGGTAATGTATCCGATTTACGAATACGGCAGTGAAGAGCAGCGCCAGGAATGGCTGCCAAAACTGGCTTCCGGCGAGGCAATCGGCTGTTTCGGCCTGACAGAGCCGGATTTTGGTTCGAATCCGGGCGGAATGAAGACCAAAGCCGTCGAGGACGGCGATTCCTATGTGCTGAATGGAGCCAAAATGTGGATCACTAACGGTACAATATCCGATATTGCCATCGTCTGGGCGAAACTGGACGGTGTCGTGCGCGGATTTATTGTACCGACGGATACCGACGGATTTTCCGCGCCGGAGATGAAGGGAAAATTTTCGCTTCGCGCCTCTGTGACCTCCGAACTAGTGATGGATGACGTCCGCATTCCGAAGGAAAACATTTTGCCAAACGGCGAAGGGCTCCGGGGACCGCTTGGCTGCCTGACGCAGGCCCGGTATGGCATCGCCTGGGGGGCCCTTGGCTCGGCAATGGCGACCTACGAAACCGCACTAAATTATGCCAAAGAACGGATCCAGTTCGACAAGCCGATTGCATCGTTCCAGCTGGTGCAGGATAAACTGGTGACGATGGCCACCGAAATCACCAAGGGACAGTTACTGGCCTATCATCTGGGACGGAACAAGGATGAAGGCAAAATGCGGCACCAGATGGTCAGCATGGCCAAAATGAACAATGTGAAGGTCGCCCTCGACACCGCCCGGGTTGCCAGAGAAGTCCTCGGCGCCAATGGCATCCTGGATGAATATCCGGTGATTCGCCACATGATGAACCTGGAGTCCGTGTACACATACGAGGGAACCCACGATATCCATCGGTTAATCATCGGCGCGGATATCACCGGGATCGAAGCATTTAAATGACAACGTAATCGGGCGGATTACCGGGAAACCGGATCATCCGCCACCTGTTTTTACCACATGTTGTGCGAATAAACGTGAATAAATCCAAGTCAATCATTGCGATTATTCTCCTCCTGGGCACTACTATGCCACAACAGGGACTGGCTCAGGAGGACAACATTGTTAAATCATTTATCGTCGAGACCCATGAGTATTCGAGTACCGTGTACCCTGGAGTACGGTACCAGAAAGTAGTGCGTCCGAAAATCGGTCTGGCGCTCTCCGGCGGGGGATTGAAGGGGATTGCGCACGTCGGTGTGCTCAAGGCATTTGAAGAAAATAATATTCCCATTGATAACATTACCGGAACCAGTTCGGGAAGCATCATTGGCGGATTATACGCGTTAGGGTATACCATTGAGGAAATTGACAGTATTGCCCGCGCCATCGACTACGAAACCCTGTTCATCGATCAGACGCAACGGCGGAATCTGTTCGTCAGCCAAAAAGAGCAGGCCAGCAAATACCTTATCGATGTCCGGTTTGACAGCCTGAAACCGTATATCCCAATCTCAATTACTCCGGGACAAGGGATCGGAACGGAGCTCCTCAATTTGTATATGCGGTCACCGCTGAATACCATACGCGACTTCGACCATTATCCTGCGAAATTCCGGTCGGTGGCGACGAATCTTGAAAGTGGCGATCGGGTCGTAATCGACCAGGGCGATTGGGTTGAGGCAATCCAGGCGAGCATGTCAATTCCGATGGTCTTGTCACCGGTAATGCGGGAAGGGAAGCGCCTCATCGATGGCGGGGTCGCCGATAACATTCCTATAAATTTGTCCAGAGATATCGGTGCGGATATGGTGGTCGCAGTGGACGTCCGGGCCAAACTGTACGATCCCAAAGAACTGAAAAACCTGCTGACGGTCGCCGACCAGGTCATCAATATCCTGATGAACACCAGCAGAGAAGAAGCGCTCGACAATGCGGATGTGGTTATCACACCGGACTTTAATGAGGAACTGTCCGAATACGAAAGCCAGGCGGCTGAATTTATCGAGCGGGGATATCGCGCCGGACTGCAAAAGGTGGAAGAAATACGAAACACCTATGCCGGCCTGGCTGACGTAGATACCGTGCGGTATAACATCGACACTGTTTCGATTTCAGGAAATTCCGTATTATCGCAAGCCCATCTCCGGGAGATCGCCAGGTATTCCCGACTCACAAACCGACCCGCCATTCGCGGCAGCCGGATTGACAGTTCCCTGCAAAGCATTATCAGTTCCGGGTATTTTGAGAATGCACTCGCCGTGATTAGACAGCACAATGATTCGACATCATTGGAATTCCGGGTCCGGGAACGTCCGCCAGTTAAAAAAACGACTGTGACCGGCGTGACGCTATTTCCCGATTCGGTTATTGCCCGGCATTTTGCCACAATGGAGGGATATCCCTACAATCCGCAAATGCTGGAAGCCCTGATAACACAGCTTATCAGAAGGTACCGCGCTGGCGGATATACACTCGCACAGGTTGATACCGTTATTTGGGAACCGGAGTCGGGCAGAGTTACCGTGCGCATCGCGGAGGGGATTGTGAATCAAATCCACGTCAGCGGAAATGAGATTTCCAGAGATTTCGTCATCACCAGGGAGGTAAAAATTTCTCCCGGTGATTTTGTGAATGTCGGAGATATAAAAAGGTCGATAACCAATATCTTTAGTACCGAACTGTACGATTACGCCAGCGTCGAATTTGTACCGGCGGAAGAGACGTCAGGGTGGAATCTCGTTTTTCACGTGGTGGAGAAGAAATACCTGGGCGTTCGGTTTGGGTATAAAGTAAATAATCAGCGTGGTAATGCAGGATTATTTACCCTGCAACACCAGAATTTCAGAGGACGGGGAGTTCGAATTGGGACCGAACTGAAACTGGGAACAGAATCGGCGTATATCCACCAGCATTATTCGGCGGATCGATTTTTCAAAACATATATCACTTACGATTTCGCCATAGGATATAGCTGGGACTGGTTTCGGCTTTACGATGATCAGAGTGATTTCGAAACCAGTAATTTTACGCTGGATCGACGATTTATCTCGTATTCCCTGGGACATCAAATCGCACGGTTAGGCCTGGTGAATTTTACCGGGAAGGCGCAGCGTGTTATCCTGGATGGTCCGGAAAGTGAACCGGATTACAATCGAGATACGACTGTAGTGAGCCTCTCAGCTCAATCGGTAATTGACACCAAAGATCGGACAGCTTTCGCCCGCACTGGAAATTATCAGAAGATTAGCTATGAAACAGCCCCCAAAGAATTGGCTGGTGACGTTGGCTTCGCCCGCTTCGAATTGCTGACCGAGTGGTATTTTACTTTTCTGCGAAGAAATACAATTCATCCGAAGATCCGGGTAGGAGTGGGAGACCAGACCCTGCCTTTTTCCGAGTGGTTCCGGCTTGGGGGCATCGATTCGTTTTTCGGGTTGCAGGAACAACAAGTCTGGGCGCCAAAAATTTACCAGGGAAGTCTGGAATACCGGTATCGTCTGCCGGTGAGCTCGCTCTTCGATTTGAACTTTTATCTTCGGTATGATATTGCCGCATATTCCACCCAAATCATCCATAAAATCAGTCGCGAGGATTTTATTAACGGACGCGGTATCGGGATGGGAGTGACCACTCCGGCAGGACCATTAAACCTCGGATACGGAGTCTCATCCGTTGGCGAAAATGCTTTTTATTTCTATTTTGGGTGGGATTTTTAGAGCGCATTATATATAGCGCACTTCCAATTTTGCACTATATTTACCGCATTATCTTAGTATATACCATATAAGAAGTGTCAATAATTTGACTAATATTATAGTCGACTTTATTGGCTGATTAATAAACCCAAAATGTAGTGTGTTTAAGTCCACCCTGCATGTGGATTTTAATGCATTTAACCGTTTTCGCACTGTTAAAAAGGGATGGTTGGTTACTCCGAAAGTTTGGCAGAAAACCGTTTTTGTAAGATTCTTCGCTTTGGTTTGCCCAGTGATGTTTTCGGGATTGCCTTAACCTGCACGATCTCTTTCGGGAATTTGTAGGACGCCAATTCCGGAAATTCGTTCTGTGTAAGCTGGATTGATTTGAGTTGGAGTCCCGCTTTTAACACTATCGCCGCAGCGACTTTTTGCCCCAGTTTTTCATCATCGATTCCGAAAACGCACACGTCTTTGATATCCGGGTGTTTCGAAAGGGCCGATTCCACCTCTACCGGATAAATATTTTCCCCGCCACTCACAATCAGATCGCTGCGCCTGGAGACGGGATAGAGGAACCCATCTGCATCCACGTGCCCAGAGTCGCCGGTCGTCAGCCAGTTATTTTTTATGGATTGGCGAGTCGCTTCCGGATCGTTAAGATATCCATTCATCACTTTTGGGCTTTTCACATGGATCTCTCCGATTTTGCCTGCGGAGCTTTCCTCGCCATCCTCGGAGATAATTTTGATTTCGGTCATCGGCAGTGGCTTACCTGCGGAATCAGGTCTCTCGTTAACTTCTTCCGGTGGCAGAGTCGTCACCTGTGAGCAGGCCTCAGTCAGCCCATAGGAAGGGAGAACCGGGAGTCCTGAGTCCCATGCTTTTTGTACGAGATCCTTTTGAATGCGACCACCACCCAGCAATATTGCCCTGAGTGATTCGGTAGGTTGTACTCCGATATCAAGTAACTTTTGGAGCATGGTCGGAACAAGGGACATAAGGGAGGTACCGTTGTGAGCCAGAGATTGCTTAATCCAATCAGGATCAAATCCGGAATGGAGTTCGACAGCCGTTCCGTAGATTGCCGATCGCGTTAAAATCGAGAATCCGCCGATATGATCCAGCGGGAGACAGGCCAGCCATCTATCTTCTGGATTAATTCCTATATTCAACGCTGAACTGATAGCACTCGCAATGAAATTTCTGTAGGATAACTGCACCGCTTTCGGAGTGCCGGTCGTGCCGGAAGTCATGAAGATGGCGCATGTCGCATCGGGGGAAATACCCTTATCCCGGAGACTCAGTGGCGTTCTCATAAAAAGGTCCACCGCGTCAAGGGAGAAAGCGTTGACAGTCTCAGGGATTTTCTCGTTCAGATTTTCCTGAAATAAAACCAAATCCGGCGAGATTTGCTTAACCTGCTCAGCAATTTCTGCGGGAGACAGGCGGTGGTTAATGTGCGCGACCGTACCTCCGACAAGCATTATCCCATGCGATGCTATTATCTGCTCGGGACAGTTCACGCTGATTATTGCAATCCGTGAATCGCGTTCGATACCCATGGATTGCGCAAAATGCCCTGTCGCCTTGTACAGTTGAGCGTAAGTCCAGGTGTATTGCCGGAATTGCAGCGCAGTTTTTCCAGGATAGACTTCTGCCGCATGCGCCAGCCATGGAGAGAATTTCTCAGCCACCGGATATTACCTCCGATCGAACGAAGTCAGGTAATCCTATGCCCGGAACATCCGGTAATTGTATCCGTCCATTTATGATTGGGATAATTGGTCCTTTCCAGGGATACTCAAGAAAACCTTCCGTCCCTAATCCATGTACGACACCCGGCAGAAAAGCGGCAGCGAGATGACAGGCAACGCTCATACCGACAATCGAATCCAGACCAGAGGTCAGAACGACTCTCATCTCGTTTTGTTCTGCCAGTTTTATCGCCTCAATAGTCGGTATAATACCCAGAAATGAGGGCTTTAATATCAGGTAATCGGCTGCGCGATTATCAATTATTTCCCGGATTGATGCCATGGAATCCACTGCCTCATCTGCGGCAATTGGCAGAATGCGTTCCTCCCGTAATTTTTGCAGTGAAGTCAGATCATCTGAGGGAACCGGCTGCTCGATATACTCAATGGGAAAATCTGCAAGTTTCGCCATGTTTGTCAATGCCTCGGCATACGACCACGCCTGATTCACATCCAACCGAAGCTTGATATCATTTGCTAGGTGGGGGGCTATCGATCCGACGACATCTAAATCTTCTTCAAAATTCCGCCTGCCAATTTTGAGTTTTATCGCTTTGAATCCTGATTCAATATTTTGGCGAACAGATTGCACTACCTGTGGTTCTTTTAGTTGTCCAACAGTTGCATTCACCGATATAGTCAGTGCCGGCGAGTCTGAAAGCAGGGAAGAGAGGGACTGGTTTTGCGCTTGAGCGTGGATATCCAACAGAGCCGATTCGAGTGCGAACCGATTCGTCGCCAGTTGGGATTTCAGTATATCATTTTCCTCAGGTAAACCGTCTTTGAACCGAAATGAATGAGGAGAGCGGGAAAACAAGTCTTCTAATGCAGAAAGCGTTTCCCGGACATCTTCATACGACTCCCTGGTAAATCCCGGGAGCGGAGCAGCTTCGCCCAAACCGGTGTATCCATTTGATGAGCAAAGCCGGACGTAAAAACCCCGGCGGGATGTCAGTGAATCATTGGCGGTCGTGAACGGCCTGCGAAAGGGATACTCATATGGCGCGATTTGTAGTTCGTTGATAATCACAGGATGATTCCGGCGGAGAAAAGCAGACCATAGATGAGACACAATCGTGCTGTGCTGGCTAATAACTTGTTTAAGGGCTTTCCGCTCATCCCGCTATACAGCATTCGCATGTTTTTCAGCGCCAGTGGTACAGAAAGCAACGGGAGGAGAACCCAGAGAGAGAAATCGAAAAAGAGAAAAAAAATGAGTGGAACCAGATAACTGACGCCGTTAAAGAAAAGGTATTCGAGCCTGCTGCCGGCTTCACCGATGATGACCGCCAGCGTAAGTTTGCCCGCTTCCCGGTCCGACTCGATATCCCGGTAATTGTTCACCACCAAAATATTGGTGATGAGAGCGCCGGCCGGAATAGCGGCCAGCACTGCCAACAGTGAGACTTCCTGTGCTTGCACATAATAAGTGCCGATAGTAGCTACGCCACCGAAGAATATCAGGACAAAGAGATCGCCCAAACCGTTGTACGCAAGGGGATACGGACCGCCTGTGTATGCAATACCGGCCGCTATTGACAGCAGACCAATCGCCAATACTGGCCACCCTGCGAGCCAAATAAGGTAAAGACCTAAGGGGACAGTCAGTCCGAAGATCGGAAGAGCACA
>JAANXI010000129.1 GCA_018263365.1 Fidelibacterota bacterium | reverse complement strand
ACCTAAATTGAGCGATTGTTGTGGATGAGATGTGCCAAGATGTTGAGATGAAAAGGGTTTTGGGAAACCGAAGGCATACCCGGAGGGTCTGTCGAGGATTTCACGGAGCCTTCGCGCTCAACAGATTGGTGCAGATCGCCGCACAAAATGAAGAGTGGCATCGGTTTACCGAACAGTTGAATGTTGATGTACTCGTCGATTTGCTTGGGACGGATTTGCCTGGCACTTACCATGAGGCGCAAAATTATGCAGAGCATATTATAGCGTGCGGTTCTTTTTGGATGTACGGACCGCCCCAAATCGTGCCGACTCCGGAAGAGACACAAAATCCGTGCGAGTTCAGCGATTACAGCCGACGGTATCAGGAAATACTGGGCATCCGGGGAGAGGCGATCCATGATGGGATGTCGTTCACGGCGATTATGCCGACGAATATATGCGGCCCCGGCAAGATTCCCATTGATTTGAAAGGAGGACGGGATGAAGGCGTTCATCAGACACATGCTGCTGGGAAGCCGCTGCAGGAGAGATATTTAATGTCGGTCCGCCATACGCGCTGACCATGGAAAAATTTATCCGGACGTATGAGACGATTTATCAGCAAGACCTCTCCATGGTATACATGGATTGGGAGTCGTTTCTGAATAAACACCTTCCCGATCCCGGGCCCGTATCAAGATGCTCAATGAGTGGAATCCGCAGCTGTTCGTGGACTCCCACGAGATGGGCGGATATGATACCTATCTTTTCCCGCCGGCCAGGGAGCCTCTCAACCGGAATATCCATGCCCGCATCACCTGGAAGTGGATCCCAATCTTTGCGGAAGAACATGCCAAAGCCTTCGATGAGTACGGTTGGAGTTATTACACCCGCGAGTGGAACGACGACTGGTATCCGGGATACGGCAGTTCCTGGGGGCGGTATCACGATGCGGTGGGCATTCTTTATGAGCAGGCCGGCGTGGATGGCTCTCTGTTGAAGAGACCTGATGGAACTGTTATGACCTACCGGGAGCCGGTCCACCATCATTTTGTTAGTTCTATGGCAAATCTGAAGACCGCTGAAAAGCATCGCGAGGAATTGCTCTATGATTACTACCAGAGCCGGCAGGAATACCTGAATGAATTCGAGCGCGGCGAGACCAAGGCGTATTACATTGTGCCGCGGGAGAATAAATCCCGGGTCAATAAACTGATTCGAAAACTGAAAGTGCAGGGCATTGAAATATATCGTGCTCCCAGCGATTTCAGGGCCGAAGACGTCAAATCATACCGGGAGCAAAAATTTTCAACAAAGACGCTTCCGGCCGGAACCTACATAATTCCGTTAGCTCAGCCGCTGCGCCCGTACATTAATGCGATTATGGAATTCGATCCACGGATGGTCAACGAGGCGCTGAAAAAGGAACGGGAGTCGCTGCTCAAGGGCGAAGGCACCACCATGTATGAGGTCAGTACCTGGTCGCTGCCGATTGCCTATGGTGTAGAAGCCTATACCACAACCGAGGAGCCGGATGCTGAATCGGAGTTGGTGAAATCGATAGAAGTGAAGGCAGGCACAGTGACCAATCCGGAACCCAAGTACGGATACCTGATTCGATATGAAGATGATAATGTCTTCCATATTGTACAGAAACTCATGAAAGAGGGATACGCGATTCGTTCCGCACGGAAGCCTTTTACGCTTGAAGGTAAAGATTACGATCGCGGATCGATTTTAATACGCCTGAACGAGAATGAGAAGAATCCTGCTGCGCTGCTCAAGGAGTTATCAAAAGAATACGGCATTGATGTGCTGGGAGTTGATCACGGATTGTCGGACGAGGGGCCGGACCTCGGTGGTGGTGAGTTTGAACTCCTGGTCTACCCGAAAACGGCGGTTCTCACAGGGTCACGAGTCGATTTGACCAGTTTCGCCTCCCTCTGGTACTATCTGGACAGGGAACTAAAAATTCGGCACTCGATACTTAATTATAACCGGTTGAGCAGGATAGATCTCCGTAAGTACAACGTGCTGATCCTGCCATCCACCTGGGGCGGATCCGGGCGGCAATTACCAGAGAGCGATCGGGAAAAGGCCAAATGATTTTGTTTGCCGGTGAACCGTTTTTCCGCGCATACACCTACGGAACCGCACGGATCCTGGCTAACGCCATCCTGCTGGGACCGGGATTCGGTACTAGCATTCCAATTTCCTGGTAAAGGTTCGGGCTTGAGGTGGGAAAAAGGAGTCCCGATATTTCTTTTCTCTGCTGAGGAATGTCTGTTGAACACTAACACACTAACACACTGACACTTAAATACTGTACCTCATGAATACCCAAAACTCCAACTTCATCAAAGGAATCATCGACCGGGATCTTGCTGACGGAACCTATAAGTCGATAGTGACCCGGTTTCCGCCGGAGCCCAACGGCTATCTGCACATTGGCCATGCCAAGTCTGTCGTTTTGAATTTTGGCTTAGCTGAAGAGTACAACGGGCGATGCCATTTGCGATTCGACGATACCAATCCGGAAACCGAAAACGAAGAGTATATCCGCTCCATCAAAGAGACGGTAGCCTGGCTGGGATTCGATTGGGGCGAGCACCTCTATTTTGCTTCCGCCTATTTTGAACAATTCTATAAATATGCCCAAAAGTTAATCAAAGATGGCAAAGCGTACGTGGACAGCCAAAATGAGACCGAAATCCGGGAGAACCGGGGGACCGTCAATGAACCCGGCAAACCGAGTCTATACCGCAACCGAACTGTCGAAGAAAACCTCGCACTCTTCCATGAGATGCGTGAAGGGAAATACCGAAACGGCGAGCATGTGTTGCGGGCGAGGATCGATATGGCGTCGCCGCACATGATTCTCAGGGATCCGCTGCTGTATCGCATTAAACATGCCTATCATTATCTGCAAGGCGACGATTGGTGCATCTATCCGATGTATGACTTTGCGCATCCGCTAGAAGATGCCATCGAAGATGTCACCCACTCGCTTTGTACCCTGGAGTTCGATACGAACAGGGTATTGTACGATTGGGTGCTCGAGAACTGTCTAAAGCCCGAAGAACTACCGACCCGGCCACATCAGTACGAATTCGCGCGGCTAAATTTAACCTACACGATTATGGGCAAGCGCAAATTGCTTCGCCTGGTGAATGAAAACCTGGTGACCGGCTGGGACGATCCGCGGCTGCCAACGATTGCCGGACTCCGAAAGCGTGGCGTGCCGGCAGCGGCGATTCGGGAGTTCTGCCGGAGTATTGGAGTCACCCGGACGGAAAGCACCGTGGAGATGAGTCATTTCGAGCACGTGCTCCGGGATCATCTCAATTTTATCGCGCCTCGGATTAACGCTGTGACCGAGCCGTTGAAAGTCGTAATCACCAATTTCCCGGAAGGAAAAACCGACTGGGTCGAGGGATCATACTGGCCCAGAGATGTTGACAAGGAAGGCTCACGGAAAATTCCATTCACCCGGGAACTATACATCGAGCGGGACGACTTCCGGGAGAACCCGCCGGATGGGTTCTACCGACTGGCGCCCGGACGAGAAGTGCGTTTGCGGTATGGATATTTCGTCACCTGCGAGAAGGTCGTGAAGAATGATGCTGGCGAGATTGATTACCTGGAATGCACTTATGATCCGGAGACGCGCGGTGGGGATGCGCCCAACGGCCGCAACCCCGGCGGTACGCTGCATTGGGTGTCGGCAATGCATGGCGTGCCGGCAGAATTCCGCGAATATAATCGCCTATTCAAGAGCGCTGATCCCGAAAGCGGCGATGAGGACTTCACCGAGCACCTGAATCCCGGGTCACTGACGGTCGTCCGCGGATATGTGGAGCCAGATGTCCGCGAACACCCGACGGACGAACGCTTCCAGTTCGAGCGGATTGGCTACTTTTGGCAGGATCCGGACGAGTCTACGCCAGACCATCTAATTTTCAATCAGATTGTTCCGCTGCGGGATACCTGGACTGAAAAAGAAGGGACGGAATCGCAGGCGGAAATTGAACAGAAGCGCCGGGAGCGGGAATTGGAAAAACAGCGCCAGCGTGAACGTTCAAGCGCCGGGGACCGCTATCCCTGGGAGGATCTATCAGGATCCCAGCGAGTAACGTTTCAGAGGTATGTCGATGAGTACTCTCTAGACCGGGAAAACGCTGCCATCATTGCCCGGGACGATGACCTCAGCGGATTTTTCGAAGAGGCTCTAACCGCATACGAAAATGCCAGCGCAGTGGCCAAGTGGATGGTAAATAAATTGCTCGCCGTGCATAAGGAGACGCCGGTCAATCAAATGAAAGTAAGTCCGGAACAGTTCGGTGCCTACGTGGAGATGATCTCAACCGATGTTATATCGACCCGCGCCGCCGATGATGTTTTCGATGAGATGCTGGAAACCGGCGATGATCCTAGTGATATCGTTGAACGCGAGGGACTACAGCAAGTCAGCGATGAGGGAGCACTTGAGCCTGTCATAGAGAAAATCCTGGCGGATAATCCGGACAAAGTCGAGCGATACCGGGACGGACAAAAGGGGCTGCTTGGCTTTTTCATGGGCCAGGTCATGCGTGAGACCGGTGGAACCGCTAATCCGGAACTCACCAAAGAGATATTAAGTCAAATGTTGAACAATTAGGGGTTGAAACAGAGACCTCCCGGCTGAAATCTTTGGGACGGAAAGGAAGTCAGATCCATGATACGAAAGATTTTCGGGCTTTTCCTGATCGCGTTGGCTATCGTTCTTCTATTGCTTGATGTCGGCGTGTACGAAAAGTTAACTGCCTTTATCGCCGGGCTTGTATTTGCTTTTGGAATTATTCTTTCCTTGTTCAAAGCGCGACAAAGTAGCGAGCAAAATACCAAGCGAAATTAAGCCAATCCGGGTGAGAGAGATTGAAGTCACCAAATTCTATTTTATTTGAGAAGCATTAACTTTCCGGCTCCCGATCTCACAAATCCGTTGGAAATCCGGTAAAAATACATTCCGCTGGGCAAGGACCGCCCGTGAAGACCGGTTCCATCCCAATGATAAGCAGAGTTTGCTTGAACTTTATCTTCCCATACCAACTCTCCGTCAAGGTTATAAATACGGATATAAAGCGAATGGTTAAAAATCGACGTTGTAAACCGAATCACAGTTTCGCCGTTAAACGGATTTGGATAATTGCCCAATAACGTTATCCCATTTGATGGCTGGGCTGGAATCCATTCGTCACCAATAGGTGTCGGGTCTGTATTGTTCGCATAAAATCGTAGCCCGCCCTGTAAAGTTCCTGATATCAAGTCTGGGCGTCCGTCGTTATTCATATCGATGGCAATCGGAGTTGTCCGACCGATACCGTCGATAGTAAATGATGGATTTGCTGAAAAATCTGGCGAATCACTAGTGCCATTGTTTGTATAGATACTGAGACCTTCGCTTTCACTCCCGACGAGCAAATCCTGAAGTCCGTCGCCGTTCAGATCGCCGAGGGCCGGGGCGCTGTGATTACCGACATCGATGTTCATATAATTGTCCCGTCCTGATTACCATAGAACAGGTCGGGATCATTATCGCAGTCGATGTCCGCAAGCGTCGGAATGGTACCGGAGCCCGGAAAAATCTCATCGCCGGCAGCATCCCGGAGGGTATCGACGGCTATGTCAAAACTGGGCGATTCTGCCGAGCCGGTATTCCGGTGGATTTTAATGCGATTGCTCGGCTGCTCGGATAGCAGGTCGTAATCTCCGTCGCCATCGATATCGACGAATTTGAACCAGTTGCCGATGGATAAATCCCTATACTCTTCTGTCCGCCAGGTGAACTCGTATTGGGAACTAGTGCCGGTATTTTCAAAGTACATGATGCGGTTATAAGACTCCTGCAGAAACAGATCTGCATCGCCATCGGTATCGATGTCAAGGAAATGCGGCCGGGGATGATTGAGGCCGCCCAGAAAGGGATAGTCGTATTCGACGCCGCCGTATGCCATGACCGGAAAAGGATCGATTTTTCTGGTAAACTGATGGTCTTGCGGAAAGAGGAAATTCGCTGCCAATAAAATTACCGAAATGAACAAAGCTGTATTTTTCAGAGTCATGGCATGGAAACAGTTTGAGTGTATTCCGACATATCATGGATGACGAGATTATCGATTAGTGAACTCTGTCCAATCTTACGCAACAGATACGGCGGGAACGACCGAAAGCGGAGTCGTACAGAGATTTCCATATCCGAGATATTTGGATTGACTGGGATATAATATTCTGTCACGTCCGTCTCAAATGGGGCGATGGTGCGGAATTCAACGGAATCCGCTTCCCAGAAAAAGAGGGTCTCGTCGCCATCGGTGTACGGCACGCCGCGATAGAGTTTGAGTGCGGTATCTTTCGGGACCTCGTTCTGTTGCACCGGTTTGCTGTGCGAATCCCGGAGATCGCCGTTGGCGTCGAGGAGGCCGGTAGCAAAAACAACCGTATCCGCCTGAACATCTCTGGCAATCAGTTCGATCCACATCTGGCGCTCGAAGGTGGTGCCGGTTGGGATATCATGCCCGGTTTTATCGTTGTTGATGGAGACCTCCACTGGCAGTCTATTATCCGAAATGGATTGTTCCTGGATATTGACATCCATGGTCACTGCGTTTTTCAGAAGGTCGTCCACCATACCGATGGTCTCCTGACGGTCCGGAAAATCTACCAGGGGAATATCTACTCCGACGAAATAGTGCCGATGGATCTCGCGCTCCGGTCCCTGCATCGCTGCCTTTCCCTGGTAGGTCGGCATGTGGCAATCCTGGCACTCCACACCCATAGCGGAATAGGGACTAACATCCCACTCCTGCGATGTGCGCTCGACTAAAACACCGTTTGGCGCAATCACATCGTGACACGGGCTGCACTGCTCGGATTTACCGAAATCCGGATCGTATTCCGAATTGTGAAAGGTGTTGGGCTCTGGATTTTCAATTGGTCCAACTCTGGCGTAATCGGTGCGCAGAGAGGTGATTCCCTTGCCGCGGACAGCCGTTTTCACCGCGTGACAGACATCACACGATACACCTGATTTGGCAACTTCACTGAGGTTGTCCCGCTGAAATCCCGGCGGGGTTTCCTCCAGCATACTGGCAATCGGGCTGTGGCACTTCACGCAAAACTGGTCCAGGTCATTATTCGAGCGCGCCTGTCCGGAATCGTCCAAAGCGAAAAACACCGGATCAACAAAGCCGTACCTGTGCATAGAGGTGCTCCATTCCTCATAATGGTTGGGATGGCACTGCCGACACTTCTGCGGTGAAAAGACGGTTTCCCTGAGTTCAGCCAGGCTGTCGGCCTTCGATTGGCCTTCGTCTGAATCCATGGGCGACTTTTTTTTGCAGGCATTCCAGATTGTGAGTATGAAACCACAAACTAATACAATCCGAAAGAGCGATACCGACTTCTTGCATGCAAAGTAAATAATTATTCCTCCCAAATGCCTAATCCGGTGGCAAAGTCACCCACTTCCAATACCTTCGTGATGGCATTAGTTTCGGTATTAATCACAGTAATGGTGCCAACATTTTCATTGTCGCCGAAATTATGACGCGGTACATAATCGCCGGAGGAATTGCGATTTGAGATAAACACGTATTTCCCATCGGATGTGACGGCGCTCCCATGCGGCTGCGTAATGCCGTCCCCGGTGATAGGCTGAAGAACTGTATTCGAATTCGCGTCAATAACCGAGACGGAATTCGAGGTGAGATTACCAACGTAGACGCGCACTCCGTCCGGAGTTACTACCGGATGCCATGGCTGTAAGCCGATGCCGTCGCTCAGCGTTGCCTGAATCGAGCGTGTAGCGGCATCGATGACAAACAGTTCGTTGGAGAGTTGTGCCGTGGCATAGAGTGTGGAGCCGTCCGGAGACACGGCAATCTGCAAAGGCGCTTTCGAGGAACCCAGCGAGAGACTCTCTATGTCGTTGGACTGAGTATCTATGAAAATAATTCGGTGGCTTGACAGGCTGGCAACATAGAGTTCTTCACCGGACGGTGATATGGCGATACCGTGCGGAATATCGTAGAGCACCGGAATCGGATCCCCAACGGTCATGGTGGATCGTTCTATTGGGACTACAGACTGCGGCACATTCCCACCGGGAACCATAAACCCCGAAACGTACAGCGTATCCGCCGCCGGTTTATCCCCTCCGTGGCAACTGAGGCAGTACGCATCGAATACCGGCTGCACATGCTCGGAGTAATCGATGGTTTCGATGTTCGCAAAGTCGATGTCGATTTTCGGCTCGTTCTCCTTTGGCTCTGTTGGTGAACAACCCAACAGGAAATTGAGGAGAAGAACACAGACGCTAATATGTGCAAGCCGGATTCGCATGTTTTTCCCATTTTTTCGTGGAAAGGAAGAATGCGAAATATAGGAGAAATCAGTGATGAAGGAAAATCGAAATCGAAGAAAGAATAGCACGCCCCGCGGATGGGCTCCTCCAGGAGCAGATGACGCAGTTTTTGCAGAGTAACGGAGAATCTATTTTTTTTGAAAAAATGCCACTCTTCGACAAGCTCAGAGTGACAGCCCCAGCGTCAACCTGAGCTTGTCGAAGGGTAGACGCTGGGGAATAAAGTACGTAATTACTGTCAGAATTTTTTGAGGATTTCTTCCGCCGCATCTTTGTGTACCATAAAATCCATCATTTTGAGACGCACGTAATCCTCGTGGAAGAAGTAATACCCTTCGAAGCGACCGTTGCGCGCACTGCTGCCGGAATCCTTGATGAGGTACCAATCCTTGCCGTCCTGCTCCATGTAGCCGATGAGATGGATGCCGTGGTCATCCGTAGTCGTCTCGTTGCTAAAGCGAAACTGGCGGGCGTCATCGTTGATGAACTCAGCCGGGATGTCAAACGTCGGAACCATGAACACATCCTGCTCCGGAACTTTCCCGGCCTCCGAAACGTCGCCGCCGATACTCATGGTATAGCCGTTCCGGGTGGCGTATTTCAAAATGGCCATAAAATCTTCGAGTGGCACGTTGTAATAATCTGCATTGTGCCACCAGTTGTCCGGGACGGGATATTCCACCCGCTCGTAAAACGGTTTTTCCTTGAGGGAGAGGATATCCAGATAGTCATCCACGTCGATTTTAATTACTTCGGTCAGGTATTCTTTTGGCGTATAACTTTTCCGCCCGACTTTGACTTCTGTTGGTGGTGCTCCCAGATAGTGATTGAGAATGGATTTGATGGTTTCGAGTCCGGCTTCCTCGTTCCACGCATCGTTTGCCTCAAGCGACTTAAGGTAATTGTTCATTTCGTTGTACATGGCCTTGTGATCGGGGAAAGGTTGGTCGGGCCGGGTATTTGGATATGCATCCTGCGGAACGATTCCGTACATTTCCCAAATCCGGGTGACGGCATTGGCTTCGGAACCCTGGGTAAAGCGGGAATCCCCGCGTTCGCGGATGAACCGGCGGGCTTTTTCCACATATTCCCAGTAGACGGTGTACATTTCGGAGAGATCAACTTCCATATTATGCAGACGCTTGACCTCAGATTCAAAAAACGAGGTGGTGCTGTAACTCCAGCACGTACCCGTTCGTCCCTGCGCTACGGGCGGAATATGCCAGTATTGAGTGAATTTGTCCGGGGACTCCGGCAGGTCGTAGCCGCTGACATCCATTTGGAAATCCAGTTCCGGTTCCTCCGGTTCAGCCTGGTCCAGGGTATCTTTGATATGCTCCCAGAAGGCATTCTTTGATTCAACGAATTTACCCTGATCCTGTTGTGGGGCCTGGCCCAAAATGCAACCCGCACTAAATACGAAAAGAATTCCAATGATGATTTTACGCATGGTGATCTCCTGCTCTGTGATTTAGGGATAACTTAGATTTCGAATTCTCATTTTGGAAAAAAAGACGCTGTTATTACCTAGCTATGAAAAAAGTGCAATTATCGTGCTGAATTTTCCGGAAGATGGATTTTGCACTTCGGCGGGATAACAGGTAATTTCCATCCGTTAAATGTAATAGTGCTTGTAAGGGAGATGCATTATGAAAGTCGCACTGCTGGGAACCGGCTTAATGGGATTTCCGATGGTTCAAACACTACTGCGCGAAGGACATGAGGTGACTGCGTATAACCGAACCCGGGACAAGGCCGCGCCGCTGAAATTAGCGCTGAATCAGCTCATTGCATCGCTGACAGCCGCTTTTGGATTGAGTTTGGAATTAGTCCGGAAGAATGGTGTCGACCTGGAAATCTTTATGGACATCCTCAGGGACAGTGCGCTCTACTCGCCGCAGTTCAATAAAAAGTTACCGCGCATCCTGCAGCAGGATTACGACGATCCGAACTTTCCTACCAAACATCTGCTGAAAGATGTTGATTTGATCGTGCAGGCCGCCGATTCAGCAGGACTCGAAAACGCCGGAATTAATGGCGTCCGAAAAATCATCAAGAACGCCATCGAAAAGGGATACGGTGAGACGGATTACTCATCCCTGGTTGAGGGTTTGTCGGAGTAAAATCGCAAAGTTATGTAGGAAACTCCCTACTTAAAATCCTTCCAGTCCTTTAGTTCGCCGTCACGGAAATAGAGTTCTGTCTTCTTGTCGCTATGATAGTAAGTCCAGATAGTCTCGTAGTCATTGGAATACTTATCCACCGGTTGCCCCTAGCTGCCAATCACATCATCCGGAGACATTCCGGTCATTATCCCGCCCCGCAAAATCACACTTTTCATCTTGGATGATAAGTCCGGATTATTTCGGACGTACAATTTTTGCCGGCGCTCCCTGGGGAGACCTTTTTACCGGTGTTACACTCAGATATTTCGAATGAACCCAGCTGTCCTGATCCTCGTATCGAACCATTGCCCATCCGCGGAACTCCTCTTTCAGATAGACCGATTCGCCCTGTTTGACCGTATTAATAATCCCGGATGTAGCACTGGGTCTGCGGCGAATTGGTAAATTAAATGTGTTGATATACACGGTTCGTAAATGGGTACTTTTTCTTCTTAGCTCATTCAGGATATTGGGTGTGTTATCGAAATTTTCGATTTGTTCATTCATCCTGCTCAGAAAATCCCGTAACATTATTCGTTTTTCTTTGACGGTAATGTCCGGGAGATCCACGTTTGAGACATCGAGATGCCTGCCAATGATGTAGCCATTTCTCGCGCCCGTTGCGACGTGATAAAATCCTCCGTATTTGTTGAACTCAACCAGCAAGACGGTCGTATCCGGCGGGAGTTCCCGATAAAAACCGTCCAGAACAAACGGCTCTTTATATAATTTTATCCCGGAGCCCTTCGTGGTCACAGGAATTGGGTCGATTGTAGCCGAAGAGTCTAAATCCCTCAGTTTCCTTTTGATGATTTTCGCTGAATCCATCAGAGCGACGTATTTGGATTGGAGGCTGTCTTGAATTGAATGATACCTGCTCTCTATTGCCCCGATTTTCTCCCAATCCACCACTTCCCCGAACGCCACAGTACACATCATGAGCGTAAACAAGATGACCACCGAAAGCGATCTCAATGCTCTCATTTGGAGCCCCTGCTTATTTTTAGAAGACGATTTCCAAGCCGTATACGCCTCAAAAACTGGGATAATTCTATATTTCTGTGGTCACAATTTCAACAGATTTCCTTACATTCCCACGTCGATTGAACTATTTTATAAAGGCACTATATCCTAAATTGAGCGATTGTTGTGGATGAGATGTGCCAAGATGTTGAGATGAAAAGGGTTTTGGGAAACCGAAGGCATACCCGGAGGGTCTGTCGAGGATTTCACGGAGCCTT